>CANEGK010000001.1 GCA_947427035.1 uncultured Clostridium sp.
TCATGCTTACCATGTCGCCGTCAAAGAACACTATCGTTTTTTCAGTTTTGGCGATGCCATGCTGATTCTATAACCGTATGAAAGAAAGAATCGGAAGCGATACGGCCGCTTCCGATTCTTTTTTACCAATGCAATCTTCAATGCAGGCCAAACAGATAGCGAAACAGCAGACGTTTCCAGAGCGGAAGGCTTTGATCAATCCGAAGTTCTTCTGCTTCAAGCCAGCGCAATATCGTATCATGTTCATCCTGCGTCAGTGTATGTTGGCTGAACCGCGCCTTTTGCGCCAGTCTTTCAACCTCTTCATTTTTTCGAAGTCCCCAGGGCTGCAGGGGCAGCAGATAGCCATAAGCGTTGAGAGCCGAACCATTGATGTCCGTTCCCTGTGTTTTTCGCCGGCGCAGCCAGCGCAGGTATAAACGCCGCAGCACCAATATCGCGGCGGTCAGTGCCAACACAGCGGGGTAAAGCATCCAGCGCAGATTTGCCGCCTCTTCTTTCTGCGGCAGCACCTGTTCTTCTGTGGGCGGTACCGAATCGGCATCTTCCTCCGGCGCTGTATGATCTGCCGTATCATCCTGAGGCGGTTCAACGGGGGATTCTTCCGGCAAAGGCTCGGCCGCAGTATCCTGTAAAACCGGATCTTCTCTGATAGCCGGCGTGACCTCAACAGGGTGCCAGCCGTAGCCGTCCAAATAAATCTCTATCCATACATGAGCTGCTGAATCCGGTATATCAAACGTGCCGGGCTCGAGCATTGTTGCAGCATAACCGCCCACATAACGCGCCGGTATTCCCATAGAGCGCAGCAGCAATGTCGCGGCGCTGGCAAAATGCATACAGTAACCCCGGCGGCTTTGCGTCAAGAAATAAGTAACAAAGTCTGCCCCCTGGGGCATGGTCGGCGTTTCTGCGTCATATTCGGTAGTGACATCCAACATGTATGCCACTTTCCAGGCGGCTGCTACACGTTCACGGTATGGCTCGGGAATAGATTCCACACTGGGGCTATAATCCCTGCTCAGTTGTTCGGCTTCTTGTAACCAAGGTGCAATATTATCCAGAAAATCAGAAGGGAAATCTGTATAGTTTTGATAAACAAAATATCGATAGGCCATTTCCGTTTCCTCGACCTCATGCATGCGCGATTCTGTTCCTCGCAGCAGCTCATCCGGAGGATAGTAATAAAACGTGTATGTGCGCGCACCGTTGTAGGGCGACAGGTAAATATCCCGTACAAACGACGCATTATTCACCGTACCGTCGCCTGAACTGGGAATCAACTGGCTGGGGTAATATACACAGCTTCTCGGTGCGGCTATGTTTTCAATATCTATGCTGTAAGGGGGCGTGCTGAGCGTGTTGGTAAAAAAGGGGAAGTACGCCGGCTGGTTTATGCCGCGCCAGTCTGTATCAAACATCTGGGAAAAGCTCTGATACTCTTCATCGCTCAATTGAAGCCAGCTTGTCCCGTTGTAACGCGCCGCCGCATAGCCGCGCAAATACACACGCCCCGGCGTTTCGGCTGTGATACGCAGCACTGTGTCTCCCGTGTACTGCAAGGGGCCGGCCGAAGCCAGATCAACTGTCATAGAGGAGCTTACGGTAGCAGACGAACCGGGGAGTGTATAGGAAACAGCGCTGTTCCTTGTTAACTGGGAAACAATTCGGGAACCAAGCTCTGTCAGACACGCATACGCCTCGTTTGCCCATGCCGGATGCCTGTAGTCGGCCTGCGGCATACAAACGCTCAGCAAAAACAGAAGAGCAGCACAACCGAGCAGAGCTGATGCAGCAAAACGATAGAGCCCATTGGCTGATGTCCCGCGCAACAGAGAGGTAAGGAGCAATACCAGCCAGCAGGCTGTTGTCGCCATAAACGCCGGCCACCATGGCAGGACATTGGCCAGTAAGGCTGGCATCAACGGTGCCAGCGTCAGTACAATCGTCAGACAGGTGCTGTGTCTGTCCACTATTGCCCACCCCAGCATAAAAGCCAGCAGTGCGGCTGCCATGATCAAAAAAAATATCTGTACTTCGTCCCACTTTTGTGGTGTCAGCTTTGAGGGCAGAGCAATTGGCTCTGTAATATGCAGCTGTTTGGCCAATAAATTGACAATGTCTGCATAGACAGCAAAAGCGCCGGCTTTGATTTCTTCCCAT
The DNA here is from genome assembly GCA_947427035.1 of uncultured Clostridium sp. Taxonomy (GTDB): domain Bacteria; phylum Bacillota; class Clostridia; order Oscillospirales; family Butyricicoccaceae; genus Ventrousia. The sequence continues at coordinate 2,164 of CANEGK010000001.1, forward strand.
CGATGCCACACAAAAAGCGCATACCCGACGCCTAGAATCAGAAGCGGAATCCAGCGCCGCCGCGGCAGAACAAAGGCAACCGTGAAAACGACACTCAATCCCGCGCAGCAAACAAATAACTCCGGCGCCGGACGGATGGAATAGGCGCTGACAAAGGATGACATCGTGCCCAGCAAAACCAGCAAAAGCAAAACGCCATCCAGCAGTATATTCCCCAGAGTGTATCCTATGCTTCCACCGCTTTTTCCTCCGGCGCCTGTGCGCATAGTCCGTCCTCCTTTTCTGCGGTAATGTGGAAATGGCGGACATTGTCCCAACCCTGTACGCACAGCTTTGTTTCTAAAACAGAGTGCCCGGTTTCCGGCGCAGGATCGGCCAAGGCTGCCGCCAAAAACGCCTTACGCCCGTGTTCGTCAGCGATCTGATAGCTGCGCAGCCGGCTGTCCAGCGGCTGTACCCATTGTACAAAGAAAATATGCCCTTTTTCCAGTAACAGACGGCAGTATCCGTCCAGCCTGTCAAAAATCCGATCCATGTCATCAGCCGAACCAAAGTGGTCAAAGGTCAGCAAAATCGGAGCTTTCTGCGCCTCGAGCGTTTCTCTTACAATGAGCTCCTCACGCTTGGAAGAAAGCTTCCAATGTATCGAACGTATCGGGTCACCGGGGCGATAAGCGCGCAAATCATAATCTTCGCCCGGGCCGCCGCCATGACGAAGCCGCAGCACATTAGCGCTGCCGGCATTTTCACCCATGTTATCCGGGAGAGGCTTAACCTGGGCCGCAACAGGGAAAACGGTCAGACAGGCCCTGGCAGACGGGCGTCGAATGGCAAACAGTCCCAGGCAATCGCACACGCGGACATGTTCGATACAGCATTCCAACAACCCGCAATGAGACGTCGCTGCCTGTTGATACAGCTTGTCTTCAAACTCCCGGCTATTCATCGTCATTCTTTCTGCGTTTTTAAAGCCCGTTAGAAGATTGACGCTCTTAAATATCCAGGTCACATGTGCAATCGGCAACTTAAACCGGCTTTTCAGCTCGATGTCCCATCCCGTTTTCACACCGCGCTGCACCGTATATACGTCAGGTGTTATCGTAATATGACACCCCAATATGGCCGGCAGACTGAGCGCAAGTGCCAAAAAAGGAAGGCAGACCACCAACATCCACAGAAACCAGGCAATATAGCTGGTATTGAAAACATGAAACAGAAAGGCAGCCAGCAGCGCCGCCGCATAAAGCACCCGAGAACGCAGCATCATTCTCACCGCAAACGGGGCGCTTGAACCGATTGCATGATTTCAAGTGCCAGCTTATTTTTATCCGCATCACTCTGCGGAGGAAGCAGCAGCCGATGGGCAATCACATCGCAAAACAGGCGCTGTACATCTGCTGGTGTGCCTGTCTGACGGCCGGGCCCCCGTGCCGGGGCGCGGCTGACAGCTGCCAGAGCCAGCGCTGCGCGCGGACTTGCGCCCTGCGCCACATCCCTTCGATTTCTTGTTGCGCCTACCAGCCGAACGATATACTCCAGCACTTCATCAGAAATATAAACACGCGCAGCCTCTTCACGCAAGAGCTCCAAATCGGTGCTGCTCATCACCTGCCGGACTTCTTCTGCCATGCGGCCGCCTGCTTTTCGGCGCAGCAGTTCAATTTCGTCCTCAGGCTTGGGGTAACCGATGGACAGCCGCAGCATAAAGCGATCCATCTGTGAATCGGGCAGAAGCTGCGTTCCCGACGCGCCGGCAGGGTTCTGAGTGGCGATGACCAGAAAAGGGCGGGGAACAGGATGTATAACGCCGTCAACCGTCACCTGTCCTTCTTCCATGGCTTCCAGCAGCGCTGACTGTGTACGGCTCGTTGCCCGGTTCAGTTCATCGGCCAGCAGCAGGTTGCACAGCACCGCGCCAGGCTGGTATTCCATGCGCCCGGTTTCTTTATTGTACATTGAAAAACCCGTTAGATCAGACGGCATGACGTCGGGGGTAAACTGCACGCGGCGGTATTCCAGCCCCAGCGCACGCGAAAATGCCAGCGCCATGGTCGTTTTCCCAACACCGGGGATATCTTCAAGCAGCACATGCCCGCCGCCCAAAACAGCGATCAGAACTTTGAGCAATACAGTGTCTTTTCCGACGACTGCCTTTTTTACCTCAGTCATGACAGCAATGACCTGTTGTTTGATGTCCATAAATCCATTCCCTTCTGTACTTGAAAGCAACATATTTGGTAAACTGCAGGATTCACAGCTTTTCTGTTGAAAATGTATGTAAAGTGGTGTATGATAAAAGCCGTTGCAAAAATGCAGTCTGTCCCTATCAGACCGTGACGGCACTTTCATATTATCATAAAATCCAACAGATTTCTATTCCGTATTGTGCCGCCGATTGACAAAACTTAGAATCATTGAGGAACGCTGGATGCCACAAAATACCTTTCAAAAAGTCTATGACATCGTAAAGCACATTCCCAAGGGGTGTGTGACTACATACGGCCAAATCGCCCGCCTGATGGGCAACCCACGCATGTCGCGCGTAGTGGGCTATGCGCTGCACGTCAACCCCGAACCCGGCGTCGTGCCCTGCCATCGTGTTGTCAACCGTTTTGGCGGCCTAGCCGAAGCTTTTGCGTTTGGCGGCGTTAACCGTCAACGCATTTTGCTGGAGCAGGAGGGGATCGGCTTCCGTTCTGATGGAACAGTTAATCTGGAACGCCACATGTGGTATGGAGAAGAGTATATTATAGAAACAGGAGGCCCTGTATGAACCTGCTTGAACTTTTTCTCATCGCCGTCAGCCTCTCTATGGACGCCTTTGCCGTGTCTATTTGCAAAGGGCTTTCCATCCGGAAAATCTCGTTGCAGAAAGCGCTGATTGTCGGCCTGTATTTTGGTATTTTTCAGTCGGTTATGCCGCTTTTAGGATATCTGTTGGGCCGTCAGTTTGCCGGGCTTATCACCGCCTATGATCACTGGATCACCTTTGTGCTGCTGTTTGTCATCGGCGCTAATATGATCCGTGAGAGCCGCAGTGGCGACGATGAAGAGGCCGACGCCTCGTTATCGCCGCGCGCCATGCTTCCATTGGCTGTTGCTACCAGCATTGATGCGCTGGCTGTCGGCGTTTCTTTTGCCTTTTTGAAGGTTCGCATCGTCCCTGCGGTTACATTTATTGGCGTTACCACACTGATTTTGTCTATGTTTGGCGTTAAAATCGGCAATGTGTTCGGTATGCGCTATAAATCCCGCGCCGAACTGGCCGGCGGCGTTGTCCTCATTCTCATCGGATTGAAAATTTTGCTGGAGCATACAGGTATTTTGACGTTTTAAATGGTTTCGGCGTTTACTCCGGTGCTATTTTTCACAGCAAGGGAATATAGTGTGCCGAGGTGATCGCTGTGTATGTTATCCGCCTGAAAACCATTCTTCGGGCCTTGGCCATTGCGGCTTTGGTGAGCTGCATTCTTTTGTTCGGCGCTGTCACATTCCGCCGCAAACAGGCCCCAAAGCCGGTTTTAGCTGTCGTTCACCCCGATGAATTTATGCTGTTTCTTGATGCAGGCCACGGTGGTATGGACGGCGGTGCTGTTTCAAGAAACGGCGTTGCCGAAGCCGATATCAACCTTGCCATCACGCTGAAAACGCGGGCTTTTCTGCGTTTTGTGGGCGTCAGTGCTGAACTTACGCGCACCGATGCGCAGTCGCTCAATTTTAATTCGGATGCCACTGCGCGCGAAAACAAGAACGCCGATCTCTACGCCCGTCTTGCCCTGGCTAAAGCCAGACCCGAGCTGGATTTTCTCAGCATCCATCTAAATAAATTTGAGCAGGAAAAGTATTATGGCGCGCAGGTTTTTTATTCCCCCAATACAGAGCGCTCCAAAACCCTGGCGCAGTGCCTGCAAGATCATCTGCGTTCAGCGCTTGATCAAAACAACGATCGGCGGATCAAATTGTCGCCGGATGGCGTTATGCTGATGAAAAATATCAATGCGCCCGCCGTTACCATCGAATGTGGTTTTCTTTCCAATGAGCGGGAGGAAGCCCTTTTACAGCAGGATTCTTATCAAACGAAAATCGCACTTGCCATTGCATGTGGCTATATACAATATTTAGAAACAAAATAGGGGAAGTCACGATGGCTGGAAAAAAGAAAGTTGTATATGTGTGTTCAGATTGCGGCTTTGATACGCCCAAATGGCAGGGAAAGTGTCCTAATTGCGGCAGTTGGAATACGATGGTTGAAGAAGTTATCAACGATGTAAAGGAAAATAACTTTGCAGCTCGAACAGCCCGTCGCCCTATGACTGCACCCGTCGCCATCAGCGATGTTTCCACTGAGCACGAGCAGCGGGTGTCTACCGGGCTTTCAGAACTGGATCGCGTGTTGGGAGGCGGCATGGTCAAGGGTTCGCTGGTGCTGGTCAGCGGGGAACCCGGCATTGGAAAATCCACGTTGCTGTTGCAGGCCTGTCGCGCATTGTGTGCAACAGGTTCCGTGTTATATGTCACAGGGGAAGAGTCTTTGTCGCAAATTAAAATGCGCGCCCAAAGGCTTGATATTAATGACAGCCGTCTTCTGATTTTTGCCGAAACCGAGCTTGACGCCATCATTGCGGCGATTGAAAAAACGCAGCCCAACATGGTCATCATTGATTCCATCCAAACCCTGTTCAATGCACAGGTTGCGTCAACGCCAGGCAGCGTTTCACAAATTCGGGACTGCACTATGGCGCTGATGCAGTACGCAAAGACGCACGGCGTTTCCATTATTTTGGTTGGCCATGTCAATAAGGATGGCGGCATTGCCGGCCCCAAGGTGCTGGAGCACATGGTCGATACCGTTCTTAATTTTGAAGGAGAGCGCCACGCATCCTATCGAATGCTGCGCGCAGCCAAAAACCGCTTTGGCTCTACCAACGAAATCGGTATTTTTGAAATGCAGGAAAAAGGCCTGGTTGTCGTCCCTAATCCCTCTGCGGCTATGCTGTCTGGACGGCCAGAGGGCGCCAGCGGCAGTTGTGTCACTGCGGTTTTAGAGGGGACGCGGCCGCTTTTGGCCGAAATTCAGGGCTTGGTTACAAAGTCGGCCTATGGCTCATCGCGCCGCACGGCGGCTGGCGTCGATTACAACCGCGCCATGTTGCTGCTCGCTATTTTGGAAAAGAGGGGCGGGTTTATGCTGAGCGCATACGATGCTTATATCAACGTAGTGGGCGGCCTAACCCTGGACGAACCCGCCGTCGATTTAGCTGTTGTCATGGCCATTGCCTCCAGCTATTTGGAAAGGCCGTTGTTGGACGGCCTGGCTGTTTTTGGAGAAGTGGGACTTTCCGGTGAAATCCGTTCGGTTTCCGGAGCAGCGCAAAGGGTTTCCGAACTGGCGCGGCTTGGCTTCAGCAAATGCATTGTTCCCCGTGCCTGTATCGGACAAGTCACAGCCGCAGGAATAATGTGCATAGGCGTTTCATCGATTCAAGAGGCTTTGCAAACCGGATTCAGCAAGTAAGCTGATTATATTGACAAAAAGCGTGCGATAGTCATCGCACGCTTTTTGAATGGGCCCGCTTGACAAAATAGGCACATTTTGCGCCCTCATATTCACCCGGCGACGCCGCGCGAGTCAAGCCGCATTCGCCGTCGCTGCAATAAATACAGTCGGTCTCGCTACAGATAATGGGCAAAAACAATCACCTTCTTTATTGCACGCTGGTTATATTTTGACCGAAAACAAGCAAAATATGATGGTCGACAAAGCATCGTTTCCATTGAAAGGAGGGGTAGACATGAAAAGTGTTTTTGCCGCATTTTTATGCGTTCTTATTATTCTAGGGATGTATCTGATCAGTCCATATCGTGAAAGCAAACAAATCAGCACAGTACCCGCAGTCCTGCCCGCCTGTATGGGGGTCACCGATTATGTGCTTTTGCGGGGTACCACAGTAGAGCAGGCCCGGCAGAATCTGTACGCCGAAGGCCCTGCTATTGTGGACAGGCTGTACGTCAAACCCGGCGACGAGATAACCCAGGGGCAGCCTTTGATTCAACTTGTGCCACTGTCACCCGATCAGCAATCGGCCGGCGCCCTGTATGAAGACGTACAGTCAGCCGTTTCACAAATCAGCCCCGATTCTGTCAGCGCGGGGAACAATGTATTGAATGATGAACTTGCCGCTATCGTTTCATCAGCAGTCACAGGGCTTTCGCTGTCCGGCGAACGGGCAGAGTTCCAGCCTTACCTGCTTTGCAGCCCTATTGATGGCGTGGTCATGAAAATAAACTGCACAGCAGGGCAGGAGATCAGCGGCGTTTTGCCTTGTATCTCCGTTTCTGATTTGACACAGCTTGCCATTCAGGCACAGGTGTCTGAAAGCTCTGTTTCTCGTATTTCCGAGGGAATGGAGTGCGCAGTCACTGTAGATGCCCTGACTGGTGAAGATGTATTAAGCGGGCAGATACAAAGCATATTGCCCTATGGCCGTCAAACGGGCACCTTTGTACAGGCGGGTGAAATAAAAACCGATGTGCTCATCAGCGTCTCCGATCCGAAGGGACGTCTCAAGCCCGGTTACAGCGCGCAAGCCAAAGCCGTAGTCAACCGCAAGGCCGAAGCACTGATCGTGCCATATTCATGCGTTGCGCAGGATGATATGCAGCGGGAATATGTGATGATCGCGGAAAACGGGCGGGCGATAAAACATTATATCACTACCGGGTATGAGCTGGAAGAAGGGCTTGAGGTAGCGTCTGGTATCCGCGCCGATCAGCTGCTCATCTGCAATCCCGAAATGGTGGAACACGGCGATCGCATATTGATACAGATGGAGGCATTTGATGACATATCGTGATCTAGTGGCCTTGGCTGCGGGCAACGTGCGTCGCGGCGGGACCAGCAGCCTGCTGTGTGTACTAGCGGTCTGCGTAGCCATTTGCTCGATCTGTACCATCAGCGGCCTGGGCAGCGCAGCACAAAACGCAGTGACTTCTGAAATAGAGCAGACTGGGCTGGGGGGACTGGCATTATATGCCGACATTGATGGATATACTTTTGGTGATGCAGAACTTCGGACCGTTTCCAACAATGTCCCGGAAATTACAGCGGCCATGCCGCTTTCTCTGCAATATGGATACGCCTCACTTCGCGGGCAATCTTATGCAGCCGGCATCTGCGGTGTTGACGAACAACTGCCCAACATCTTTCACTTACAGCTTCTGCATGGGCGGATGCTGCAAAAAAACGACATTTCCAGCGCAGCCAACGTTGTCTTGATCGACAGGACATTGGCGGAAATCCTGTACCAACGCGAGAATATCACAGGGAAGCAGCTGACGATTGGAATTGGAAACAGCTATGACCAGTTTGAAATCATCGGCATTTTAGATTCCCAAACCGAAGGGCTGAACTATTTAAGCGGCGGCCGTATGCCGCACATCCTTTACGTTCCATACTCTGCGCTTGATCACATGATAGGGGCAGAGACAACTGATAAGCTGGCGATCAGTTGTTCTGCCGGCACAGATGAAGCAAGCGCTGTACAAAGAGCTATTCGTCAATTACAAATCAGCACACCAGATATTGAATTTAAATATGAGAATCTTGGCGGGTATACCAGGGCTTTTAAAAATATTGTCAAAATAATAACAATATTTATCAGCGCTGTTGCTGCTGTATCAATAGTAGTTGGCGGCATTGGCGTTATGAACTCCATGGTATCATCCGCAGAGAAAAGGACGCGGGAGATAGGTGTATATATGGCATTGGGTGCCACGCGCCATGATATTCTGCATTGCTTTTTGTGGGAAGCTATTCTGATTTGTTTATTAGGCGGATTATTGGGCGGCAGTATCAGCCTAACGGTATTTGTAGTTTTAGGGCATTTTTTTCATCTGAAAATTAATTTATTAGTCAACATTCTGGCATGTATCATTGGCGCCGGTATGTGTGGTGTAATTTTTGGAATTATACCTGCCAAAAAGGCTTGTCAACTCAACCCGATTGATGCAATTCGTGATGATTAACCGCCATTACAAAAAACAATCCGTCAGCAATTCATTTGACTGCCGGACTGTTTTTTCTTTAATTAAACAAAACTTTTATTTTGTACAATCACTTGTCTTTCTTTTCCAATGCTTTGTTTATAAGGTTGCAAGTTATTTATTTTTTTGTTCCCAATCAATAAGGAATTGTTTGATTTCAATGCCTGAACCATACCCTGTCAATTTGCCATTCGCACCAACAACGCGATGGCATGGGACAATAATGCTGACAGGGTTATGGTGATTGGCCTGCCCAACAGCTCGAAACCCTTTGCTGCGCCCGCAACGCTCAGCAAGCGTCTTATAGCTGATTAACTCCCCATATGGTATTTTACACAACTCGCTCCACACTTCACCATAAAACGGCGTTCCATACAATTTAACCGCAACGTCAAAGCTCTTCCGGCTTCCGCTGAAATACTCGTCTACCTGCACAATGGCTTTAATCAGCTCAGAATTAAAGCCTTCGGTAAACGGCACACCCGGAAAATATTTTTGCAAAAAATCCTGACAATCCTGAAGACCACCTTGGTAAAAGTCCAGACGTATGATATAATGATCTTCAGCAATAAGTTGAATGGGGCCTACCGGCGACTCCAGTGTTCCCTTATACAGCATGGGGCTTTCACTCCTATCCTTTTGAATCGAGGCGCATCTATGATTCAGGCTTGGCCAGACGCATCCCCTGTTTTACGTGAATATCTTACCTATATGGAAACCATTATGGGGCGTTCGCACAAAACTGTCAATGAATATTTTCTCGATTTGCGTACTTTTTTACGATTTATGCTGCAAAAGCGCGGACAGGTCAGCCCCGGCACTTCTTTTGATGAGATCAGTATTGCCAGCATCGATCTGCCTTTCCTGGAAAGTGTGACGCGAACTGATTTATTGGATTACTTGATGTTCGCTGCTAATGAACGCCCCAAATATTATAGAAGCGCACAGACCAGTTATGGCAATCAACCCCGCACCCGTGCCCGAAAGGTTTCTGCTTTGCGTTCCTTTTATAAATATCTTTGTGAAAAGCAGCGTTATTTTGAAGAAAACCCGACTGCCGGCCTGGATACACCTAAAACGAAAAAAACCTTGCCTAAATTCTTGACCCTGCAGGAAAGCCTGCTGTTGCTTCAGTCGGTTGACGGACCCTATCGCGAACGCGACTACTGTATGCTCACCCTTTTCTTAAACTGTGGGCTGCGTGTTTCCGAGCTGGTCGGCATCAATCTGTCCGATATCAACAAGGAAGATCAACGTCTGCGCGTCCTTGGCAAAGGCAACAAAGAACGTTTTGTTTACCTGAACCCAGCCTGCTGTGACGCAGTAGAGGCTTATCTTCCCCACCGCATCGCCCCGTTGCCCGAAGCGCGCGATGCTCTTTTCATCAGCAAGCAGCGCAAACGTATCAGCGTGCAAACCGTCAAATGGCTGGTTGGCAAACATCTCAACCAGGCGGGGCTGAGCCAAAAGCATTGCTCCGCTCATAAACTGCGGCATACGGCAGCAACGCTGATGTATCAAAACGGCGTTGATGTGCGCACGCTTAAAGAGGTTCTTGGGCATGAAAACCTGGACACTACGATGATTTATACCCATGTGATCGATGATAATTTGCGCGACGCCGCAGACAAAAACCCACTTTCCGGCGTTCGCCCTCCTTCCAAACAGCCTAAACAACGTAATAAATAATAAAACCGGTTTTTTCTTCTAAAGAAAAGACCGGCTTTTTTATCGCGCTCTGGGGTGAAATCGCTGGTAAGTCTCCTGCAAATCGTTTTGATACAGACGTGCGTAAATCTGTGTAGTTGAAATATCAGTATGCCCCAACATACGTTGAATTGAGCGCAAATCAGCACCATTTTGAAAAAGATGCAATGCAAAAGAATGCCGAAGCATCTGCGGTGTGATCTCTTTATGAATATTGGCTTGCTCGGCATAATGCTTGATGATCTTCCAAAAGCCTTGCCGGGTGATACGCTCCCCGGTCATGTTCAAAAACAGCGCTTTTTCGGCAGGAGTATTGACCATGTAAGCACGTACATTGCGGATATAATCTTCCAACATACGGGCAGCTTCGGGGTAAATGGGAATGGTCCGCTCTGACCGGGCTCCGCGGCAATGTACAAATCCCATACGTGGATTGACATCCTGCAAATCCAACTCAATCAATTCCGTCGCTTTAATGCCCGTAGCGTACAACAGCTCAATCATGGTTTTGTCCCGCCGGCCTTTATACCCTGACTCTGCCGGAATGGCCAGCAGCTTTTCAACCTCTTCCATGGTCAAAGTAGCCGGCATACGGGGCTGTGCTGCGCGCACACATACACCTTTTACAGGGTTGACCTCTATCACTCCACGCCGCTGTAGGCTACGGAAAAAATCCGTCAGCGATGCACGATTGCGCTGAATCGTCGCCGTTGATTTCCCGCCGGCCTCCAGTCCCTGAAAATAATCTTCTATCTGCTTGCGCTTCACTTTACCGCAGTCTTTTTCCGTTCGCAGACCGGTGCTGGAACAGAAAGCGGAAACATCCCTCATATAAGAGGTAACTGTATTGGCCGACGCATGCTTTTCTGTTGTTAAGTAATTCTCAAACTGATGTAAAAGCGCATCCGTCAATGACAGCACCCCCTACCCTATTATAATCAGCAAAACTGCCCGTGCCAACGGCGGCAATAAATAGGCGTACAGTAAAGACGCCAACAAAATACCGGTCAAGCATACGGCAGCCATTGTGTAATAAGAAGCATCCAACGCCAGCCGCGGTATTGGAACATGCTTTCCCACCCTGCGCGACCAAGAGGCCGATAGGGAAAAAGAAAACAGCGATAACACAAACAGGCACGCCGTAATGACAAAGCTGGACAAAAACTCGGTCAGCAGGGCCGGGATATAGCCTTTCAGCCCATATACACTGACAAATGCAGTAATAGCCAAAGACATGGTGAACCCGCGCACCAGAAAAACAGCGGGGATAACCAACATGCTCAGGCGTCCAAAACCAGAAAAAAAGACCAGCGCCAACAGGATGAAAGAAGGCCAAAAAGATGATTTGAAAAGCTCTATTCCGGTTGCCCCACTGATTCGTTGAACATAACTCGCCACATACCCGCTCGAGCTTTCGGGCAAATCGGCGGCAAAAAAACTGCCGATTACTGCTCCCAGCAAAAAACAGACCGACAACAAACAGACAACCGGCATATGCCGGCTCAGCAGCTCGTCCTGATGAACACTGCGACGGTTCATTGCATCACCACCCATGTTCATGTCTATGAGTGGAATGCGTCTTTTATGATACTCGCTTTGCGCAAAGGAATCAAGAGGAGGAGAAAAATTCGGCATTATGGACAAATATTATGTAAACATTTTTATGTAAACTGCGGAACCGACCTTTCAATATCCGTCAAAAAAGAATAAAACGGAGCGCCTATAAGGCGCTCCGTTTTTGCTTGGGTGTATAGGTTTTATCTCCGCCTCTGCTGGGTTTGAACCGAAGAGGAGCCACAACCGCAACAGCCAGTGCCTGCTGCATTGCTGCTTCCCTTTTCCCCTGCCTTGATCATGTCACTGATTTGAGGCGGGAAAAACTCGTCCGCATTCCCAGAGCATTCTTTATCCGGCATACAAATATCATAAGCGGGCATCAACAGCTGAATGTCGCGCTCCAGCTTAATAATGCTGAACTGTCCCAGAGTGGCATACAGCTTTTTACCGTCATCCGAAATAATCAGCTCATCATCAAAGCAATTGCAGATGGTTTCGGGGATATCGTTGAGCAGTGCTTCGCCGCAGCCCTGACCGTCGATAACTTTGACCCCGAGCAGTACCGGGTCAACAACTTCGACGACTGCGATGGGCAGATTCGTCTTTTCGAAGTTCTGAACGTCACTTTCCTGCGGCGCATATTGTGAGCTGAAAATACGTACGCTGCCTTCGCTTCCAAACAAAACAGTCCGCTTGTCATAGGTAGCCAAACCAGAAATTTCGCGGGGGCGGCCGACTCCGGCAAATGCATCGGCAGTGACTTTGTAAAAATACTTGACGTCTACCGTGTAAAATCCCTTATTAAAGGGAATGGGTTCAACATCAATATACGCCCACAGCAGTTCAGCCGTGCGGGGCTTGACATTGATGGCGCCGTCTAAAACCGCCTGTGAGCACCGGGTAAGATAGACGCGCAGATCCTGAAGACACTCTTTGTCGCGGCAGCTGTCGTATACCTTCCGGGTATGAATACAAACGGCCTCTTTGGGCAGGGGATTTCCGTGAAGCGGGCCGGGTGAAACCTTATCAGGCATTCTATTACCTCCCGAATTAGTATTGAAGTAAGACTTCACTACCAGTTTATGTGGTGCTCATCGTTTGGTGAACAATACCTGCTGGCTTATCGTATCCTATAATATCAGGCCCTGCCCTGTAAGGTTCCACAACAGTAAAGAGGTGATTTTTATGCCCACTATTTATCTCAGCCCTTCCACACAGGAAAACAACCCCTATATTATAGGCGGCACAGAGGAGCAGTATATGAACCGGGTAGCTGATGCCATGGAACCCTATCTGCGTTCATCCGGCATCCAATTCCGCCGCAATACACCGCAGATGACGGCTGCCTCATCCATTCGGCAAGCCAATTCAGGCAACTATGATTTTTATCTGGCCCTGCATTCCAACGCAGCGCCGGACGCTCTCAGCGGTCAGGTGCGCGGTACGGATATTTATTATTACCCATCCAGCACACGAGGGCGCCGTATGGCAGAGATCATTGCCAGCCACTTTAAAACCATCTATCCCCTGCCAGAGCGTGTGCGCGTTCTCCCTACCACTTCCATTGGCGAGGTTGCGAAAACCCGCGCGCCGGCTGTCTTAATTGAAATCGCCTATCATGACAACGTTCAGGATGCCAATTGGATAGCCGGGAACATCGAAACCATTGCCCGCACGCTGGTCATTTCACTGTGCGAATATTTCGGAATCCCCTTCATCAACGCACAGCCTCCCCGTTCCGGCACTGTATCGCTGACCAGCGGAAACCTCAACATACGCAGCAGGCCGACTACATCTTCCAGCATCGTAACACAGGCGCCCAACGGAGCGCAGGTGACCGTATGGGGGCAGTGGCAAAACTGGTATGTCGTCGAATACAACGGCTATACCGGCTATGCCCGTGTCCAGTATATTTACCTGTGAACATAATACCGCCCCTCTCCCTGTAAGACAATAAGAGAGGGGCGGCTTCCTTCAAATCTATTCCTTTTCCAAACTATCCAGCGCCGCGAGATAAAGCGCGCACTCCAGCCGCATTTTCTCCAGTTCACAGCCTATTTCATAGCTTTGATCGATCCGGCCGTGCGCGTGATAATTGGCGGCGCTGCACCCGCCGCTGCAATAATATTTTGCCCAGCAGTCGCGGCAGGCCGGCCGGGTGTACACATTGACGCCGGCAAATTCGCGTGCCTGCTCGCGACTGAAGCTGCCGTTTTTGACATTGCCCATATAATAATCCTTTTCACCGACAAACTGGTGACAAGGATAAATATCCCCTTCGGGCGTTACCGCTACATACTCACAGCCAGCGCCGCAGCCCCGCAGCCTTTTGATCACACAGGGGCCCTGTTCCAAATCCACATTAAAATGGAAAAAGTTAAATCCTGTCCCCTTTTTTCGCATTTCGGCCATGGTTTGCGCCAGCTTGTGGTACTCATCCCGAATGCGCGGTAAATCAGACTGCTTGATCTCATAACCGCAGCCATCCGGCGCTGTCACCGGTTCGACAGAAATCTGATCAAACCCCGCATGATATAAGGCCAAAACATCTTCTACAAAGTCAAGATTTTTTGCAGTGTATGTCCCACGGACATAATAATCTTTTTCCGGCGAACGGTTTTGAACCAGTTTCTGCATTTTTGGCAGGACCATGTCATAACTGCCCCCACCGGCCACTGTTTTACGCATATCATCATTGACCTGCTTCCGCCCGTCGAGCGATAAAACGACATTGGACATTTCCCGATTCAGGTATTCAATGGTGTCATCCGTCAACAGGACGCCATTTGTCGTAATTGTAAAGCGAAACTGCTTGTCATGTTTGCAAGCCTGTTCCCGTGCATACTTTACAGTCTCGCGGACAGTATCCATTGCCATTAACGGTTCCCCGCCAAAAAAATCCACTTCGATATTGCGCCTTTTGCCCGAATGCTCAATAACAAAGTCGATTGCTTTTCGCGCCGTCTTTGCATCCATCAGCGAGCGTACAGTGCCAAAGTCTCCCGTTTGCGCAAAGCAGTAGCCGCACCGCAAATTGCAGTCATGTGACACGTGCAGACACAGCGCTTTAATCGGGCTTTCAGCCGGTTTGATCAACGATTCCGGCAGCTGCTCTTCTTCCGAAAACAGCAGCCCTTCCTGATAAAGGCTGTAAAGCTCACTGTATGCTTCCTGTATCTCAGCAGCTGTTAAAGGCGTTAAAGCCTTGATAAATTCTTCAGGGCACCGTTCGGTCAGCGGGGGTACAAGCATGGTGCACAGTCGATACGCCACGGGGTCAAGCAAATGTACCGCGCCGCTGGCGACGTCCAGTGCCAACTTGATATTCCCCTGCTCAAAGCAATGAACCATTTTATCCGTCTCTCCTTTACACATAAAAACGGCAGGCACCCGGCGGATGCCTGCCGTTTCAAATTCATATTTTATCTGCGTTTTTCACACTTTTGATTGGCAACAGTGCACGAGGTTTTGCAGGCAGACTGACAAGAGGTCTGGCATTCGCCGCAGCCGCCGCCTACTGCCGTTTTTTTCAAATTGGCTTTGTTGATTGTTTTCACGTGTTTCATGTCTAGGCTCCTTTTAATGTAATGCTGTCGAAATTACACTACCAATCATACATGAAATCAGTAAAAGAATCAACACCATCAGAAAATTTTTTATAACGAATGCGCCGGAAAATGCCGCTGTCCCCGCAATTGCCAGCAAGGCCAACATCCCGGCAACGGCTAAAAGGGCGGAAAGCAATTTTCGCTTATTCCCGCCGGCGACAATGGAACATGCAAAACCGCCTGCAAATATCGTTCCCCCGGTATAGATTTGGATATGCTCTGCCGGCAATGTGCCTGATGCCGTTAATACGGACAGCACCAGAGCAGTCAGCAACAGTATAAACATGCCAATCCCGACGGCAAAGCCGATCCTTTTGGCAGAAATCGCCCCGCCTGCTGCTTCACGTTTCCCTGTTTTTTCTGCTGGTCTCTTTCTCCGATTCCGCATAGAAAAACCCCCTGCATGGCATCTTGTCTGATACAAAAACTATGCAGGGGGCGCCTTATTTAGCACTGGGTTATTCCGTTTTGTCTTCCTGACCGTTGTTTTCAGGCAATTCTTCGGTCTTGGATTCTTCTTCAGGGCTTTCTTTGGACTGGATAGCCCATTTTTTAATGGTCAGCTTGGTGCGATCGGCTCCCGTTTCAAACGTGACAATGTCGTCTTTAACATTGAGCACCCTGCCGGTAAAGCCGCCAATCGTCACAATCAAATCACCCGGCTTTAAGCTGTTGCGCAATATGCGATCGGCTTTCTCTTTTTTCTTCTGCGGACGAATGAGCATAAAGTAAAAAAGTGCCAGCATCAGTACTATCCAGATATACCCGGTATAGTCTCCCATCTTTTTTCCTCCTCTTCCTAAAAATTGTTAACATTTTTATTATACCGGACGCTTGTGCAAAAAGCAAGCACAAAAACCGCCCCAGTCGCTTTACCTCAGATTCTCTTCGCCAAACGCTCGCTTTTTTCCTTTCGAAATTCTGCAAAAGTCCCATTGTCTAACGCCTGCCGAATATCGTTCATCAGTTGATTATAGAAATACAAATTGTGCATGACGGCAAAACGCATTCCCAGCATCTCTCCGGAACGAAGCAGGTGGCGCAGGTAGGCACGAGAATATTTTTGACAGAACGGGCAGCCGCACGCCTCGTCGATGGGCTGGGCATCGGTGATATATTTTGCGTTGTTTAAATTGATAATCCCCTGACTGGTAAACAGATGTCCATGCCTTGCATTGCGTGCCGGCATCACACAGTCAAAAAAGTCTATGCCGCGCCACACGCCCTCAATGATATTGGATGGGGTTCCCACGCCCATCAGATATCGCGGGCGGTCAGAAGGCATATATGGCTCGACCTGCTCGATAATGTCGTACATGACCTCTGTCGATTCCCCGACGGCCAGCCCGCCGATAGCATAGCCGGGCAGCTCCAGCCCGGCGATCTGCTTCATATGCTCAATGCGCAAATCCGGATGCGTTCCCCCCTGGTTAATGCCCCACAGCATCTGCCCCGGATTCACGGTATTTTCCTGCTGCTTCAGCCGCTTCAATTCGGCGTCACAGCGTGCCAGCCAGCGTGCCGTCCGCTGACAGGACTTCTGCACATAATCATGCGGAGCAGGGTTTTCAATGCACTCGTCAAATGCCATAGCAATATCCGAACCCAGCGCCCACTGAATGCGCATACTCTCCTCCGGCCCCATAAAAATACGATGGCCGTCTGTATGCGCGTTAAACTGTACACCCTCTTCCGTAATTTTGCGCAGCTTGGCCAGTGAAAAAACCTGAAATCCCCCGCTGTCTGTCAGAATAGGACCATTCCAACACATAAATTGATGAAGGCCTCCTAACTCGTGAATGACCGATTCACCAGGACGTACATGCAGATGGTAAGTGTTGGACAGCTCAACCTGGCACCCAATTTGATGAAGATCGTCTGCTGAAAGCGCCCCTTTAATAGCTGCCTGCGTACCTACATTCATAAAAACAGGAGTCTGTACCACCCCGTGCGGCGTGTGAAAAACACCGCGCCGGGCGTGTCCTTCCTTGCGTATCAGTTCAAACATTCCCTATTCCTCCAGTAAAGACTCCTGGTTTTCCGGCAGCGTCTGTATGCTGCGCAGTTTGCTTTGAATCTGCCGGGTGCGCACCCCAACCAGCTTATCCAGTTCACTTCCGGCCTGCTCCAGCCGCTTCTGTGTCGCTTCCAACACCGCACCGAAGGTGTCGAATTCCGTTTTTACCGAGCTGAGAACCTTCCACACTTCGCTGGATCTCTTCTGAATAGCAAGTGTCCGAAATCCCATTTGCAGGCTGTTGAGCAATGCCCCCATGGTGGTCGGCCCGGCGATATTCACTTTATAATCGCGCTGAAGCTGCTCTACCATTCCGGCGCGCACCACTTCGGCATAAAGTCCTTCGACAGGCAGGAACATGATGGCAAAGTCGGTTGTGGCCGGAGGCGATATGTATTTGGTATGAATGTCCCGTGCAAAGCCGCGGATGCGCTCACGCAGCAGCTTGAGCGCCGCTTCGACCTGCGCCGGCTCCGCTGAATCATAGGCATCCAGAAGCTGCTCATAGGCGTCAGCCGGAAATTTAGCATCGATGGGCAGCCAGACCGGCGTCCCGTCATCGCCCGGCAGTTTGACGGCATATTCCACAACGTTCTGACTCCCTTTTTTTGTGGCGACGTTTTTTGCGTACTGCTCCGGTGAAAGAATCTGCTCCAAAATGGCGCCCAGTTGAATTTCCCCCAGTACGCCGCGCGATTTTACATTGGACAAAACCTTTTTGAGATCTCCCACGCCGGCCGCCAGCGACTGCATTTCTCCCAATCCCTTATACACCTGTTCAAGCCGTTCGCTGACCATTTGGAAGGAATCATTCAGTTTTTTCTCCAGTGTGCTCTGCAATTTCTCATCGACCGTCTTACGAATGTCATCCAGCTGAGCGCGATTGCTTTCCTGCATTCCGCGCACGCCGTCGCTCAGCGTTCGCCGCATGTTATCAAGCTTCTGCTCGCTTTGCATCGTGTTTTCCAGCATTTTGCGCCCCAGCTTGTCCATCGAGCTCTCCATCGACTGTCCCAGCTTATTCAGCGCATTTTCTGTCGACTGGACAAGCATGTCCTGACGAGCCATCAGCTTGATTTCGTCCTGCCGTATTTCATTGATCTGCGCAGATAAAGTATCTGTATCCCCCATTTTCTGCTCCAGCACTTTGAGTTTTCTTCCCGTCAACCAGAAGCCCACGAGCAATAATACCGCCAAAAGCACCGCCGCAGCCGCAGCAATCCATTCCATATTTGCAATTTCCTTCCCTTTTCATTGACTGACAGGCATTCATTAATCCTGTAGCGTTATCTCAACCGTCCTGTCTTCCCTTTGCTTTTCGTGGAAAACCATGCGCCATTCGACGTCATCTGCCCACTCGAACCGCAGTGCCGAACAGGCGCTGTGACTCCGCCCACCGGATGGAACCCTGAGCATAGAGATCACTGTAGGGCCGTCTGCTCCGCCTATAATACCAATAGATGCCGCTCCGTCCGGCGCTTTTCCCTCGGGTAATGTCCGTTTCGGATGATCACCCTTTGCGCAGTCGGTGACAAAAAAGGCCGAAGCCGGCAGATCGGGCGACAGCGTAAACTGTATGGCCGTAAAACGGGTCGGGAGCTCCCATTCGCGGTCCTGGCAAAAAAGCTGGGGCGCTTCCTGCCGTTCACAGGATTCTATTGTCAATACATGCTGCACGCCGCTCGTTGGATGAATAAAGGTCACTGTTTTTCCCGGTTCCGCTGAATAAAACCGCGGCCCTGGTATGGCAACAGGTTCTTGCGACAGCGTAACATTGAATGCCCGGAGTTCTGCTTTTCTCTGCCGCGGCAACGGGAACGCCATGCGCCAGAACACCCACCCAAAGGCAGGATCCAGTTCATAATGCTCCAGCAATCTTTTGGCGTCTGTGTCCATATGCTCATTCTCTGGCAGGCATGGATTCCACACTGTGCCATACCCATTCTTGGAAGCATAGTTTTTCTCTTTAAACGAAATTTGTGCATCTATCAAGCGGTTTAACGGGTTTTCCGCATCCATCTGCTCACGCTGTTCCTCTGTATACCCGTCGATTTGCACTTCATCCATAAGGTTCCATTTTTCTATAAACAAACGAATGCGTTCTGGTGCAATCTGTGCGCAAAAATCGATCACAAGCCCCTTTCCACAACTGTAAACGGCGGGAATCAGCCATAGTTCATCCCCCCAGATGAATTGGCGGCGTACCGCCATCTCACGCCCTGCACGTTCCCGGCCGCCGCCGGAAAATCCGCTGCTGAAATACACTTTCCATTCGGATACATTCGGCTCAGGCACGACCCCATTGTGCTCTTTATATTCTTTGGGGTATTTCAGCTGACTTTTATCGAACTCAGCCTCCAGGGTCGTGATATAGGTAAACGGATCCTTCATTGGCGCCAATGACAGGCCGCTGGAAATAGCCTGTAAAACCGCATCCTGTTCCGACGTCCGGGGGTTTTCACGCAAGAACTGCTCGAATTGCTCCTGTGACCAACCATGTGCCTGTTCCAAAGCGTCTGTACTTCCGCAGACAAGTACCAAACGCAAAAAATCTTTAAAGCTTCTGGCCAGCGGATGCACTTCATTAGGCGAGTTCATGGGGTTTACAGCAAACACCATATCCCCGAAACCCTGCACAAAGCAAAAGTGGATTCCGTCTACCCCGGCCCAGCCAAAGACTCTGGCGCCCACCGGAGTACAAAAATACCCGCCGGTTTCGCTGCCCGCTGCAAAGCCTATCGCAGCAGTGTCAACGCCCAGCTGCTGAAACTGTTTATACAAAGACATTATTACCAGCCTTCCTGCCAAAGCGCCATTCTCTGTCAAAAGTTCACGAAAAAACCCCACAAAATCACCGATCTTGTGGGGTTGGTGCGGTGAAGCAATCCAAATCCGAACCGCTGTTTGAAATATTATAACACCGCCAGCTTAAAGTCGTCAAATGGAATCATATCTGACCTTGCGATTTATTGGTATCCCATACATGTGACAAAATATCTTTTAACACTAACATAGCATCTAAATCATTATAGCCATACTGCGTTTTCAGATTATCAAGCAGCTCTCTTATTTTGACTGCATAATTATTTATATCAATTTTCTCTTGATAAGACGCCAGTATAGGGTATTTTTTCGCCCATGCTCTTGTCCAATCTATTTTTTGTACTATTTCCTCACTTGTATTCTCGATCATCTGTTCAATCTCTTTGGCATCAACGTCAAAATCTATCAGCTCATCCAGCGTCAAATGATACAGATTGGACAGCTTTTTAGACTGGCATATATCCGGAAGTGTTTCGTCAAGCTCCCATTTTGAAATAGTCTGCCTGCTAACCCCCAGTTTTTCAGCAACTTCCTCCTGTGACAGGCCGCTTTTTTTCCGCGCATTGAAAAGGCTGTTCCCCAAACTCATATTTGCTCTCTCCCGTATTTCGTTTTGATACAATTATAAATACCGTCCGCAAGAAAATCCACCAATAGAAAGTTACATTTTTGCCCGATTTTTTAACATTTTCAAGACAGAATTTTGAGTAAAAAGATACTCTAAACAGCTTTTTTACCAAAAGCCTTGCTTTTGCACGCGCTTGTGGTATAATAATTGTCAGAAATCTTGTAAAGCAGCATGAAAAGGCAGGGAAAGGGATTTCCTTGCCTTTTTCATGAGAAAGTAGGATAAAATGGACAGCAATTCCTTTGCCGCCCTGCCTTTATCGCCCGAGCTTCTCAGGGCGGTCGGGGAGCTAGGCTTTACCGAAATGACAGAGATTCAGCAAAAGGCCATTCCGGTCGTACTCGAAGGGCGCGACGTCATCGGGCGCTCAAGCACCGGCACCGGCAAAACGGCTGCTTTCGGCTTGCCCGCTGTCGAGTTGTGCCAGAGCGGCGGGGGCGGCCCGCAGGTGCTCATCCTGCTCCCTACACGCGAGCTGGCTTTGCAGGTGTGCGGCGAAATGCAGAAATTCTCCCGGTATAAAGAGCTCTGCGTCGTACCGGTTTATGGCGGCGCATCGATCATCAACCAGATCAATGACCTCAAATACGCCGAAATTGTCGTCGGCACCCCGGGTCGTATTATTGACCATCTGCACCGCGGCACGCTTGAGCTGGACAAGGTGCGCATGGTTGTGCTGGACGAAGCTGACGAAATGCTCAACATGGGCTTTCTCGACGATATGAAGGCCATTTTGCGCTGTACGCCGAAAGAACGGCAAACCCTTTTGTTTTCGGCTACCATGCCGTCCGCCATTCTGCGCCTGACCGAACGCTTTCAGCACACTCCGCTGCTCATCGAAGGCGACGACGGCCAGACGGCCTTTGATCTCATTTCGCAATACTACTGCGAAGTCCCTGTCAAGCGCAAGATGAGCGCCGTTCTCCGTCTGTTTGAAATGGAGGAAATCACCCGCGCCCTTATTTTTTGCAACACCAAGCGCATGGTTGACGTGCTGACCGAAAGCCTGCGCCGGCGTGGATTGCTGGCCACTGCCCTGCATGGGGATATGCGCCAGTCGGCCCGCACCAAAATCATGCAGGACTTCAAGGCAGGTAAAGTCAACGTGCTCATCGCGACCGATGTCGCGGCGCGCGGCATTGACGCCACCGGCGTTGAAGCCATCATCAACTATGATATGCCGCAGGACACCGAGTATTATACCCACCGCATCGGCCGCACCGGCCGCGCCGGCAATCTGGGCGCCGCATATACACTGGTCGCCGGCCACGGCGAGCTTTTTGACCTGGCAACCATTGTCGAAAGCACCGGGGCGCAGCTCGATTTATTTGTGATCGACGGGCTGGAAGATGCGGAAGTCGACACGCTGCGCAGCAGCGAAGGACACGAGCACGCGGATCGCCCGCGCCGCTCGGGGCGCTCCAGGCGGGAAAGCGGACGCGCCAGCCCCCGTTCTCCAAGCGGTGAAGCGAACGGCGAACTGGTTGCGCTGACGCTGGATGTCGGCAGCGAACACGGCATTTCACCCAATCATATTATTTCCGCACTGACCGACAGCGGCCGTGTGCGTCGCGCCGACATCGGCCACATTAATATCGGGGCAGGCTGCTCGACCGTTTTTCTCCCCCGTGACGGCGCCCGCGCCATGCTCGCCGTCGAAGCCCCTATCGTAAAGGACTTTGTTGTCACTCTTTCCTGTGATGCAGAGAAACCGGCCGCTCCGGCAGAAGGAAGCGGCAAAAAACGCCGGCGCCGGCGCCGCCGGAAAAAAACGGAAAATGCGCCCAACGCTTCTGCTCCTTCTCAAGGTGCTGCGGATGATGAACACGTTGAATAGCTGCAAAAGAGCCCTGTGCCGCGGCACAGGGCTCTTTTTTACCGTATAAAGTTGGTGCGCTGCCTGGGTTCGTCTTCCGGCGGTAGAATGCCTGCTTTTTTGCCGGCCTCGATGCATTTGAGTAACCAGGCCATATTTTTCCCCAGCGTGCGCATAATTTGCAGCCCTTCCAGATCCTGTCTGACCTGTTCAGGGGTATTTCCATGTACCATGTTCCAATATTGTGACGAGACAATCGGCATTTGAGCAATGGCAAAATATTTATTGAGCACGTCGAGCGACGCCGTTGTCCCTGCCCGGCGTGCTGACGCCACGGCTGCACCCGGCTTGCGGGCAAAGATTTCGGCGTCTGCGGCATAAAACAGCCGATCGAGGAAAGAGAGCACCGCCCCTGATGGGTGCGCGTAATAGACTGGCGTTCCAAAAATAAAGCCGTCGGCCTCCCGTGCTTTTTGACATACCTCGTTGACCAGATCGTCGCTAAACACGCATTGACTGTCCAGCTTTTGGCAGGCGCCGCAGGCCGTACAGTCGCGGATGGGGCTTTTCCCCAGCCAGACAATCTCACTGTCGACCCCTTCCTGCCGCAGAGCCGACGCCACCTCCGTAAGCGCTGTGGCCGTGCAGCCGTTTTCGTGCGGGCTTCCGTTGAGCATCAGGACTTTCATGCAGTTCATCCTTTCTGTTTTTACCTGTCATTATATTACAGCTACAAGTCAAACACAACCTTTATAGTATCATCGGCTGCAATTGCACGCCTGCCAGCGCGCTGTCCAGCGCCGCTTCACACAGTGTGAAATCAGCCACCATAGATCGCGGCTTCTTCACAGGATCATCCTGCCGGAACGGTACAAAATAAACCAGCCTGCGGTTCAAAAGCCCGCCGATATTCTGCGCCGCCGTTCCCAAAGCGTCGTTTGTCGAAACGGCGAGCACCAGCGGCCGGCCGTTTCGCACATGCGCTTTGGCCGCCATGAGCACCGATGTATCGGTTATGCCCCAGTTAAGCTTTGCCAGCGTATTGCCTGTACACGGAGCAATCAGCATGATGTCAAAAAGCTTTTCCGGTCCGATGCGCTCGGCCTGTACAATGCTCGTCATGGCCGGACGGCCGGTAATGGCTTGGACCTGTGCGCAAAAATCCTCTGCTTTAAAAAACCGGGTGTCAGTTTGCGCGCTGGCCGGGGATAAAATAGCGGTCACTTCGTTGTTTTCGGCCAATACCCGCAGCACTTCAAGCGCACGTGAAAAGGTGCAGAACGAGCCGGTAATACAAACGCCAATGCGTTTCCCTTTCATCCAATCCCCTCCTCCATAATGTTGCAGACCGTATCGCGTACGATCTCTGCCGACGTCAGCGGCGCGACTTTTCCAGGCAGCGACAGCGCCCAATGCACCTGAAGCCCCAGCTCATGCGCGTAATCAAAGTCAACGCCGCCTGGGCGCGATGCCAAGTCAATGATGAGCGCGTCCCCGCGCACGCGCCGCAGCTGTGCTTTTCCCAGCACCAAAGCCGGAACCGTGTTGAAAATGGCATTAAAGCCGGACAGCTCATATTCCAGCGACGATGTGTACAGCGGGCGGTTGCCCATTGCGCGGATGCAGGCCAAATCCCGCGGTTTACGCGCCGACACGGCAACCGATGCCCCCAGCGCCCGCAGCCGCGCACTCAGTGCTTTCCCGATGCGTCCGCTGCCAATGACCAGGCAGCTGCTGCCGCTGATGGTGACCGGCAGCTCCTCCATCGCAATTTGGATGGCGCCTTCGGCCGTCGGTACGGCATTGGCCACCGCCAGTTCCTCGCGCTCCAGATAATCGACCAAGCGGACGCCCTGTTTTTCCGCCAGCTGCCGGCTCGGCCCGTCAATCGCCCCGCCACATGCCAGCATCCCTGCCTCCATCCCGGCAAACACGTCGCACACCGGCACCGCTTCACGCGCAAGCGGCGCATTGAGCATTCCCTGTTCGCGTGAAAGCGGCATGGGCAAAACGACGCAATCGGCTTCGGCACACGCCTCACGCACTGTGTCGCACTGTGTCGTCTGCGGCGGCAGGCTGCACCGATCCAGAGCAAAAGCCCGCACACGATGCCCCTCCTGCGCCAGCAGGCCGCACAAACGCGCCTGTCGGCTGTCACCGCCAATGACGGCAAAATTCTTTGTTTCAAATGCCTGCAAACCATATCAACCCCTTTGAAAAAATCAAAAAACCTTTCTTTCACATTGTATGAAAGAAAGGCTTTTTGGGTTTGTATTTTTAAACAGAGCCTTAAAAGGCCGAACCGGCAAGCTGCCTGGCCACCAAATCGACGAGATCGCCGCCTGCGTTGGGCTTGGAAATGCAATCGATACGCCGCTTCATATCTTCGACCCGCTGGGCGTCGTTGAGCAGCATGGCGATGGCTTCGTCCAAAGGAAAGGAGCGCTCGGCCCGTACACATGCACCCTGATTAAGCAGAAATTCCAAATTGCGCTCTTCGTGCCCGGCAATGGGGTTGATGACCACCATGGGCAAACCTTTGAGCAGGGCCTCAGTCACAGTCAGCCCACCCGGTTTAGACACCAGAATATCAGCGGCATCCATCATCTCATGGACATTGTCGACAAATCCATATACATGGATTCGGGCAAAGGGCATACTGTCGCGCAAACGCTCAAAATCACTCTTCTGCTTATGGTTATTGCCGCAGACAACAGCCAGCTCTATCTTCTGCCGCACCGACAGAATCTTTCCGGCCTCGTCGTCGACCAAACCATAGCCCAGCCCGCCTCCCATCAATAAAATGACCTTGCTGTCGCTTTCGTAACCGAGCTGGCGCCTCGCTTCGCTCTTTTCCATCCTGCGATAAAACTTGGGGTGAACCGGAATGCCAAGCGGATGGATAATATCGCGCCGGATCCCCTTTTTGACGGCACGGTACACCAGCGCTTCGCTGGCAATAATAAAATGATCCATGGTTGAAAGCGTTTCCCAATAAGGATGAATGGTATAGTCGGTGCAAATGCCGAGCAGCTGCGCGTGGCAGCGCCCTTTTTTCTTCAGTTCATGCACCAGCTGCGCCGCAAAAACATGTGTGCAGATGATGAATTCCGGATTCATTTCACGCAGCAGCTTCTCAAACTTATAGGTACACAGCGCGTTGATAAAGCTCATCAGGTTAAAACGGTCGTCCAGAGCGCCGGAGTCGAGGTACTGGTAAATCAGGCGGTAAACCTCGGGCGTATATTTTGCATACAGCAGCGAGCTTTTATCGATGGTTTCCGAAATAAGCTTATTGACATATTGATAGACGTCGATACATTCTGTCGGTATTCCCCGATCTATCAGCCGTTGCTCAATGGATTTCGCCGTGGCTGTGTGACCGTATCCGGCCGAAACGGTCAGAATAAGAACGCGCATGCCTTTTCCCCCTGTACCGCTGCAAAATATGCAGAAAGCAAATTTATACTATTTATATTTTACCACTTTTGCGATATAATAGCTATGGCATACTGCATGATGTTTGCCCGCGCCAGCTGGCGCGCTTCAATTTACAATGAACAAATGGGGTGTCTTCATGACTTTGACCGAGCTTGAAAAGCTGATATCGGCAAAAAAACCCATCCATTTAAGCGGCATCGGCGGTGTATCCATGCGCGCTCTGGCTGAGCTTTTACTGGATATGGGGGCCTGCATACAGGGCTCTGATCGCGAGCGTTCTCCCTTTACCGACCGGCTCGAACAGCTGGGAGCACGTATTTTTATCGGCCAGCGTGAGTCCAATGTTGAAGGGGCGGCCGCCGTCATCCGCACTGCGGCGGTTTTGGATCAGAACCCCGAAATTATCGCCGCGCGGCGGCTGGGGCTTCCCGTTGTCGAACGCGGGCAGGCGTGGGGACTGCTTATGGGGCGTTATGGCCACTCCGTCTGCATCGCCGGCACTCATGGCAAAACTTCGACTACGTCAATGGTGGCGACCTTTGCGCAAAGCGCCGGCCTGGATCCCACCGTCATGGTGGGCGGCGAGCTTTCCAGCATCGGGGGCGGTACGCTGCGCATCGGAAAACGCGACCTTTTTGTCGCCGAAGCCTGTGAATATAAAAACAGTTACCACAGCTTCTCCCCTACTATAGCCGTCATTTTGAATATTGACCGCGATCATCTGGATTTTTTCAGTGATACCGATGACATCATTGCATCTTTTCGACATTTTGCCTCACTCGTCCCCGCAGACGGCATTGTCATCGCCAATCGTGACGACCCCAACACCATGCGCGCTGTCGAAGGGCTCAACCGCCGTGTTATGACCTTCGGACTGCTGCCCGGGGCTGATGTCACCGCGCAAAATATTGTCTGCGATAAGGGATTTTACAGCTTTGACGTCGTCTCGTCAGGCAGTCTGTGGTGCCGTCTGGCCCTTTCGGTGCCGGGCGAGCACAATCTTTCCAACGCGCTGGCTGCGGCGGCCTGCGCCATCTGCCTGAACGTTCCGCCACAGGCTTTTGCCGATGGCATTGCCGCTTACCGCGGCGTCGGCCGGCGTTTCGAATCCAAGGGAAAATACCATGGCGCCCTGCTCTTTGACGACTACGCCCATCATCCCAGCGAAATTGAGGCTACGCTCAAAGCGGCCCGCTCCATGGAACCTGCGCGTGTCATCTGTATTTTCCAGCCACACACCTATTCCCGGACGATTTCTCTGCGTGAAGAGTTTGCTCAGGCTCTTTCCCATGCCGATGTCTGCGTCATCACCGATATTTACGCCAGCCGGGAAATCAATACGGCCGGCATCAACGGCCATTATCTTTCTGAACTGATTCCCGGGGCTGTCAATGTCGCCGGATTCAGCGAAGCCCGACAGTTTATCGAGCAGAACGCCCGGGCGGGCGATATTATCTTCAGCATGGGCGCGGGAGACGTCTGGCGCATCTGGGACGGCTTCCCCGCTGAATAATAAGGAAGGTGTGAAAAAAATGAAAGTGTACATTTCTGTCGACGCGGAGGGCATCAGCGGAATTTTCAAGCTGACCCAGGTTTTGCCCGAAAAGCCCGACTATGGCTTTTTGCGGCGAATGATGGCCAACGACGTCAACGCCGCCATCCGGGGAGCTGTCGCAGCGGGCGCTGACGAAATCCTGGTCAACGACTGCCACAATTTGGGCGATAACCTGGTGCTTGATCAGCTGGACCCCCGGGCCAGCCTGCTGTCCGGCGCTGACAAGCCGCTCGTCATGGCCGAAGGGCTGGAGCGCGGCTTTGACGCCGCTATCCTGGTCGGTTACCATTGCCCCAAGGGCTTTAAAGGCATCATCAGCCATACGTTTATTTACGGGATGGTTCTGGACGCCAAAATCAACGGCGTATCCTTTGGTGAAGCCGACATTGTCGGCCATGTTGCCGGCCATTTCGGCACACCGCTTGTCATGGTCACCGGCGATAACTGTCTTGCTGCGCGCTGCCAGCAGCTGATGCCCGGCGTACATACCGTCACCACCAAGGAATGCATCGGAAATGGAACCGCGCTTTGCCGGCATCCCAGTGCGACGGCCGCCGATATTGAAAAAACCGCTGAAGCGGCAGTCCGCAATCGCACGCAGATCAAACCGCTGCATGTCGACGGACCCGTTCATCTCGAACTGACGCTCTCCGCAGCCACCATGGCGCAGCTCGCCTGCAATATCTGCGGTTTTACTGCCGACCCGGAACGCCACAATGTCGTACATTATACGGGCGGCGATTTTCTTGAGGTCTATACCGCTTTTCTTGCAGCTATTCATCAGGCAATGAATTTCAAGGATCTCACATAACCGCGGCTTCTATGCAAAAATACGCGGCCTGTCAGGATTTCCGACAGGCCGTGTTCTTTTAATTTTACAGTTTTTCAATGTTTGAAGGCCGTTTTACAGCTTTACGATGTCTTTGACGTGTTCGAAGTCATTTTCAAAGACAACCTCTGTCTTTCCCTGATCGTCAACGTCGATTCGGGTGATAGATGTGTTCCGTACCCAGGGCATTTCGTTAATCCTTTCAATGCCATACCCATGAAAAAAGCACAGGGCATTGCGAATGGCACAGCCATGCGATACCACAGCGATTGTTTTTCCCCGGTTCTCTTCCAAAATACGAAGCAGCGCGCGGTTGACACGCTGATAGACCTGCTGCATGTTTTCACCGCCGGGGGACTGAAAGAGCCACGGCGTTTCGCGCCACATCTCCATCTCAGCCGGGTAACCGGCGCGCAGCTCATCCCACGACTTTTCCTCCCATTCGCCGCAGTGCATTTCCGCCACATCGGGCTCAATCTGCAAAGGCAGACCATGATAACGGTTAGCGGCCTTCGCCGTGTCGCGCGCGCGCACAAGCGGGCTGGAAATCAGCACGTCAAAAGGCAAATCCCGGCAGCGCTCCCCCAATCGGTCAATCTGCCGGCGCCCCTGCTCGCTTAACGGACAATCGGTGCTGCCCTGAAACCGCCCTGCGTCGTTACCTGTCGTCTCACCGTGCCGGATTATGTATAATGTCGTCATGCCCTTCCTCTTTTCTTTATCCTGCGGCCGCCAAAAAGCGCCGAAAGCCCAAAGACCCCCGGCGCCTGCGGCTCATCGGTTACATCATCTGGCGCTTGCGCGTCAGATTCATTGTACCGTCCTGCATGATATCGATGTTTTCCAGCGCCTTGCCCGTTCCATATGCAACGCAGGAAATGGCGTCGTCGGCAACACGTGTGGCAATGCCTGTTTTGGATTCAATCAGCTTATCAAAGCCATAAATCAGGCTGCCGCCGCCTGTCATAACAATGCCGTTGGTAGCGATATCACCAACCAATTCAGGCGCAGTCCGCTCCAATACCGAGTGGACCGCCTCAATAATTTTGGCCGTCACCTCTTCAAAAGCCTCAATCATCTCAGACGAGCTGACAGTAAAGATGCGGGGCAGGCCGGTCATCAGGCAGCGCCCCTTGACCTCCATCGTCTTCTCTTCGGGGCGCGGGTACACACAGCCGATGGTCATTTTCATTTCTTCTGCGGTGCGCTCACCAATGAGCACATTGTGCTTGCGGCGGATATATTTGACTATCGATTCGTCAAATTTATCACCGGCCACTTTGATAGACGTCGACTCTACAATGCCGCCGAGCGAGATAACGGCGATATCGCTTGTCCCGCCGCCAATGTCGACCACCATGTTGCCGTTCGGCTTGGAAATATCGATGCCCGCGCCGATGGCAGCCGCCACCGGTTCTTCAATCAGGAAAACGCGGCGCGCGCCGGCCTGCGTACCGGCGTCAATGACGGCGCGCTCTTCCACTTCGGTAATGACGCTGGGAATGCAGATGATGATATTGGGCTTCATCAGGCGGAAACCCAGCACTTTTTTAATGAACTCCTTGATCATCTTCTCGGTCATTTCATAGTCGGAAATAACGCCCTCACGCAAAGGACGCACGGCGACAATATTGCCCGGCGTTCTGCCCAGCATACTCTGTGCATCCGACCCGACGGCCAAGATTTTACCCGTTGATTTATCAACGGCGACCACCGACGGCTCGCACAGCGCGATTCCCTTTCCTTTTACAAAAACAAGAACAGAAGCTGTTCCCAGATCAATCCCGATATCTCCAGACGACATATTTTTGCACCTCACACTTTCCTGATGATTCCTACGTCCAGTCCTTTATTCCTTGACACAGCCCCGTCGTGCAGCTGAAAAAGTAAAAAGTCCCCATTTTTATTTGCAATGAGTTTATTATATCCAATTAGACGGCACTTTTCAACAACATTTTGCGAGTTATCATGTTTTTTTAGCGACGGCCGCCGCTGCAGCGCACACCTGTTCTGCGCCGGCCTCGCGCAGTGTCCTGGCGCACTCGGAAAAAGTCGCGCCTGTCGTCAGAATATCGTCGACAATGAGCACGCGCGCATCCAAAACCGATGCAGTTTTTACAATGCTAAAAGCGTCAAATACATTGGCGCGGCGTTCGGCCGGGTTCAGCCCATACATGGGCTGCGTTTGACGGCTGCGCTTCAGCGCCTGTACCAACGGTATCTCCAGATAACAGGCTACTTGTTCGGCAATGAGCTGCGCGTGATCGTACCCGCGCTCGCGCAGGTTGTGCGCGCTGGTCGGAACCCATGTGACAAAGTCAAAAACTTCGTCCAGTTGCGTCTGAATCTGATGGGCCAGCAACCGCCCCAACGGCTTCGCAGTCGACTGTCTGCCGCGGAACTTCAGGCGGTGTATCGCTGTGCGCACCTTTTCTTCATATGCCAGCGCGCCGACGCACCGGTCGACAAATTCAGGCGTTTTAACCTGTCCGGGCGGTAAAAAACGCAGTTCGCCCATGCACCGGGCACAGATTTCCATCTCGCCCCGTTGCAAAAAACGATTGCAAAAGGCACAGCGCGGCGGAAACAAAAGCCGCAGCAACTCACCTTTCATCAGCGCACCTCTGCCGAATCCGCCGGCGCAGCGCGCTGTACCGTCGGGTCTTTTTATCCGACATCACCATTTTCTCCACGGTCGACTCACTGCCCACCAGCACCAGCAGCTGCCGCGCACGGGTGACAGCTGTATAAAATAAACTCCGGTTCAAAAGCCGCTCGGGCGCGCGAAAAACCGGCAGGATGACGGCGGGATATTCGCTGCCCTGCGATTTATGCGCCGTGATGGCATAAGCGTGTTCCAGCTGTGAAAGCTCGTCAAAGCTGTAATCGGCGTCGCGATCTTCAAATCGTACGGTCAGCACCCGTGCAGCTGGGTCGACCATAACAATCTGCCCGGCATCGCCATTATATACGCCGCTGCCCACCTCGGGCGGGTCGAGCCGCCGCCACAAAAGGTCGTAATTGTTGCGCACCTGCATCACGCGGTCGCCCAGCCGGAAAGCCACCGGGCCAAAATACGCTTCGGGTTTCTGCGGTGACGGCGGGTTGAGCTCCTGCTGTAAAACGCGGTTCAGGTTTTCCGTACCGCAGGCCATTTGACGCGAAGGGCAGATCAGCTGAATGTCGCCGGGCTCGATGCCGAAATAGCCGGGAATTCGCTCGGTAATAAGAGACGAAATTGTTCGCACTGCCGCATCGTCCGAGCGTACGGTAGTAAAATAGAAATCTCCGCTGTTTTTTCGCAAATCGGGCATTTGCCCGCTGTTGATGCGGTGGGCGTTGACGACGATATCGCTGTTTTGCGCCTGACGGAAAATCTCGGTCAGGCGCACCGAAGGTACGCATTCGCTGGCCAGCAGGTCGGCGAAAAAGCTGCCCGGCCCCACCGGCGGCAGTTGATCGGCGTCCCCTACCAGCACCAGGCGGGTGTGCGGCTTCATAGCGCGCAGCAGTGAAGCGGCCAGCATCAAATCAAGCATCGAGCTTTCATCGACAATGACAACGTCGGTGTCGAGTGGGTTTTGCTCATTGCGCTTAAAGCGCAACAGTCCGCTCTCCATGTCAAAGCCGGCTTCGAGCAATCGGTGCAGCGTTTTGCTCTCGCGCCCGGTCAGCTCGCTCATGCGTTTGGCCGCCCGGCCGGTCGGCGCGCACAGGCTGGCGCGAAGCCCCGCCCCTTCTATCAGCTCGATCATGGTGAGCAGCGCCGTTGTTTTGCCGGTGCCAGGACCGCCGGTAATGAGTGAAACTCCGCTTTCAAAGCACAGACACATGGCCTGCTTCTGCCCTTCGGCGTAGCGTATTCCCTTTTCCTTTTCCTGCCGGCGGATGCGCCTTTCCAAATCGTGCGGCGGCGCCAGCTTCATGGCGCGCAGGCGGCCGATTTCATCAGCCAGAAAGCATTCGCACTGATAAACCGGACCAAGATAACAGGCAATCCTGTCGCCCACAGGATCGCAGACAATATCTCCGCGCTCGCGCAAAGCTTCCAGCCGCTCGGCAATTGCCTGTTCCAACGCTTCGCCGCACAGCTGGGTTGCAATAGGCAGCAGCTTGTCCTGCGGAATAAAAGCGTGGCCGTTTTGCATATTAAAGCGCAGCTCGTATAAAATCGCAGCATCAAGCCGAACGGGGCTTTGCTCGTCGATTCCCAAGTCAGCAGCCAGCTCGTCGGCCCTTCCAAAAGGCAGGCCAAACTGTTCGGCGCATAGGATATACGGGTTGCGCTCCAGCATGGAGACGGCCTTTTCCCCCCAAAGCCTAAGCAGTCCGGCGGCAAAATACACCGGCAGGTCATGCCGGGCCAAAAACTCCACCAGCGAGCGCATGGCGCTCACCTTCAAAAAAGACTGCCCGATTTCACGGGCGCGTGCAGCGGTAATGCCCCGGATTTGCTGCAAAAGCTCGGGCTGTTCAGCCAGCACGGCAAGGGTATCATCCCCAAAACGGTCTACAATAGCGCGCGCCGTCTTGGGGCCAATGCCCTTGACGACGCGCGAGGCAAGATATTCATAAATGCCTGTCGTTCCACGAGGCATCTGCCTTTCATAGCTCTGCACCGAAAACTGACTTCCATGCTGAGGGTGGTTGACCATTTCCCCAAACGCCATAATGCGCTCGCCCGCCCCTAAAAAGGGCATAATACCCACGATGGTCAGCGGGCTGCCGTCATCCAGCATGACGCGCGCTACGGCATAGCCGCTCTCATCATTTTTATAGATGAGAGACAGAACGCTCCCTTCAATTTTGATCAGCTCGTTCGGCATATACACTCTCCTGTGTTTCGGCATTGACACACACGGTCAGACCCGGGAAATAATAGCGGCGGATTTCGTCGCACGCACCCAATATGTAATCCATGTCTTCGGCCGCCGCCGGCCGCGTCAGACTCAGCAGCATCGGCATTGCCTTTTCTGCGCTTGGCCGGCGAAAAAGCCACAGCCACCCTTCGCGCAAAATCGCGGCGATGCCAACGGCCGCCAAAGTGTAAAGTACTGTTTCCGCCTGAAAGCTGTACACCATTGTAATCCCTCCTGTTCAAATATATGCCATGAGGGGATTTTCTGTGTTTTCAGCCCAAAAGCCCGTAAGCCAACGCCGTCATAATGCCCCCGGCCGACAAAACGCCAAGGAAAATGCTGACGAGCGCATGTTTCAAACGCATATTCAGTACGGCGGCGACCAGCGATCCCGTCCATGCGCCGGTGCCGGGCAAAGGGATCGTCACCAGAATAAACAGCCCCAGAGCCCGGTATTTTTTGACGGCCGCGGCCTTTTTGCCCATACGGCGCTCGACCCACTGCACCGGCTTTTTCAGCACGCCGCGGCGCAGCAAAGCAAAAACGCGGCGGCCGAACAAAATGAGAAAGGGCACGGGCAGCATATTTCCGAGCACGCACAGCGCATACGCTTCGGGCCACGGCACGTCCATCAGCGCGGCGGCCGGAATGCTGCCGCGCAGCTCGACGACGGGAAGCATGGAAATGCCCAACAGGTACAAGGCGCGCTTCCATGCCTCTGCATGAATCAAAGAAAGCAAAAAGGGACCCTCCGTTCCGTAAAGCAACAGGAGGAAGCTGCCTTCCCCCTGCTTTGCACACTTGTGTTTTACGTCCGGCGGTGGTGCTCAGGCGCGGCGCCACTTAACGCCCTGCGGCGTATCCTCCAGCACAATACCGCGCTGCTTCAGCTCGTCGCGGATGCGGTCAGCCTCCTGAAAATCGCGGCTTTTCCGCGCGGCCTGACGCCGCTCGATCAGCTCTTCAATTTCCGCGTCCTCATCCGCGGCGTTTTGCTGCGCCGGCTTTTCAATATTCAACACGCCGCACAGCTCCTTTAGCATTTCAAGCGCCACAGATGCATAAGCGCGTGTGACGTCCGGCTTGGCCGCTAATGTGTTGACGGCACGAACCAGCTCAAAAATAACCGCGATGGCATCAGCCGTATTCAGGTCATCCTCCATGGCTTCGCAGAAACGCTGCCGCCAGCTTTCAAAGCCCTGTACGCTTTCCTGCTCAGCCTGCGTCATTGCCCCTTCGGCAGCGTTTTCCTGCAAAAATTGCAGATTATCCACCGCCAGATAAATACGGTTCAGCGCTGCGCGCGCCTGCTCGAGCGACTCGCTGGAATAATTGAGGGGGCTGCGGTAGTGGGCCGACAGCATGAAAAAGCGGATGGCGTCATACCCATAGACGGCCGACGCTTCACGCACGGTGAAAAAGTTGCCCAACGACTTGGACATCTTATGGTTGTCAATATTGAGAAACGCGTTGTGCAGCCAATAATGGGCAAAAGGCTTGCCGTTGGCCGCCTCGCTCTGCGCGATCTCGTTCTCGTGGTGCGGGAAGCATAAATCAATGCCGCCCGAATGGATATCGATGGTTTCGCCCAGATACCGGCGTGCCATGGCCGAGCATTCGATGTGCCAACCCGGGCGGCCTGCGCCCCACGGCGAATCCCAGCTCGGCTCGCCCGGCTTTGCCGCCTTCCACAGCGCAAAATCCATGGGATCCTCTTTATGCTCGGAAACGTCAATGCGCGCGCCGGCTTCCAATTCTTCCAGCGGCTGGTGCGACAGCTTTCCGTATTCTTTGAAGGCGCGGGTGCGGTAGTACACATCCCCCTGGCTTTCATAAGCGTAGCCTTTGTCGACCAGAGTTTTGACAATATCGATGATCTCATCTATATTGTCTGTTGCCCTGGGGTGCACGGTGGCCGGCTTGATGCCCAAACCGCCGGCGTCGGTAAAGTATTCTTTGATATACCGCTCGGCAATGACGTCATACGTCACGCCTTCTTCATTGGCCTTCTTGATGACTTTATCGTCGATATCGGTGAAATTTTGGACAAACGTGACATCCATGCCGCGATACTCAAAATAGCGGCGCAGCACGTCGAACATAATGAAGGGCCGCGCATTGCCGATATGGAAAAAGTTATAAACCGTCGGGCCGCAGGAATACATTTTCACCTTGCCCGGCTCGATGGGGGTGAACTCTTCTTTTTTGCGCGTCAGGGTGTTGTAAACCTTCATACCTTATTTCTCCTTTTTGGAAACGCCGTCGCGCAGGACGGCAAAATTGTCTTTGATGTAAATGATACCGGATACTGTAGCCGTCACGGCCATCACCCAGGTACACAGGGGGCCAAGCCAGCTGAACCAACGGTCGCCGCCAGCCAGCAGCAAAAGAATGCACACCATGTGTGAAACCGTTTTGATCTTCCCCCAAATGGAAGCCTGAATGACGACACCCTGTGACGCCGCCACCATGCGCAAGGATGAAACGGTCAGCTCACGCGCTAAAATGAGCATACAGGCCCATGCCGGCATACGCCCGTCAGCGACAAAAATGAGCAGTGCGGCAAAGACCAGCAGCTTATCAGCCAGCGGATCGACAAATTTCCCGAAATTGCTGACCTGATTGTACTTCCGCGCAATATATCCATCAACACCATCGGTCAGGCTGGCTAATGCAAAGACGCCAAAGGCCGCCCATACTGCCCACGTTGAATCCTGCGCTGTCAGAACCATAAAAACCGGTATCAGCGCAATGCGAACCAGTGTGATTTTATTGGCGGTCGTCATGCTGCTCCCCCACTTTTTCTCCAAATAATTCACATCCGGCTGCGTCCAAAATGCGGACGCGTACAAATTGCCCTTCGGCAGTCGGCTCGTCAAAAAAGACGACGCCGTCAACATCCGGCGAATCCATATAAGAACGGCCGTACTGCCGGCCTGATTCGTCCAGACCGCAACATAAAACAGTCAGCTCCTGTCCGACGAGTGAAGCCGAATGACGATCCATAATCTCCTGCTGCAAAGCGAAAATCGCGGCGCGGCGGCACTCTTTCACCGTTTCGTCCACCTGTCCCGGCATCGCTGCTGCTGGAGCGCCTTCTTCAGGAGAAAAGGCGAACACCCCCGCACGCTCCAGTCGTGCCTGACGCAGGAAGTCGCAGAGTTCCTGAAATTCTTCTTCCGTCTCACCGGGGAAGCCTACGATCAGGCTGGTCCGGATGACGGCGTCAGGCATCCGCTCCCGAATGGTGCGAATGCGCTCGCGCACCAGT
Organism: uncultured Clostridium sp.; assembly: GCA_947427035.1. Taxonomy (GTDB): domain Bacteria; phylum Bacillota; class Clostridia; order Oscillospirales; family Butyricicoccaceae; genus Ventrousia. The sequence goes on from CANEGK010000001.1 coordinate 38,318, forward strand.
TCTCCGCTGCCCCGCCGGTTCATATCCCGCAGAATGCGGTCATTGATATGCTGAAGCGGTATATCAAAATAATGCAGTATTTTGTCATTTTGCTCAATGGTATCCAACAGGCAGTCGTCCAACTCGTCCGGATACAGATAATGCAGACGAATCCACTCAATGCCCTCGATTTTGCACAGCGCCTGTAAAAGCTTATGCAGACATCGCTCGCCGTAGAGATCGACGCCGTAACGCGAGATATCCTGCGCCACAATGAGCAGCTCCTTACAGCCGTGTTCGGCCAGCCCGCGCGCTTCCTCGATTAGTTCCTCCATCGGTCGGCTTCGATACGGGCCGCGTATCATGGGAATGACGCAGTAGGCGCAGCGATTGTCGCAGCCTTCGGCAATGCGCAGGTACGCGGAATAACTGGGGGTCAGCAGGTCGCGCCCGCCCCCCTGCTCCGCCGTTTCATTGGCGCCGAACCACTCGCGGCGGCCGCCGTTCAGCGCCGCCCTGACCGCTTCGGCGATAGCCTTAACACTGCCGGTGCCCACGGCGGCGTCAACCTCGGGCAGTTCTTTCAAAAACTCATTCTGAAAGCGCTGCGGCAGACAGCCGGCCGCCACAATGGCGCGCAAACGCCCCTGTGCTTTCAGCTGCCCCAGCTTGAGCAGAATTTCTATGGCTTCCTCCTGCGCTGACTGGATAAAACCGCAGGTGTTGACGACAGCAACGTCTGCGCCGTCCGGATCGCCGACGATTTCCATACCGTTTTGCCGCAGCGTGTACAGCATGTGCTCGGAATCCACCAGGTTTTTGGCACACCCGAGCGGCACGAAAAAAACTTTGATCCTACTTGGATCGCACATGACTATTCGTCCTCCCATTCTTCCAGGCAGGCGTGTATTGCCTCGTTAATCTCATCCCATGAAAAGCCCCGGCGAAACAATCCGTCAGAAATGCGGCGCAGCGCCGCCCTGTCGGGCGCTTTGCCGCCAAGACGTGTGCGGATAAAGCGCCTGAGCTTTTCATCGTCCGGCTCAAACCCTTCCAGCACTGCCTCAATGCACACATCATCCACGCCTTTTCGCCGCAGCTCCTGGCGGATACGCCCGGCGCCCCACCCTTTGCTTTTTCCGCTGCGGCACAGGTCGCGGGCGTATTGTTCATCATCGAGCAGTTTGAGCTCACGCAGGCGTTCCACTGCGTAAGCGGCATCTTCTTCCTCTACGCCTTTTTCCAGCAGCCTTTTATACAGGCCCGCACAGCTGTACGGGCGCATGGACAACACATTAGCGGCACGCTCGACCGCCTTTTTCTGCGACTGCTCGCTCATGCTTACGGCTCGTCATCTTCAAAATCGTCGGCAAACACTTCAATGCCCGCGCTGGCCGGGCGTGAAGCACGCTCCGCCTTAGCCGCTTTCCCCTTTGCAGGCGCGGGAGCCGGGGCCGCAGCCGGATCGGACGAATCGCCCTCTTCACCGCCGCCTTTGCCGGTCAGTTTGTTTTTGATCTCTTCCTCCAGCTTGTCGGCGACGTCCGGATGCTCTTTAAAATACTGCTTTGCCGCTTCGCGCCCCTGTCCGATGCGGGTTTCACCCATCGAAAACCACGCGCCCGCTTTTTGTACAAAGCCCAGCTCCGTGCCGATGTCGACCAGCTCCCCTACCTTGGAAACACCTTCGCCGTACATGATGTCAAACTCCGCTTCCTTAAAAGGCGGGGCAATTTTATTTTTGACCACCTTGGCTTTGGTGCGGCTGCCCATCAGCACCGTTCCGTTTTTGATGTGCTCTTTACGGCGGATTTCGATGCGCACGCTGGCGTAAAATTTCAGCGCGCGGCCGCCCGTCGTCACTTCAGGGTTGCCGTAGGCAATGCCTATCTTTTCGCGCAGCTGGTTGATAAAGACCACCACGCAGTTGGATTTGGAAATCGCGCCGGCCAGCTTTCGCAGCGCCTGCGACATCAGGCGCGCCTGCAGGCCGACGAAGCTGTCGCCCATTTCGCCTTCGATTTCAGCGCGCGGCACCAGCGCCGCGACCGAGTCGACGACCAGCACATCAATAGCGTTGGAGCGCACAAGCGCTTCGGCGATCTCCAACGCCTGTTCTCCGGTGTCCGGCTGCGATACCAGCAGGCTGTCGGTGTCGACGCCCAGCGCTTTTGCATAAACCGGATCCAGCGCGTGCTCGGCGTCGACAAAGGCGGCTTCGCCGCCTGCCTTCTGCGCTGAAGCGACAATGTGCAGGGCGATGGTCGTTTTGCCCGAGCTTTCAGGTCCGTAAATCTCTATAATACGGCCGCGCGGAACGCCGCCGATGCCCAGAGCCACATCAAGCGACAGTGAACCGGTCGAAATGGCCTCGACATTCATGGCGGTGTTCTCGCCCAGGCGCATGACGGCGCCCTTGCCATATTGTTTCTCCAGCTGCTGAAGGGCTGTTTCCAATGCTTTTTGCTTATCCATTTTTTGACCCCTTCTCCGTTAGACTGCAAGGGACACCGTCCCTTTCTTTGAATGATCGGGTTTATTATACAGGAAAAAAGCGGACATCGCAACATTTGTTCGTTTTTATTTGCTTTCACTGCGGACACCGCACCCGATGACCACCCGTTCAATTCCTGTCAAGTCGCTTTGACATCGGATCTCTTCATATCCCTGCCTTTTCAAAATGTCCATCACCTGCGCCGACTGGCCCAGCCCTACCTCAAACATCAGTGCGCCGCCGGCCGTCAACACGCTTTTAGCATTGCGCGCCACTGCGCGGTAAAAATCAAGGCCGTCGGCCCCGCCGTCCAGCGCCATGAGCGGCTCGCGCCGGACCTCGACATCCAGCCCGGCAATCTCGCCGCTCGGAATATACGGGGGGTTGCATACGACGAGCTGAAACCGCCCCAGAGATGCGTCGAGCGGCTGCAGCGCGTCCAGCAGCACGGTGCTGGCCCGGCCGCTGACACCGTGGCGGGCCAGATTGCGGCGTGTCACCCGCAGGGTCGGCTCAGAAAGATCGGCCAATACCCCGCTGATTTCATCCGGCATGTTTTTAAGTACGGAAATGCCGACGCAGCCAGTGCCGCAGCACAAATCGAGCAATCGGCCGCGCGTGCGGCCGCGCAAAAACTCTATACCGCATTCCGCCAGCGTTTCGGTATCAGGCCGGGGAATAAGAGTGTCGGCCGTCACCTCAAAGGTCAGGCCGTAAAAATCCCATTGCCCAATAATATGCGGCAGCGGAACTCCGCTCAACCGTATACTTTTGAGTCGATCGATTTCATCCAAATCTTTATCAAAAATATACAAATCCCGTTTTCTGTAAAGCTCATCCGGCGGGATCTTCAAGACAAATGCGATCAGCTCGCGGGCCTCGAGCCGGCTGCCTGCAACGCCGTGGATGCGCAGCTCGGCAGTCAGGTCAAGGGTTGCGTCGTTGATCGTTTTGACCATGTTTACCACCGGTCCTCCTGCTCATTTTCCGGTATGACCTGACTCAATGCCTCAATGGCGACTTCAAGCATACTGTCATCCGGTTCAAAGGTGGTAAAGCGCTGCATGAACAACCCGGGCGCGCGCAGGACACGGGTCAACATATTGTCATACCGGCCGGCGTAACGATTGATTTCATAGCTGACGGCAACGATGGCCGGCAAAAGCGCAAGCCGCAGGGCCATACGCACCAGCGGATTCTCCCCCCATGCAAACAGAGCAGTAAAAAGAATGCCGACAATCATGACGACAAACAGAAAGCTCGTGCCGCAGCGGGGGTGACGGCGGCTCTGCGCCCGCGCGTTTTCCACTGTCAACGGCAGGCCCGCTTCGTAACAGGCAATGGTTTTGTGCTCTGCGCCGTGGTACATATAAGTACGATGCACATCCTTCTGCTTGCTGGTAATAAACAGGAAAAGCAGAAAAATCACCATGCGTACAAGGCCCTCTATCAGATTGCGCACAAGGCTGGGAAGCCCGTCGCCAAAAAAGCCGGTGATAAAGGTCGGCAGTAGGAAAAAGAGGACAATGGGCAGTGCCAGGCCCATAATGACGGCCAGGGTCATCATGGCGCTTTCCAGCTTGTCCTGTCCGATTTTCCGGTTGAGCCACGCTTCAAATCGGCCCGGCTCAGCATCTTCTTCCTCTTCGAAAAACGAAGCGGAATAATTGAGCGCGCCGACACCGTATTTCATCGAATCCCAGAAATTGACGACGCCGCGAATGAAGGGCAGACGCGCAAAGCGGCTGTGCGTCCCGGTGCCGACAGGTTCGTTTTTGACCGTCATCTCTCCGTTGGACCTGCGCACGACAATGGATGTTTTCCGCGGCCCGCGCATAAGGATCCCTTCGATCAGCGCCTGTCCGCCAATGCTTGTCTTTTTCTGTTTGTTTGCCATATCTTCCGTCCTTTTTAACCCTCCGGGCGATAAATGGGCAGCGCGATTTTCACACAGGTGCCCTCGCCATATTCGCTTTCTATATCGAGCAGGCCTTCGTGCAGTTCGACGATTTCACTGCATACCGCCAGGCCGATGCCGGCGCCGCGCCCGCGCGCGCTGCCCTTAAAAAACTTTTCCTTGACAAAAGGCAGCTCGTCTTTGGGAATACCCATGCCGTAATCGGAAATGCGTACGACGGCCCAGTCGTTTTCCTGCCGGGCGCTGATATCGATTTTTTTGCCGTCCTTACCATATTTTGCGGCATTGTCGATAATATTGAGAAAAACCTGCTTGAGCCGGTTGCGGTCGCCGTTGATGACCAGCGGTTCCTCCGGCTCTTCATAAGAAGGGGTCATGCCCTCCTGCCGCAGCAGTTCTGTATAGGTAAACAAAGCGTCATACAGCTCGCCCCGCAGGTCGAAGACCTCCGTCTGCAACTTGAGCCGGCCGCTTTCAATGCGCGAAAAATCCAAAAGCTCTTCTACCATCTGTGAAAGCCGCCGGGTCTCCTTTTGAATGATAGCGAGGCCGCTGGCCGCCAGTTCGGGGTCGCCCAAGTCGCCGGCCACCGTTTCGGCCCAGCCGTTAATAGCGGTAAGCGGCGTGCGCAGCTCGTGCGAAACCGATGAAATGAAGTCGTTTTTCAGCTTCTCCATACGGGCCAGCTCGGCCGACATGCCGTTTAGAGTGGTGCACAGCTCGCCGATTTCATCATTAAACTCAACATCGAGACGCGCGCCATACTGCCCGCCTGTAATTTTGCGGGCTAACTCGTTAATTTTGAGCACCGGATTGACAATCGAGCGGATAAAAAATTGATTGGAAATAACGACCAGCCCGATGAGCAGCACGCCAAAGCCGGCCAGCAGCAGCCAGACGTTGCGCAGCTGTCTGTCAAGCAGCTTTAAAGAGGTTACAAAGCGGACCATTCCGATGATTTGCCCGTTTCGGTAGAAAACCGGTGCAGTGACCGCCATGACGCGCTCCTGCGTCAGCATATCGTAGCCGATGAAATACGCGGTATCCTGCGTCGCCAGGCAGTCGTCGACGTCATCGGTTCCGGGAATAGAGCCGGCGGTCAGACCGGTCGACGAAAACATGATGCGCCCATAGGTATCGATAATCTGCATTTCCATCTTGTCCCGGTCGGAAAAGTCCTGCACAAGCTGATCAGCATAGGAGTAAAACTGATCATAACCCGAGCTCATATACCGGTTGATCTGGCGGGCTGTACTGGTGCGGCTGGCCAGGCTGGCACGCACAGAATTATAATAATAGCTCGTTGTTGCCACGCCGACCGTAACCAGCAGCAGCAGAATCATGGCGGCGACAACGCTGATGTTGTTGACAAGCCACCGCCGCTTGATGCCGCTGGCCATGGGAAAAAGACGCAGGCGCGGCTTTTGGGCAGACTCCGCGCCGGATGTTCCCTGCTTCAGCTCTCCCATTTGTAGCCAAATCCCCACATGGTTGTGATATGCCGCGGCTGTGCGGCGTCATCCTCAATTTTCAGGCGCAGACGACGAATATTGACATCTACCACCTTGAGATCGCCCTGGTAATCCTTGCCCCACACCATGTCGAGCAGCTCGTCGCGCGAAAGGGCGCGGCCGCGATTTTCAAGAAAGCTCTTCATAATCAGATATTCCACCTGTGTCAGCTCGATGCGCTTGCTGCCTTTATGCAGCTCGCGCGAGCGCAGATCCAGCTCAAACAGACCGTCTGTCAGGGTATCCGCATTAAAGCCGCCGCCATTGACACGCCGGTACAGCGCGTCGACACGCGCCGTCAGCTCGACGACGGAAAAAGGCTTGACAACATAGTCGTCGGCTCCAGTTGTAAAGCCGGTCAGCTTGTCGGCTTCCTGTGACATGGCAGTCAGCATGATGATGCCGATATTGCTGCCGGCGCCGCGCAGGCGTCGGCAGACTTCAAATCCGCTGATGTCGGGAAGCATCACATCCAGTACAGCGACTGAAACGTCATTTTTTTCACGCAGATACGCATAGGCCTCTTCCCCCAGCGCAAACTCGACGGTGTCATATCCGGCACGGCGCAGATTGATAACGACAAAGCCGCGAATATTGTCTTCGTCTTCTAAAACGAGAACCTTTTTTCTCATTGCGCGTATCCTCCCGCAGTCCATTCTTTTTCAACCAGCTTGAGCAGCTCTTCCACCTGTTCGGCCGTCAACGCATATTCAGCCGGCGCAGTCTCTGGCAGCATATAACCATAAAGGGTGCTCTCTGTTTGACGAACCACCTTGACTCCATCGGCCACGGCGTAACTGACACGGTTGTCCCCTGTATATACACAAATAACCAGCAGGGTTTCGCCCCGGCATCCGTCTGGCCCGCTTCCGTCTGCTGTGACAAATGAAGTCCGGCTGACGCCTGCCGAGCTGGAGCGTATTGCCGTCACGCTGTCGCTCCATGCATCAGGCCACACAAGATACCATTCTTCCGAAACATTATGGTAAGTCGTCGCGACCACGCGCGGCTCTTCTCCCTGCTCAAAATTACACCATCGCAGTTTGAAACGCGCGTCGCCCGCCTGCGTCTCGCCGCCCGGCTGCACTTCAGCCGCCACCGGCACGTCGGCAACCCCGTCGCCGTTGATATCGGTGACCGACGCCGAAACCAGCCGCCAGGTCGCCGAACCCGATCCCGAAACCAAATCAATCGTTTCGTTAAAGGCGCCGCCGTCCGTCAGTGCAATGACATCAGTCACATAACCGCTGCCCGTTGCCGCACTATCTATAAACAGCGCATCCTGCCCCCTGACGGTTTTTCCCAGAGCCATGCGGGACACCGAGCGGACTTCGACGCACAGCGGCGCCTCGCTTTGCAGGCGATAGGTCTCACGGCTATAACTGTAAATGCGCAGCGAGTGCGCCCCTGTCGACGCGTCGCGCACGACAAAGCACAGCTCGTCGAGCGAGTCGCCGTTCAAATCCTCAACCAGCAGGTTGCTGTACTGAATGTCAAGCAGGCTCTGCAGCTCTCCTCCGGTAAAACCGAAAACCGTCATACCATAGCTGCTGGCGTCCTCCAGCCCCCAGGAAAGCGCCAGCGCCAAGCCGCCGTCCGGCGCGGTGCAAGGATAATAAACAGCATTGATGGTGTTCCCGAAGCCTTCGGCCCTCCCTATTTCCTCATACCCGTCGGCACTGCGCTTATAAGCACAGATGAGAAAGTCCCCGCCCGGCTTGCGAAAAAAAGCGATGGCCTCGTCCTCGCCGTCGCCGTCGACATCGACCAGCTGTACCGCCTGGCGGTTGGCGCCCGTTTCGGCTGTGGCATAGACGGCGCCGGTGCTCAGAATATTATCCAGTTCGTGCTGCAATAGCAGATATTCGCCGGGCAGCTTAGGCAAGCTCAAAAGGCCGTCCCCGTATTCCAGAGAACAGCCGCCCGCAATCAGTAAAAGAAAAAGCAGCAATAAAACTGGCTTTCCCCATCGTAGTCTGCTGAAAGTCTTCATATTCTTTATTGTACCATAGCCGGGTGTTTTTTTAAACGGTCAATTTGCGCAAGTTCACGGTCTTTCCTTCTCTGTTTCCTGTAAGGCAGACAAAAGCCAACCCGTTTGGCAGGGAAAAAGCCACGAAAGCGCGTTTTTCTGGACGAACGCTTTCGTGGCTTTGATTCTCAGTCAGCACAGGAAAACTGCGGGGGCGCTCCTCTCAGATCAGGTACTTTCTGACGCCGTCGCTGGCGTTTTCAACGTCGTCACTGATCGTCAATGTAAACTTGACACCGCTTTCCTCGGCGAATTTTTCCAGCCGGGCCAAAAACTCATCGGCCTTGGCGTTGTCGTCCTCGCCGGTGATTTTGTAAAGATTGTCGATAAACACATGGGTGATGTCATAATTGCCCGAATACAGGCCGCAGATAAAGGAAAACATCGACTCATAGCTCAATTCCATGGGGTATTCGGAAATATCAATCAGCTTCGCGCTGTATTTAATATTGAATCTGAGATTTTGGCCCTTTTCAATACAGATCACATTGCCCGCTTCTTCATGAACTGCGGTGTTGACAAGATCAATAACCTGTTTTGTTTTTCCCGAGCCTCGTTTACCCATGATAACTTTAACCATAGGAATCCCTCCCTCGTGTAATTTGATTCTATGATAACATATCCGGCGGCATCAGGGCAATGGTTTTTTTGTAAACTGATGAAAAACTTTCTCTTTGCTCTGTGCAGCTTTCAATTTTCCGTCCCGCGCATACAGGCAAAGCGCATCATGCGCCCAAAAATTCCCCAAACGCCCAGCGCCGGAACATCCTCCGCCGCCACAATGGGGATCTGCTGCAACACCTCGTCGCCGGCCATAACCGCCATGCTGCCGACCTGCTGGCCGGCCTCCACCGGGGCGCGCAGCTCCTCTTCCAGCTCGATGAGCTTTTCCACCCCGCTCAGCCGGGTCTTTTCCAGCACAATGGGCTGTACCTCACCCAGCGCAACTGGTACCTCATCCTGCGTCCCGAGCAGGACGGGAATGGGCATCAGGGGCTGGTCGGGCGTCGGTACGACGCTGGCATAGGTTGCAAAGCCGTAATTGAGCATGGCCGCAACGTCGGCGCTGCGGATGCCGGTCGTTTCTTCCTTCAGCACGACAGCGATCAAATCCAGTCCATTGCGGCTGGCCGTCGCCGACAGGCAAAAGCCGGCAATACTTGTCGAGCCGGTTTTCAGCCCGGTCAGGCCGTCATAACTGCGGATCATTTTGTTGGTGTTGGTCAGCGTAAAGGCGCCGTCGCGAATGCTGTCCTGCCAGATGGTAGTGTAATCAAAAATTTTCTCATGCCTGATAAGCTCTGCCGACATCAGTGCAATGTCATAAGCCGTTGTCACATGCCCTTCAGCGTCCAGGCCGCAGCAGTTGACAAAATGCGTATCTGCCATGCCCAATTCAGCGGCGCGCGCGTTCATCTGTGCGACAAAGGTTTCCTCGCTCCCGGCGATGTGCTCGGCAAGCGCGACGGCGCAGTCATTGGCCGAAGCGACGGCAATGCATTTGATCATTTCGTCAACGGTCAGGCGTTCGCCTTCTTTCAGCCATACCTGGCTGCCGCCCATGGAGCAGGCGTGGGGCGACGCCGTGACAATATCGTCCAGTGCGATGATTCCCTCGTCGAGCGCCTCCATCGCCAGCAGCAATGTCATGATTTTGGTGACGCTGGCAGGCGGCAGCGGCTGATGGGCGTTTTTTTCAAACAGCACCTGCCCCGAAGGATGCATCAGCACGGCGGACGGTGCGCTGATGCCGGACAGTGTTGTGGCCGCCTCTTCGGCGGCGCAGGGGACACAGAGCAGCAGCGCACACAGCAACAGCATACACACAGGCCGCTTCATCATAAAACCTCCCTGAAAAAAGTAAAGCCGGAACCCGCAGGTCTCGGTTTTACTGTATGCCAGTACCCGCTCCGGTATGCCGTCACAATAAAATCCAGCGCCGCTTCACAGCGCGCGGAAAAAGTGGTATAATGGCACCATCTTTTACTTTTAATTCTGGCGGTGCTGTTATGAAAGTGGCTTTTTACACGCTCGGCTGCAAAACCAACCAATTTGAAACCCAGGCGCTCGAACGCCTTTTTGCAGAGCGCGGGCACACCGTCGTCGATTTTAAGGAAATGTCGGACGTCTATGTGATCAACACCTGCACGGTGACGGCGCTGGGTGACAAAAAATCGCGCGCCGCAGCGCGGCAGGCCAAAAAGCGCAATCCCGCAGCGATCCTCATCGTCTGCGGCTGCTACGCACAGGTCAACCCTGACGAAGTCCGCACGCTGTGCGGCGCCGATATCGTCCTGGGGTCTTCGGGCAAAGGGCAGATTGTCGAACTGGCCGAACAGGCCCTGGCAGGCGCTGTGTTAACGCCTGACATCCCGCCCGCACTAAGCGCCAAGCCTTTTGAGCAGCTGCCGGCTGGCGGGCTTCTGGGCCGCACCCGCGCCCTTTTGAAAGTGCAGGACGGCTGCCAGAACTTCTGCGCCTACTGTCTTATTCCTTTTGCGCGCGGGCCGTCGCGCTCCATACCGCCCGACGACGCGGTGCGCGAATGCGCGCGACTGGAGCAGGACGGCTACCGCGAAGTGGTCGTAACCGGCATTGAAATCAGCTCTTACGGTCTCGATTTGCCGCAGAAGTCCTCTTTGCTTGAGCTTGCGCCCGCCCTATGCGCCGCCGCGCCCCACACGCGCATTCGCCTCGGCTCACTTGAACCGCGCACCGTGACTGAGGAGTTCGCGCGTGCGCTGAGCGTGCATAGCAACCTTTGCCCCCATTTTCACCTTTCGCTGCAAAGCGGCTGCGACCGAACGCTGCGCGCCATGGGACGGCGGTATGATACTGCCCGCTTCCTGCTTTCGTGCGACATTCTGCGCCGGTATTTCCCCGGCTGCGCCATCACCACCGACCTGATCGTCGGCTTTCCCGGCGAGACGGAAGAGGATTTTTTGCAGACGCTCGATTTTCTCTCCCGCGCTGCCTTTGCGCAGGTTCACGTCTTCCCCTATTCCCGCCGTAAGGGGACGCGGGCCTATTCCATGCCGGGGCAGGTCGACCGCGCCGAACGCGAGTCACGCGCCCGGCGGGCGTCCGGCGTGTGCGCCCAGACGCGGATGCAGTATCTGCAAAGCCGCGTCGGACAAACGGCGCAGGTTTTGTTCGAACAGCCTGACGACGCCGGCCATTTCTGCGGCCACGACATGCAGTACTGCCCGGTCCGCGCGCCCGGCGCTGCGCTTTCCGGCCAGGTGCGCGAGGTACGCATTATTTCGGCCGATGAAAAGGGGCTTTGCGGCCAGGTGATCGATTGATTGTAATCCATCCCTGCAAAAAGGCGGGTGGAAGCCCTGTGCTTCCGCCCGCCTTTTTCAATTCAAGGTTCTGCGTCGGTCGTGCCGTTCAGATCCCCTGCCACCTGTAAAAGCAGATAGCTTTTGGGTCTTTGCTCCCGCAAAAAGTCAGCCGAATTCTGCTCCAGTATCCTGCGGTTATGCTGTAAAAACGCATCAAACCATTCCTGGCCGTCAGAGGCTGCCAGCTTGATGTCTTCGTCACCCAACAGACGGCGTGCCGCAGACATCATGACGGCTCCGCGCAAATCGGTATGGCCGCCTTCAAGGAACTTTTTATAGAAATGCCACAGCGCGGTGTCTCCGTACAGCAGGATTTCATCGTACTCGTTCTGATGTCGGCTGATATAATATTCAGGATCCGACGCTGCCGACGGCTCTTCGGTGATGATATCAAGCAGAGCTTCAATGGCATCGCCTTCCACTTTGACATTCTGGTATTCCATAACCTGGGCCCAGCATTCCTTCCTCTGCGCGTCCAGATACGCCTGTGTGTCGAGCGCTGCGTTCACGATTTCCGCCGGGAAATGCTCGCGGATGGACGGTTCATATTGGCTGCCGTCGCGCGGCTGCCAGTACTCGACCGGCGTGTACTTTCCGTCTGCGCCCCTTTGCAGGGTGACGGCGACCGGCATATGGCTGATACCCACGGTTTCCACTGTACCTGCGCCGACCCGGACCTGCATGGTCAGCTCCACGGCATAAACGGTCACCCGGCTGCCCGATTGCAGCTGTTCCAAAAGAACATGCGATTCGGCGATAAAATCGACATCCTCAGCGCTGTTCACATGGGCGAGGGCAGCGGCCCTCAACGCGGCGTCCATGCGGGCGGCTTCGCGCACCTGTAAAAGGTCGCACGACCGTTCTTCCCCATCCAGCCATGCTGTCAGCGTCAGCTCTTCGCAGCCTTCCGGGACGGCGACCTCATAAATTTTGCTCGCCTGCCAGGCGCGGTCGGCGTTAATATCCTCCAGCAAATGCACGCTGCGCGAAAATCCGTCGTCATAGGCGACCCGGCCGGCAATGTGCAGGTTCCACTGGGCTGTGTTGCCCCATCCCTGCGGAATGGTAAAGAACACATTATCGCCATCTGACTGCACACTTTCAAACAGTGCGTCCATCGCTTCGCGCTCTGTCATATTGGGGTGGCCAATCTTTTCGAGCTTCCAGTATAGATCATCGCTGATTGCACTGTACTGTCCATGTTTTCCCCGCTGCAAAACGGCTTTTCCTTCGGGCAGAACATCGTTTTCTTCATTCCGCCAGACGTAATACTCCTCCGTCGTGCCGTCCGGATGCCCCACCCAGATTCGATAGCATCCGATCTGTGCGTCGATGTCGACGCCGTCCCACGCAGCGGACATCATATCTGCCTGCTCAATGATCGTTTTGACCAGCTCGGCGCTTTCACCGTACAGCTCGATCGGCTCTCCCTGCACAGCGCCGTAACTGAATTCTGTCAGCGTATAAGCCGCCTCTTCCTCCCTGGCCGCGGCGCCGCTGAAGGTACAGCCGATGGCGACAGCGGCGGCGATCAAAAGTGTGATCAACGCCGGCAAAACGGTTTTGGGCCGCTTGACAATGTTGTTGATCCGCTCTTTCATCCCACGGCCGTTTGACGACATACAGGTCGCGCCGCACGCAAACCCGCCGTGGCCGCGCCGGGGGATCATATCGACAAGAACACGGCCGTAAGCCAGCCGCTCGGGCTGATCCATCGCGCGCACGGCCGCTTCGTCACAGGCCAGCTCGCTGTCTTTTTGCGACAAAAAGGCCGCAATCCACACCAGCGGATTCCACCAGTAGGCGGCCAGACAGGCCACCCGCGCAAAGGACCAAAGATGATCGCCGTGCCGATAATGGGTCAGTTCGTGCGCCAGCACACACGCCGCCGCGTCGGGGGAAGCAGCCGCCTGTGGCGTCAGGTAAACAGCGGGGCGAATCAGGCCAAACAGGCAGGGCGAACGCGTTGCGTCCGACACGTACACGCGCAATGGGCTGTTCTCCACCTGATATGGCCGGCGCGTGCGGCGCAGCCGGCGGGCAAAGCGCAGATTGACGCCCGCAAACCACAGCCCTGCCAAAAGCGCGCCGCCGCGCCAGATACAGACTGCAATTTTCCCCACGCGCATTTTGTTTGCATAGCGGGTCACCGTTTTCCCATCCTCAGACAGCACGGAATAGCCAAAGCTGTTGCCGTCCTGCACCAGTCCGTTGCTTTCGACCAGGATATGAGTGTCGCTTTGCGCCACCGAATAACTGGAAATGGGGAACACATACACTTCTCGATCGGCCACTCCGGTGTCGGGCACAGCGCCCATAACGCTCAGCCTGCTTTCGAACAGCGGGAACGGCAGGCAGAGCCGCAGCAGCACAAGGCCCCACAGCGCGTATTGCAGCCGCCGGGGAACCTTGCCGCGAAAGGCATAGCGCAGCGCGATGATCACCAAAATGAGCACCGACGCCGAAAAAACCGCCTGTTTCATTCTTCCGCCTCCTCTGCCCGGCGCAGGATTTCATACAGCTCGTCGATATCCTGCCTGCTCAGCGCCTTTTGCCCGGCCATGGAAGAGACCATCATTTGCAGGCTTCCGCCGTAAACTCTGGCCAGAAAGCTCTCCGTCTCGCGCGCAGCGGCGTCTTCACGCAAAATCACGGGGTAATACTGGCGCGATCGGCTCCCTTCTTCGAAGCGGACGGCCCCCTTTTCCTCCAGCCGGGAGAGCATGACGAACACCGTATTCTTTTTCCAGCCGGTTTCCTCTTCCAGCGCCTGCACCAACTGCGCGATGGTGCGCGGCGACTTTTGCCAGAGCAGGTTCATAAGTTTCCACTCCCCGTCCGACAATCCTACCTTTTTCTGCATATGGATTCCCTCCGCGTCAACATTTGTTGTCCTTAGTATACCCGTTTGGACAACAAATGTCAACCTGTTATGCAAAAAAATAAAAACGGCGCCGCCGCTTTTATTTTTCCCTGTCGTTTATACGCCGTACTTTTTTGACGACCGCGCGCTTTGACACGCCGCCAGGCACATATTCGTCTTTCAAAAAGTTGCGAATCAACCACTCTGTTATTTCGCGCTCATGCCAGCTGCTGTCCCACATATCAAGGCGGTATACCAGCTTGAAAATCAAAGAACTTGTCACCAGATGAAAGGCTGTCAGCGTACGATCATAGCGCTTCATATCCAAAATGCCCTGCTCGGCGTACTGGCCAAAGGTATATTCATACGCCTTGAGCGACTGAACAAAAAATTCCCGCCAGGCCACATAGCCCACTTCATCTTTGAGAGCGCCGGCAAAAATACTGTTGATCACCCGGTGCGACAGCTCGTCACGAAAGCCATAATCGAGCACCTCGCTGCGTACAAACCTGCAAAAAGATTCGACTGGATTGCGGTTTTTATTGCATTCAACGAAGTTGTCCAAAATGGCGTCGTTAATGCGATCAAAAAAATACCGGTAATATTCACGAAACATATCGCTCTTATTTTCAAAATAATAGGCGATGCCGCCTTTATTCAAAAAACTGCGCTGCGCGATGTTGGAAAAGGTCACGGCTTCCACGCCTTCTTCGGCAATGATATCCGTAATAGTGTCCAGAATTAGCTGACGGGTGTCCTTCTGCGCTGCCATGCCTTTCACCTCCTGCCACCTATTTTTAACATTATACACAATTTTTTCGCCAAAGAAAAGCCTTGTTTTGAATCCCGTTCAAATTTTCCGAACTCCGTTTGCGCGCTGCTGTGTTATAATTTCAGCATATCAAAGAAGGAGGCTCAATTTATGAAACGCTTTTTTGCCCTGCTCCTTATCTGCTCGCTTTTATTTGCGTTGGCGGCAGGCTGTTCACAAAAGGATCCCGCTCCCGATGACGGCGCACAGCAGTCCTCCGAGGATGCCAACCAGCCGGACGAACCGCAAAACACCGGCGACGATGACGTACCTGACACCTTTACCTACCTGTTCATCTTTGACATCAACAACCTTGACCCCCACAACTCGACGGGCGAGCCCAACTTCACCCTGTACAACAACGTATACAGCCAGCTGGTCTTTTACAGCGGCAACGACGGCACTATCGAGCCGCAGCTGGCCGAAAGCTGGGACATTTCCGACGACGGCCTCGAGTACACCTTCCATCTGCGCAAAGATGTCAAATGGCACAACGGCGACGACTTCAAGGCCAATGACGTCGTGTTCAGCTTTAACCGCGCGTCGACCTCGCCTTATGTTTCATACTTGACTTCGATGGACAAAATCGAAGCCCTGGACGATTACACCGTCAAGCTGACCCTTAAATATCCGTACTATCCCATTTTGACGCAGCTCGGCTCTCTTTCTATTGTCAATGAAAAATATGTAACGGAAGTCGGCGAAGGCATTGCCGAAACCATGATGGGCACCGGCCCGTACCGTTTTGTCGAGCATATTGCCGCCGACCGTGTCATCCTTGAACGCTTTGACGATTATTTCGGCGGCCCCGCTCCCATCAAAAACATCGTCTGCCGCGTTATTCCCGACACCAACACGGCGGCCATTGCCATTGAGTCGGGCGACGTCGACTACGGCACTTTGAGCGCCGCTTCGTATGCAACGCTTAAAGACAACCCCAATTTGCAGATCGATCTGCGCTCGATCAATGGCGTCACCTTCTGCTGTATGAACAACCTCGTTGCCCCCTATGACAACCCGCTGGTACGCCGCGCTTTTAATATGGCCGTCGACCGCCCGAACTACATTGCCATCTGCGAAGAGGGCATCGGCAAGCCGACCTGCCACATCTTTGCCGAAGGCTGCGCCGAATTCCCCAAGGATGCCGGCGAGTATGAGTATAACCCGGAAAAAGCCAAGGAACTGTTGGCCGAAGCCGGCTACCCCGACGGATTCTCTACCACTTTGATCTGCGCGTCCATGCTGTCCAATGTCCGCGCTTCCGAGGTTTTGCAGCAGGATCTGGCCAAAATCGGCGTCACTGTTTCCATTGAAAATTTGGAAAACAACGCTCTTCTGGCCAACCTGACTTCCAAAAACTATGAGCTGGGCATGTGTGCCGGCGGCTTTGACCCGGTCATGGATCTCTGGCGCGACATCGTCAGCACCGGCGGCGGCTTTAACTTCGGCGGTTATTCCAACCCCGAAGTCGACCAGCTGTTTGACACGGCGGCAGCCGAGCCCGACGAGCAAAAGCGCGACGAGTACTATGCGCAGATCGTCCAGTACCTCTTTGACGATGCCGGCTATCTGCCGCTCATGCTGCACGAGTCGGCTTATGCCATGAACAAAAAGTTCACCACGGTTCGCCCGCTGGAAACCGCCAGCAAAGTGCGCTTTGACTGGATTACCCCTGCAAAGTAACGCAACGCTTGCTGCAAATGGGCGCTCTCACAAGAGAGCGCCCATTTTTTGTCTCATCCCTGAATATGCACGTTGACCACGCCGTCGATGGCCATCAGACGGCGCGAGACCGCTTCGATGGTGTGCTTCATCTGCCCGGTATGCACCGAAAGACTGATGCTGGCCTCTCCGCCCACTGGAATGTTCTGGTTGACAGTCAGGACATTAATGCCCGATTTGGCCAACACGTTGAGAAAGGTGGACAGCACGCCCGATTGATCCCGCAAAACAGACTGGATGGTCAGGATTTTATCCTGATAGGTTTCCAAAAAGGGCCGGATGCTGTCGCGGTAGCGATAGTACACGCTGCGGCTGATCCCCACCATTTTAACCGCTTCCGTCACGGTTTTTGCTTTTCCCTGGCGCAGCAGCGATTTGGCTTCACAAACGCCGCGCAGCCCTTCCGGCAGCGCCGATTCGCTGACAATATACTGCTTTTCCGCCATCGTCCTTTTCCCCTTTCCGTCATATCAGCCGCCGATGAAAAATTGTATCTGCACAGCTTTAACCGCCTATCATGACGCCCACGTTTCCGTGCAGGGCAATGCGGACAAGGCCGCAGGCGAGCAGGTGCAGCGGGTAGTACAGATAAAACAGATATTTCATGCCGTGCCACCGCCCACGCTCGCCGTTGTAGCGCTTCAGCAGCGGAATGGTAAGCGCTGTACACATCTGCATGACTCCGTAAACCGGGTGAATAAAGACGGCGTATACAATCGCGTACATGCTTACCCACAGCATCATACCCGCCATCTGCCTTTTAAAATTCCCACGGTTTTGGCCTATATGGACAATAGCCAGCACGGCGATGCAGCTCCAGTCTGCACAGAAGGTGACGGGCGCAATGCCCGCCATCATCAGCGTCTTCTGCCACTGCTTCAGACGCCGGCTATCTATAATTACCAGAGCTATCAAGCCCCAAAACAAGGACCAGATGACGCTGGTCTGGTTGAACACTGAGGTTTTAAAGGGAATAAACGGAATGCCAAAGGCAAAATTATAGGCAAAATGACTGATGAGTGCAAAGATGAGCAGCCGGGCTGCATATTTTCTCCAATCCCGTGTGTAGTGATATCCTTCGGCGATAAAAAACCAGAAAATCGGCGCCGCCAGCCGCCCGATGATATGCAGCGCCAAAATCCACCAGTCCGTAGGGTAGCCGGGGTACAGCACGGAAACGAAATGATCGATGGTCATCGCCAGCATGGCAATGCATTTTAGCTGATTTCCATTGAATGATTTTCCCTTTGTCGGCATTTCTTTTCACCTTCACTCTTTATTCTGGCCGGGCCTTTCACACCCTGTTCCAACGCCATATTTTTCATCATTTTTCTTGAAAACGGTACCAAAAGTTTTTGTTTATTTTACCATGGAAAACTGCGGACTGCAACGGATGTCGCCCTGACATACGGGCAAACTAGCATCGGGAGGCGAAATTTTATGTCACAAACAACCGATTTGCTCAACTTTATCCATCAAAATGCCGAAATGGGCCAAGGTACCATTGAACGGATTTCAAAGATGGTTTCCGACCAGTCGCTTAAAGACACGCTGGAGCCGCAGCTGGAGGAATACCGCCGCATGTGCATTGCTTCTGAAGCCCTGCTGTCCGCACAGAAAGCCGATGTCAAAAGCGTCAACCCTATGGCAAAGGCTTCGGCTTATCTGAAAATGAACGCCAATATGATGGCCGACAAAACCCCTTCGCATATTTCTGAAATGCTCATTGAAGGCAGCACGATGGGAATTGTTGACATCACCAAAAAGCTCAACGAATACAAAGACGCCGACGCGGGCGTCGTGGCTTTAGGCCAGGCACTGCTTAAACAGGAGCAGAACAACATTGATCGGCTGAAAAAACACCTGTAATTTCCTGCGCCGGCAGCACTGCGTGCCGGCTCAAAAGCCCGGCGGCGTGCCGGGCTTTTTCCGTTCTGACTGCTCTTTGACAAAAGTCCTTCTTTACACATATTTCCTGCCATTGACAGAGCGTGCGCCAGCCTTTACAATAATCCGCAGGAGATGATTACATGACGCCGCAAACCTTATGGCATACCTTGGCGCCGGTTTTTGACAAGCGTTCGCGCGTTTTGATTCTGGGCTCTTTCCCCTCGCCCAAATCGCGTGAAACAGGCTTTTATTATGGCAATCCGCAAAACCGTTTTTGGCCCGTTATGGCGGCGCTTTGGAGCGAACCCGTCCCCTCGACGCCCGCCGAGCGGCGCGCTTTTGCCCTTCGCCACGGCATTGCTCTGTGGGACGTCGTCGCGTCCTGCTCCATCGAGGGCGCCGACGACGGCAGCATTCGCAACGTATCCGTCAACCCGCTGGATATTATTTTATCACAGGCTGATATTGCCGCCATTTTTACCTGCGGCGGCAAAGCATCCTCTCTTTATAAAAAGTATTGTCTGCCCGTTACCGGGCGCGCAGCCATTTCTCTGCCGTCGACCAGCCCGGCGAATTGCCGGCGCAGCCTTGCTTCGCTCGTTGACGCCTATCACATCGTCCGTGACTACACCGGCTGATTGCCCGGGCTTTCTGCTTGCAGGCCGCTTCTTTGACGGTAAGGTATGTTGTAAGACGAAACTGCCCAGCTCGTTGATCAAAAATACTGCTCCGGCGGTAAACATAGAGGTTTTGTAAAATTCAAAAAATCTCTTCTAAAATAAGCTTTTGCCGACTTTTCACATACGCTACTCGCAACGCCTGCCCGGAAAGCAAAACCGCGGATAAGCGCCTGCTTATCCGCGGTTTTTTGTCTTCCGCTGCTTAAACTATCGCCAATTTTTCCGCGCAGTCCTGTCCGTCAATGTGATACAACGCATAGGTTTTCACATCAACTGGAAACCCGTTCCGCAGTGCCTCTTCCAGCGCTGCCTGCTCCGGCTCTTCCACACGGATGGCAATACCACAGGACGCCGAAATACAGCGCGGCACCGGCATGACGGCATGGCATACCCTGCCTTTCAGATGCTTTTGCGCTGCCATCGCGGCGTGGGTCGACTCAAATGTTAAGGCCAGATAGCCGCCCTTTTCCATTACAGCGAAACAACCTTGTCGGCATACAGCATACGCTGTGTGATATCAAACATATTGCTGACCGTGCCAATTTGCAGTTTATCGGCAATGCCAAAGAAATTCAGGCAAGTGCCGCAGACAAGGATTTCAACTCCACGGTTTTGCATATCGCGCAAGTGTTCGACGACCTGCTCATTGAATACAGGCAGACGCACACCGCCATTCATGAACAGAATGGCCGATGGCAGCTCGTTTTCCTGTGCAATAGTGTAAAAGTACATCTTTATCAGATTGGCGCCCAGTTCGTCATCGCCGCTGCCCAAAACGTCACGGCCGGCAAAGACGACCCAGCTGCCGCCCTTTTCTTCCGCTTCAACACAGCAGCACGCTTCGCCGTTTTTGGAAAAGGACACGCGGTAAGCGCCGTCTTTTTCTTCCGTCGCCGCTGTAAAACCGCGGCTGCCGGCCAGCTTCTCCAGGTTGCGCACCGCCGTCTGATTGTCTACCTCAACGACAAAGGCACTTTCGCCTCCTTCGATTTCTTTCTTTGCCAGAATGACGGGGATCGGGCAGTTTTTGCCTTTTGCATCGATCAGCTTGCTCATTTTCTCAGTCCTCCTGTATTTTGGCGCCGCAGCTGCCGCAAAAACGGGCGTCCGGCGCAAGCTCTGCGCCGCACTGTGCGCAAAACTCCTTTTCCTGTGCTTCGATTTTTGCGCCGCAGCTGCTACAGAATTGCGCGTTTTTGGGCACCTCTGCGCCGCAGTTTTGGCAGGCCGCCGTTGTTTCAGATACAGCTTTGGCGCTTTCTTCTTTTCTTTTCTGAATCTCGGCGTACAGCTCGGCGACAGCCTCTTCCGCCGCCTGAATATTGCGGCATTGCTCCATAACGGTTTCATCGTACTGCCGGCCCTCTAAATACTGGCTGTAAATATACTGGCCCAGCTCTTTTTTCAGCGCGTCTATCGCATTTTCTTCGCTTTTTGCCCGGCTGGAAAGGCGCCCGGTTTCAATGAGCTCATTGGTTTTATCGCCGACATTTTTGGCCAACTCACCCAATTTATCCAACAGTGCCATTTTACAGTTCCTCCTTGTTATATGGTTTGATTTTCTTTATCATAGCGTATTTGTCCCCACGGATCAAGAGACGATAAAATAAATTCACAAACGGAACCGGGACTGGCAACGGACAACAATCAGCCCGCATATTTTGAGGTTACAGCGGATTTTTACCGCAAACCGTACAAGGGGGTCGCTTATTGTGTTTTCATCGCTGCTTCTGTTCGCCAATACGTTGTTTTTCATGCTCCGCATCTCGCCCGGAGCCGGTTCTTTCCCCAAGCCGCTCAGCGCCCAGGAAGAACGCGACGCCCTTGAGCGGATGGCGCAGGGCGACGCCCAGGCCCGCAATCTTCTGATCGAACACAATCTTCGCCTCGTCGCGCACGTCGTCAAAAAATATTATGCCGCCAAAGAAGAACAGGATGACCTTATCTCCATCGGCACCATCGGGCTCATCAAAGCCATTTCATCCTTTGATGTTTCAAAAGGCGCCAAACTGGCCACCTATGCCGCACGATGTGTGGAAAACGAGATTTTGATGTACTTCCGGGCCACCAAAAAGCAAGGCTGCGAGGTATCGCTCTCCGAACCGATTGACAGCGACAAAGACGGCAACGCCCTTTCCCTGCTCGACGTCATCAGCAGCGACGACAACATGCTGGAAGAAATTGACCTGAGTGATCAGCAGATCCGTTTATACCGCTATATGGCCGAAGCGCTTGAGGAACGGGAGCGCGACATCCTTTTCATGCGCTATGGGCTTTTGGGCCGAAAGGCGCTGACACAGCGTGAGGTTGCAGAAAAATGCGGCATCTCACGCTCTTATGTGTCGCGCATTGAGAAAAAAGCGCTGGGAAAGCTGTCGCATTGTTTTCAAGACCCTGTGCATCTGTGAAGCTTTAAAGAGCGCTTAACCGCAGTGTCTTTTCCGTCTCCGCCCTGTGAACAGGGGCAGGCGGCCCCTACTGGGCCGCCTGCCTGCAAAAACGCATGAGAATGGTTGCGACCTGTGCCCGGGTCGCCGAACCCTTGGGCGACAGCGTCGCGCTGTCAACGCCGCTGATCAGCTTTTCCGCATTGGCCCATGTCAGTGCATCCAACGCGTAAGAGCCTATTTGCCCTGCATCCCGATAACCGGACAAATCGGCCCGCGCAGCTGTATCGCGGCCCTTGTATCCCGCATAACGGAATAAAATAGTCGCCAGCTGCTCACGCGTGATGACAGCGTCGGGGCCGAAGCGGCCGTCGCCGTAACCCGACACGATTTGGTTTGCAGCCGCCCACGCCACGGCGGCCGCATAATATTTGCCGTCCGCCACATCGCTGAAGCCGGACCGGCCCGCAGCCGGCGAACCATCCAAACGATAAAGAATCGTGACAATCATCCCGCGCGTAGTGGTGCGCCCGGGGTCAAACATCCGGTCGCTGATTCCGTTCATCAGGCCGTTGCGGTAAACGTACTCCACGGCATCTCGGTACCATATGCCGTCCGGCACATCCTGAAAGGGAAGCTCCGCAGGGCGCTCCAGCGCGAAAAACAGCGCTTTGATTTCCGCACGCGACGCAGGCATACGGAAGGTGTACTTGCCGTCTGCTTCTTCTGTAAGCTCCAGACGGATGCCCCGACTGTCCCTGACTGTCAGCTCGCCCAGATAATACCCCTCATCCGGCAGGGCAGTCACTGTAATGGTTTCGCCCTGCGCCGCATGCGATCGGCTGGCCGTGACCGAACCGTACTGAATTCCGGGATTCACAGCAATTCCATAGAGTACAGTGCCGCTGTTGTTGTTGGACGGCGCGCTTTGGGTGCGCCAGTCCACCTCTGTACTTTCATACAATGGCTCGGATTCCCCCGCCATACCCAGCAGTTTAAGGTAGGACACCGAACTGACCGTATAGGCGCTTCCCGCCGACAAGGTCCCCAGCAAAAGCTCGCTGCCCTGGTTCATGGCGACCTTGGATGTCAGATAAAGCGTCACATCCGCGCCGTTTTGTTTCATGGTGTTGTAGCTTCCCATCTCTTCAAGCTCGGGATTAAAGACAAACTCGGCCTCGGCTTCGCCGTCCAGCGTCAAGGAGAGCTGTACGCCGTAGCAGTCGCCGGTCAATCCGGTCAGGCTGACCGTTTGACGTCCGTTCTGCTGCGCTGAAAACTCGACCCGGCAACCGCCGGCCGCCCCCGCGGGGCAGACCATTGAACCTGCCAGAAGAACTGCCGCCATCCATGCGGAAAGAAAACGCGTTTTTTTCATTTTTATCTCCTCTGCTCAACGGCCGCCGCCGGCCAGCTCGATCAGGGGAAGCGTCTCCGCGTCCGGGAAGCTGAGCCACAGTGTTTCCCCGGTGATGCGGCGGCTGGTGTCGTCAGCGCCGCCATGCGGGGTATCGGTGCGGTAAAGGGTCACTTTGATATACAACGGATCATCGTCGGTGACGCCGTCCGCCTGGTTGAGCTTTTTCTCCGCTTCCAAATCGGGCACGAACAGGAAAAAGCCATCGCTGATGTCGCTGACCGCACCGTCCGCCGGAATTTCGGCAAAAAGCAGGCCATAACCGTTGACCGCGCGCGTAATGGTCGTCACTTCGTTTTCCTCCTGCGCTTCGGCGGTCGTATTATAGCGTGCCTCAAGCTCAACGGTGTTGTAAAGCGGGTCGCCCCGGTAGGTTCCCAGAACGATCAGCGTCCCTGCCCGAACGACGTCGTCCTCCCCTTCGCCGTACACATAATCATTTTTCAGCAGGCCGACGGTCGCCTGCTCGTAAAAGTCCACGCAATCCCCCGGGTCGCCCAGCAGCTCTACGCTGGCGCCCGCCGGAATTCCCGTGATTTCCAACACAGCGGCGTCATAGGTCCACAGGCGGGTATCTGTGCTGTCAGCCCCCGGCTTATGGAAATATTCCACCACCGACGTGCCTGCCAGCGTGCTGTTTTTAATAACTGTCGTCCATGCGTTTTCCGCAGGATCCGCTTTGAGCCTGACAGAAAATGCTCCATTCAGCGCCGTTTTTCCACTTATACGGATGCCGGTAACCGGGGTTTTTCCCTCTTTTATCCGAATGGTCAGCGTATTTCCGTCGGGGACCGCCGGAGTCATCTGGTAGCTGCCGGCGGGAATGATCACTTCATGCGCCACCCGCACTTCTTCACAGCTGACCTGTTTCCCCTGATTGCCCAGCCGATCCACCGGAATGACGGCATAGGTATAGGTTCGATTGTTGGCCACACCCAAATCGTCGGTGTACGAGCTTTCCGTCGCAAAGCCGATCGGCGTGCCGTCCCGCAGGATTTCGTAACCCAGTATGGAATCGGGGTCGCTGTTTACCATGTGTAGCGTGACGCAGCTTCCGTCCGCCGCAGCCGAAACGGTTGTTGTCCCGTCATTGGGCGCGCCATTTTCCAATCGATAGGTACGCGCAGCATCGTTCAGGTACCAGACAGCCCGCTCTTCAGCCGGATAGCCCGCCGTCTGGATGACTTTAACCGCCTCGTCGCTCAGGCGCATTCCCCAGCGGGTAAAGAAATCGGTCAAATCGCGCTTTGCCACCGCCGAAGCGATGAGCGCCACCCGGTCGTCATACGAGTATTCCTTATACACGCCGCTCTTCCACTGCCGGAAAAAAGCGTTATAAAAGGCCAGCGGCTGTTCGGCTTCATCATAGGCCAGGTGCAGCTGCCAGTACATGCCCAGCTGGACAAATACATCATTGGCGGCGCCGGGCCGGCCGGCCGACACCTTTTTGTAAATACGTTCCCAGACATTGCTGCCCGTCAGACGGGTGCTCAGCGTCATGGCCCCGCCGTCGGACGCCTGGACGGCAAGCGAATAAATATTGTTGGTGACTTCCGCCTTGCCCAGCTTGTCCATGTTATGGCCGATTTCATGGGCAATGCCCCAGCCGAACAGGCCGTTCGCCTTACCCGTACCGGTCTGTGACACCGGCTTGCCGCACACCAGCGCAGACGTCGAGCCGTACCCCACGCCCACATGATTTCCCGCCGCGTACATGAACGCACCGGCAAACATGCGCATATATCGGATATTCTGCCGGGTCGTCATGGGATAACGGTAGCTTTCGCGCTCGGCATCCGGTTCGATAATGCCCTGCACCTGGTTGGCGGTAAAAAGCACGTCTTCCCACGCCAGGATGTTCTGGTACATGGTGTCGGCCATCTGCCCGACAGTCGTTCCGGTTACTCCTTGCAGTCCGGCGAGCGCCCGATCTGCCGGAATGGACAGCAGTACGCTGGGGGTGGAAATCTCGGTGGCGTTGCGAATGTCGGTTTGCAGATTGCCGGAATTGCTCAGGGATGCTACATAGGCCTGCAGCTGCCGCACATAGCTGCTGATTTCAGCCTTACGCGCCTGTTCGCTCATGGTATACCAGCCGGAAAGCTCCAGCGTCGGTATTCTGAACACATCTTTGCCGTCACGGATATGAAGCCTGATCTGCTCGGGATGCTCGCCTCCATAGGTCAAATACAGCATTCCGCCCCGCTCGTCCTTCAGGCTCCCGATTTGCGGCACAGTGATATAGTTGCGCCCATTGACCAGCGAAATCGCGCTTCCGCACCAAATACCCGATTCACCGAAGAATTGCGTAGGCGTCACGCTGACCGTTTCTCCCGCGGGCAGCTCTGCGTAAATGGCGACAGTGGCGCCGGCACGGGCAGAAATGCCCAGCGGCTGTAAGCTGCTGGCCGTCTGCCCCGTCTTATCCAGGCTGCCCGCGCGGCTCTGGAAATCGTCTTTGACCAAGCCGAGCGCGCTTTCATCCTTTTCGTACAGCTTTCTGGCCAGGCTCAGTTCGTCTTTCAGGCGGTCCAGCTCAAGGTAAAAGTCCGATTTTTCCGAAAGCCGGGCTTCCAGCGCGGCAATCCGTTCTTCCGTCACACCGGATTTAAGCTGTGTAAAGGTGCCGTCGGTAAAGAGCTCTGCGATATCTTCCGGCAGGCTGTCGCTTTTGTAGAAGGCCACTTCAGCGGCGCTGACGCGGTAGCCGTTGCCGCTCCGCTCGTCCAGCGACACAGCCAGGCTCTTGACTCCCTTGACGGCGTCAAAGGGCAGCACCAGATAATCTTTGTCTGTCAAGCCGCGGGTATACACCACCTGGTCGTCAATCAGCTTGTTTCCATCCTCGTCCAGCGCAGTAATATGATATTTCTCGAGCGCGTATTTGTGCCCGTCGCCCAGATACGGCACCAGAATGAGGTAATTCATGTCCTGGGGCTCGGCAAATGTATAGGTGATCTGGCTGTTCAGCCACCAGTCTTTGGCGACCCAATAGGTATTGGGGTTGTTGTCGATGAGCTGTGCTGTAGAAAAGCCGGGGCACAGCGAGGTATTGACATTGCCGGCATTTGCCATGACAATCGACGTGATCCGGCTGTTTTCGATGCGCCCGTCCGCAGGCAGCTCGGGCATTTCGATTTTTTCTGACTTGGGCGTTCCCAGCGCCACGGCGGAATAGGGACCTACGCCTGCGCGGTTACCGGCGCGCACAGCCACTTCATAGCTCGTACCATTGATCAGTCCGGTGACAATCGCGTTTGTCGCCGTTATATCGCCGCCGAAGCGGGTGTACTCACGTTCCCCCTCTTTGCGGTAAAAGACCTGATAATACGTCGCGTCCTTGGTCTTTCCCCAGCTCAGGCGCAGCGACTGGTTGGCGGCGACCACCCGGATGTTCGAGGGTGCGCCCGGCGCTTTGGCCGGCTCCGGCGTGGCCGAAACGACGGCCGAGGGCGCGCCCGTCCAGGCGCCGTTGACAGCCGTCACCTGAAAATAGCAGGGCTTCAAATTTTCCAGCCCCGACACCGCAGCGCGGTTTCTGTTGACGCTCATGGTTTTATCCAGGGCGTTCGGCCCTTCGCCGTAACGGACGGTGTAGCCGGTGACATTGCGCACCGGATTCCACACCAAATCCACTTTTCCGTCTCCGGCTTCGGCAATCAGCCCCTTGACCTGACCCGCATCATTCTGGGCATTGTCCTGCCCGATGTCCTTTAAAAATTCAATCTGTGTCACGACGGCATATTCAGGTCTGCCGTCCGTCTGTCCCGCAACGGCCGTAACCGTGATGGTCACCTTTTTCACAGCGACCCGTTTGCCCAGATCGATGCGCACCGTATTCTGCCCTTCAACGGGCCCGATGGCGTGAACCCCTGCGGGCGCCGGCCCGCCGAAGGGGACTTCGAGCGAGCTTCCGTCGGCAAGTTCCAGCCGGGCGATTCCGGCCTGCACTGCGCCGTCCACCGTCGGGCTGGTCAGGTCGATACAGCCCATCTCAACGCCCTTTTCACTGTCCAGCACAACAGGAATCTCCAGCGCGCCGCCGTCTTTCACGGACAGCTTCACAGCGTCGCTGCCTGTAAAGAGATCGGCAATTTCGCCTTCTACGTTCAGCCCTGCCGTCTCCACACCAGCCGAAACAATGGCCGCTGTATCCTGTATTTCCGACGTGTCCGCAACACCGCGCACCAGGTTGACATAGGACAGATCGGTGACATCGACCTTACCGTCGCCGTTCAGATCATAAAGCGGCAGGTTGCCCGTTTGCCCCAGCTGAGCCGTCATAGCGGCCAAATCGGCACCGTCCACCTTTCCGGCACTGGTTCCCCGGTTGTCGACGTCTCCCAGCGGGAAGCCGCCGTCCAGCGTATGTACAAGGACATGCTTTGAATAATCTTTCAGGGTCAGGGTCGTCTGAAAAGTTCCATAGCCCTGTCCCGTCAGTGTCAGAATGTATTCCGCCCCCTGGGCCGGCAGGCCGGAAAGCACCGCCTGATAAGCGCCGATCCTCTCCTCATTGGCCCAGGTTTCGCCTGCGGCATTTTTCACTTCAACAGACACCTGGGCACCCAAACTGTTGACAGACGCGGCGCCCGCTGACAGCGGAACCTCGATTTCTTTCTCCCCGCCGCTCAGCCGGAGCGTGATATTACGTCCATCTACCCCCGCTTTGGTCTGCGGCAAATCAAAATATACCGTCAGAGCTATCGACCCAGTCGGCTGTCCGGCAGGCCGGCTTTCTTCCGCGGCAGCTGCCGTTACAGGCATCCCCGTCAAAAACAGGGAAACCGACAGAATCAGGCTTAAAAGCCCCGAAAGAACCCGCTGTGAACGCTTCAAGCGCATACACCCTTTCCATCGTAGACTGATGCTTTGGGGCCGGCCGGCAAACCGGCCCTGAGTTGGAAATAATTATATTATGTCTACCAAGCCTTTGTCAATGGAAGATAACAACGAACGGCAAGAATCCATAAGCCGGCGGGGCAGTATTGACAGTCGATTTATCATTCATTATAATAATACCGTAAAGTCTTATTTCGCCGGCAATGACTGATACAGCCATTGCCTTTTATTTTTCAGACGAAAGATGTGAGTATCTGTGAAATCTCAACGCAAACAAAAGCTTCAGCACAGCCTTTCCCTGAAAGGGCTGATCATCGGCATGCTTTGCCTCTCCGCCTTTTTCTACATCCTGCACTACCTGATTTTCCGCGACTTTCACCACATCGCCATTTTCGCCCTGCACGACATCGCCTTTCTTCCGCTCGAGGTCATCTTGGTTTCTTTGGTTTTTGAACGCGTTCTCGACGACGCGCACCACAATGAACAGCGCGGCAAAATCAATATGATCGAAAGCATCTTTTTCAACGAATCGGGCTCTGACATGCTGCGCTACCTGCTGCTGTGCGACCCAGAGAGCGAGAAGCTTTGCCGGGCCATGTGCATTGCCGACGACTGGGAATACGCCGATTTCGACCGGGCGCATCGCTTTGCGGAAGATTACTCCTTTACCGTCGACCCCGAACGCACCGATTTTTTCGCCCTGCATTACCATCTGAGCAACCGACACAAATATTTTCTGAAGGTCATTGAAAACCCGGCGCTGATGGACCATGAAAGCTTTACCGACCTGATTCTGGCTATGTATCATCTTTGGGAAGAGCTCGATTTCCGCACCGATCTATACCAGCTTTCTGACGAGGACAAACAGAATCTGTGCGGCATTACCAGCGATGTTTACCGCCTTTTGACCCACGAATGGCTGCTCAATGTCCGTTACACCAAACGGCACCAGGAGCACCGTTTCGCCTGCGCCATGCGCACCAATCCGTTTTCCTTTTCCGCAGCCGAACCGCTGCCCTGAGCGCCGCATGCTACGGCGCTTCCACCAGTTCTCCGTTTTTGTTCAGCACAAGCAGCCGCGCTCCGTCCACTTTTTGGATGAGCGCGGCGCTTTCATCTTCCGGCAGCATAAAGCACGCCGTTGACAGCACGTCGGCCATCCCCGAATCGCCGCACACCACGGTGGCGGACAGCACCGCGTCGGACGGCATGAGGGTCTCGGGATCGATGATGTGATGATACCGCACGCCGTCCACGCTGAAATAGCGCAGGTAACCGCCCGACGTGACGACGGCGCAGTCGGTCACCGTCATCGTTGTCAGCAGCTGTCCGCTTTCGTCTGGACTCATCACGCCGACGCCCCAGCCTTCGGCGCCTGGCGGCGCACCCTCTGCCCAGACATTTCCGCCCGCTGAAATGACAAAGTCCGTATAGCCCGCCTGCCGCAAGGCGTCAGCCACCAGTCCGGTGGCAAAGCCTTTGGCCACGGCGCCGGCATCGATGCACATCCGGCTGTCGCGCAGCTCGGCCGTCCCGGCCTGCTCATCGAGCGCCAAATCCTCTATATCGCAATGCTGCGCCGCTTCACGCAGGGCGGCAGCATCGGGCAGCGCCGCATTCTCCGGGTCGTCGAGCGCCGCTTCACGTGCTGCGCTCCACAGCTGTAAAACGGCCCCCATCGCGATGTTGACCTTGCCGTCGGTCAGCGCGTAGCCTTCCTTTCCCAATGCGAGCAGCTGCAAAACTTCGGGTTCCATTGTCTGCGGCCCCTGCCCTGCCATAGCGTTGAGGCGCGCCAGCCCCTTGTCGGCCGCGCCATAAATATCGAAAAGCCCGTGCAGGCGCTCAAACTCGCCAAAAGCCAGCGCGGACATGGCGTCAAACTCCGCTCTGTTGTCGCAGTAAGCGGTCAGAACGATGAGTGTATCGAACAAATCATACCGCTGATCGCTGTAGCGCTGCGGCTGCGCCTGGCAGCCGCACAGCAGGCAAAGCGCCAGTCCTATTCCGATGATTTTTTTCACGCCGCATTTCCCCCTTATCAACTGATGGTATTGTACCAACAACCAAAGCGAAAAGCAAACATTCTGAAAACATGTCTGCTTTTCCAATTGCATTCTGCCGCAAATTATGGCATGATAAGGGAGTATAAATCTGCTCTTTAACCCCTTTGCAGGAGGAAGCTTTCATGTCATTCAAACGCCTGTGCGCCGCCGCGCTGGCCGCCGGTCTCTGCCTTGCCGCCCTGCCGCCGCTGGCGCCCGCTTCAGCCGCCGAACCCTTTGACGACGTCCCCTCGTCCAGCTATGCCTGGCAGGACATTCTCGATTTACGCGAAATGGGCATTACCGAAGGCATCGGCAACAATTTGTACGGCATCAACCAAACGCTCAAGCGCGCCGAGTTCGTCGTTTTGCTGTCGCGCCTTCTGGGCTGGGAAACGGACAGTGCAGCCCCGGCAGCCTTTGACGACCTTCCCGACCCGCTTTATAGCTACGCCACCGCCCACATTGCCGCTGCCGTCGAACACGGCGCAATAGAAGCAGGCGGCCGCTTCCGCCCCGGCGACGACATCACCCGCGAAGAAATCGCCTGTATGCTGGTCGGTGCGCTGGGGTACGGCACCTTGGCTTCACAGTCGGCTGTGACGGGCGTCGCATCGCCCTTTACCGACGTCAGCCTGTCCAGCCGCGCCGGCACCTATGGCCGCATTATCCTGGCCTATGATTTCGGCATTATTAACGGCATCCCTGACGGCAGTACTTACCGCTTTGACCCCGACGCTTCCGCGACGCGTGAACAGGCGGCTGCTATGGTGATGCGCCTGTACCGCCGCGTCTTCGCCAAATTGGACGAGGTCCACACCTTTTACCATTACACCGGCGGCGCGCAGCAGGCGGCGCTGCTGCAGGGCTCGGACAGCGTCAGCTTCGGCTGGGCCAAGCTGGAATACTGGAACAGCAGGGACGGCGCCTATCTCAATACCACCAGTCAGAACTCCAACCAGTGGTACCCGCCCGGCACAGCGGCCAGCCTGGTGGAGCCGCTGGCGCGCGCGTCGGTCCCCTATAACCTGTGCGTCTTTATGGATCGCAGCCAGCGCGTCACGCTGCCCGACGGCACAGAGGCCCGCGATGTCGACCTGATTTTGCCCGACGACGCGCAGCGTCAGGCTGCTGTCGCGCAGATCGCCGCGCAGGCAACCGGACAGACCGGCGGCATTGCCTACAGCGGCGTCACCATCGATTTTGAAGGGCTGACGCTGGATTCTTACGCACCCCAGCTCAACAGCTTTATGCGTGAGCTACGCGCCGCTCTGCCCAGCGGGATGGATCTGTCCATCGCCGTACCGCCGCGCGACTGGTATAAGGGTTACGATTACCGCACGCTGGGCGCGGTCTGCGACCGCGTCATTCTGATGGCGCACGACTTCGCCTCAACCACCATGCCCGATTACCAGAAAAAGACCGACCTGCCTGAAACGCCCCTGGCCCCCATCGCCCGCGTCTACGCCGCGCTGCGCGATTTGGTCAACCCGGTCGACGGCGTCGAAGACAAAAGCAAAATTCTGCTGGCCGTCAGCTTCGGCACCCTTCGCTGGGAAATTGTCGACGGCACGGTGCAGAATTCTCGCGGCAAAACGTCGGGCACGGCCGCCGTTTACAACCGACTTGTGCGCGCCGATACCGAACTGCTTTACTTTGATCAGTATCAAAGCCCCTGCATCCGTTATTACGATGACAGCGACGGCACCACCAACGTCGTCTGGTACGAGGACGCGCGCAGTATTGCGGCCAAAGCCGATCTCGCCGCCATGTTCGGCGTCAACGGCATTTCGCTCTGGCAGGCCGGCATTGTCCCCAATTACCAGAATCCCGACGGGCGCGACATCTTTTTTGATGTGTGGCAGGCTTTGCAGTCCCGCCGCACTGCCAGGTAGCCGCCGAAAGGAGCCGTACCATGTATCAGCCTCTCGCCGATAAAATTCGCCCCGCCGAGCTTTGCGATATGGTAGGTCAGGAGCATCTTCTGGGCGAAAACGGGCTGCTGCGCCGCCTGATTGAAAGCGGCAACATCCCCAACATGATTTTTTACGGTCCGTTGGGCGTGGGCAAAACGACGCTGGCGCAAATCATTGCCAGCAAAACCAGCCGCCGGCTGTACAGGCTTAACGCCACCACCGCTTCTACAAACGATATCCGAAGTATTGTGTCCGAGCTGGATACCCTTCTGGCCCCCCAGGGCGTGCTGCTGTATCTGGACGAAATCCAGTATTTCAACAAAAAACAGCAGCAATCACTGCTGGAATTCATTGAAAGCGGTAAGATCACTCTCATTGCCTCAACGACAGAGAACCCGTATTTTTACGTTTACAACGCCATTTTGAGCCGCAGCACCATTTTCGAGTTCCGTCCCATTCCCCGCGAAGCGGTTGCCCGAGCCGTGCAGCGCGCCTTTACCCTGTGCGCGCGCAATCTTCATGCCAAAATCGCGCTGGATGACGGAGTCGTCGACGCAGTGGCGGCCGCCTGCGGCGGCGACGTGCGCAAGGCCGTCAACGCGGTCGAGCTGCTGACGGCTGCGGCGCCGCGCGACGGTGAGACGCTGACCGTTTCGCTGGCAGACGCCAAAGCCGTCTCGCAAAAGTCGGCTGCGCGCTATGACCGCGACGGCGACAGCCATTATGATATTTTGTCGGCCTTTCACAAATCGCTGCGCGGCTCCGATGTCAATGCATCCCTGCATTACCTGGCCCGGCTGCTGGCGGGCGGCGATCTCCCCTCGGCCTGCCGGCGGCTGCTCGTCACCGCCAGCGAAGATGTCGGGCTTGCCTATCCGCAGGCCGTCGCCATTGTCAAGGCCTGTGTCGACGCCGCACTTCAGCTCGGCCTGCCCGAAGCGCAGCAGCCGCTGGCGCAGGCCGCTATTCTGCTGGCCACCGCTCCCAAATCCAATTCCGCCTCGGCCGCTATGGCCGCTGCTATGGCAGACGTCCAAAGCGGCCGCTCCGGCGACGTTCCCGCTCATCTTAAGGACGCCCACTATTCCGGCGCGGCAAATATGGGGCGCGGCCTCACCTATCGCTATCCGCACGACTTTCCCGGCAATTATGTGGCGCAGCAATATTTGCCTGACGAACTGAAAGACGCCGACTATTATCATGAAGGAATCAATAAGGCCGAGCAGCAAGCTCGGGAATATTGGAAAAGAATCAAGGGGTCAACGCTATGACAAAACGCATTTCCCGCAGGGCCGTACTGCTTTTCATTGCTCTTTTTCTGCTTATGCCTAGCTGTTCGGATCGCCAGGATGCGCAGGACGAACCCGATTTGCCTGACCCGGAAACCAACGAGCCGCCCCTTGTCGAACCGCAGCCCTCTCCCGGCCCCGAACCTGCACAGCCCGTCGAACCCACCCCCGCACCGAAAGATAAAATCGGCGGCGAAAACCCCGTCATTGCCGAGGGAATCTGGCAGATCAACACCTCGTATTTCACTCAAAACAACATGACGGTTGACAGCATTTTTGTCGCCGGCGACGACCGCGTCCTCTTTTTTGTCTCATCGCTCAACGCAGACGGCACTGTCATGGAAAGTTCGTCCGTCTACTTTTTCTCACTGTCAACCGGCCGTTTTTTGCAGCAGTGGATTGATATTGGAATCATCGGCGTCTACCCCGACCGCGTCTATGACGACGGCACCGTCTCGGTCGTCACCCTTGATTCGGAAAGCTATGAATACCGTGAAATTCTCTTCATCGATCCGCAGGCCATGACCGCTTCGGCCATTCCCGCGCCGGCCGACGGCGATATCGTCTCCCTGATGCTGTCGCCGGACAAGCGTTATGCCGCTTTGAGCACGCCCCAGGGGCTGCGCGTCACCGGCCTTGACTTTTCCACCACCTACCTGCAAATCCCCAGCGAGACGACATCGGCCGGCGAAGAGCTTCTGCCCTCGCCCACCGACTGGTCGGCCGACAGCCGCCTGCTTTCTTTTAAAATGGCGGCGTGGGAAAGCATCCGCACCCCGGCGACCGCCGACATTGCCACCGGCGAAATCCGCGCGCTCGACGCGCTCGAAGGCAATGAGGCACGTTTTGTCGGCCAGCAGCTCTTTTACAGCGGCTGGTACCCCTATCTCCCCTGCGGCTTCTGCACGCTTGACGGCCTTTCTCCCGCCGAAACGCCGCTGACTCCCGTCGGCGACCCCAACGACATCTGTCACTTTTCTCTCAGCGCCGGCGGCGCCCGGCTGGCCGTCGCGCTGCAAAACCCAGACGGCTGTGATGCCCTGGTGTTTGATTCCCATACGGGCGCGTTGTTGTCCTCTCTCCCCGTCCGCGGCCAGACCTTTGACGAAGCGTGGTTCACCTCTGACGAGCGCACGGCCGTCTTTGGCACCGCTTCGACGCTGGAACAGCCTAAACAGATTTACGTTCTCGACTTCGGCTGGTAAAACTTTATCCATTCAAAAGCGCCCTGCATTCTCATGCAGGGCGCTTTTTCCAAACTTTTTACTTTTTCACTGCACAGACGGTGCCGCGCGCCGTATCCAGCGTGACGGGCGTTCCGCTTTTGAGCATCTGTACGGCGTTGGTCGCGTTGACGACGGTCGGAATATCCAGCGCAAAGGCAAGGGTCGCCGCATGGCTGTCCAGCCCGCCCTGCTCGATGATCATACCGGCTGCTTTTTTCAGCGCAGGGATCATCCCGTTGGTGGTGTACGGCGCGACGACAATGTCACCCTCGCCGCACAGGCCGAGCACTTCGCTTTCATTGCGGCAGACGACAACCGGGCCGGACACCGTGCGGCCGGTCAGTCCCGTGCCCGACAGCAAAAGGTTGCCGATGACCTCGACCTTGAGCAGATTGCTGGTACCGGACACCCCCAGCGGCACACCGGCCGTCAGCACCACCATGTCGCCGTCGTTCGCCATCTTCTCGGCCCGCGCGGCCTGTACCGCCAAATCAAAAAGCTCGTCCGTCGAGCCCACTTCGGGAATGACGACCGGATGCACTCCCCATGTCAGACTCAGACGGCGGCGTACGCGCTCACTGGCCGTGCAGCACAAAATGGGCACGCCGGGGCGGAATTTTGAGATCATCCGCGCCGTGCGGCCCGATTTTGACACAGTGACAATGGCGGCGGCATGTAACTCGTCGGCTGCCTGGCAGGTGGCAAAGGAGATGGCGTTGGTGACATTGGGCACAGACGTGCCAGGGCGGGCGCGCAGGCGGCCTGAATAATTGATGTCCCCTTCAACAGCCGCAGCAATGCTGGCCATCGTGCGCACCGCCTCCACCGGATATTGCCCGGCGGCCGTCTCGCCCGACAGCATGACGGCGCCGGTTCCGTCGTACACGGCGTTGGCGACGTCACTGGCTTCGGCCCGTGTCGGGCGGGGGTTGTGAATCATGGATTCCAACATTTGCGTGGCGGTAATGACCGTCTTGCCCTGCGCCAGCGCTTTTTTGATCATCCTCTTCTGAATAGCGGGCAGCCGCTCAAACTGAATTTCCACGCCCATGTCGCCGCGCGCCACCATGATGCCGTCAGACACGGCGAGGATTTCGTCAATATTGCCGACGCCCTCTTCATTTTCAATTTTAGAAATAATTTCTATATCACTGCCCTGTTTTTCCAGCCGGCGGCGGATGAGCAGCACGTCGTCCGCCGAACGTACAAAGGACGCGGCGATAAAGTCAAAACCGTTGTCGACGGCAAAATCAATGTCCTCCACATCTTTTTGCGACAGATACGGCATGGAAAAGCGTGCATTGGGAATGTTGACCCCCTTGCGATCCGACACCGCGCCGCCGTTGATCACACGGCATACAATGTCGCTGCCCTCGATGCTTTCCACGCGCAGCTCGATCAGTCCGTCGTCGAGCAGAATGGTCCCACCCGGTACAATATCCCGATACAATCCGGCATAGGTGATGGACGCCTGTGTTTCGTCTCCTTCGCAGCTTTCAGCCCTGAGCACAAAGCGGCTGCCGCGCGCCAGCTGGACGCGCCCGCCTTTGAATTTCCCCAGACGAATTTCAGGGCCTTTGGTGTCCAGCATGGCGGCCACCGGCGCGCCCAGTTCTTCACGGACGGCGACAAAGCGATCATAGCGGGCCTTCTGTTCTTCATGGGTGCCGTGGCTGAAGTTGAAGCGGGCTACATCCATACCGGCCTGTATCATCTGGCGGAGCATCCCGGCATCATCGCAGGCCGGGCCCAGCGTACAGACAATTTTGGTTTTTCT
Organism: uncultured Clostridium sp.; assembly: GCA_947427035.1. Classification (GTDB taxonomy): domain Bacteria; phylum Bacillota; class Clostridia; order Oscillospirales; family Butyricicoccaceae; genus Ventrousia. Next base: position 74,464 of record CANEGK010000001.1, read on the forward strand.
CATGGCTTCCTCTTTTCTGCGCGGCCCTGCCGCGCCTTTTTCATTATCTTTCCTGTTTCCATCCTATATTATCACAGCCACAGGGTACGGTCAACGCAAAACCGACGCCTGCGCGCATCTCTTGCCGCCCCGCCCTTTTTGTGGTATGGTATAGGTACATCATCGAAAAGGAGCGCTTGTTTATGTCTTTTCTGCCGCCGGAAGCCCTTTGCTATATCGAAGAAAACCAGCAGGCCCTTGTCGATCTCATCGCGCAGCTGTGTGCCGTACCCGCCCCTTCCAATCACGAAGAGCAGCGCGCTGCATTTTGCAAGCGTTGGCTGGAAGAGGCCGGCGCGCGCGGGGTTTTTATTGACGACGCCCTCAACGTCATCTGCTCTGTCGCCTGCGAAGGCGACAACCCGGTTTCCGTTTTTATGGCGCACACTGACACCGTTTTCCCCGATCTCGAACCTTTCACGCCGCGCATTGAAAACGGGCGTATGCACTGCCCCGGCGTGGGAGACGACACAGCCAATCTGGCGGCGCTGCTTCTGTGCGTCAAATACATCCTGCAAAACGGCCTGTCGCCCCGCAGGGGCGGCGTGGTCTTTGTCGCCAATTCCGGTGAAGAGGGTCTGGGAAATTTGAAAGGCTCGCGTGCCGTGATGGCGCGCTACGGCCGGCGCGTTCAGCAGTTTATTTCCTTTGACGGCGGCTATCCCGACGTCTGCGATCGCGCCGTCGGTTCCAGCCGCTACCGCGTCGAAGTGCTGACCGAGGGCGGGCACTCCTTTGGCGACTTTGGAAACCGCAATGCCATCCAGCTGCTGGCACAGATGATATCCGACTTTTACGCCTTAAAGGTGCCGGTTGAAGGCGGCAGCAAAACAACCTACAACGTCGGGCTTATCGAGGGCGGCACGTCGGTCAACACCATTGCGCAGCAGGCTGCCATGCTGTATGAGTACCGCTCTGACTCTAACCTGTGCCTTGAAAAGATGGAAGCCTTTTTTCAGAGCGTCATCGCCCACTACCGTGCCATGGGCGTCACCGTCCACGTCGAGCTCCTTGGCCGGCGCCCCGGGATGGGCCCCGTCGACCCCGCCGCCATGGATGCGCTCCGTGACAAAGTCAGCAGCATCATGCAGGAGTTCTGCGGCAAGCCCGCTGTCTTTGAATCCGGCTCAACCGACGCCAATATTCCTTTATCCATGGGGATTCCTGCCCTTGTTTTCGGCGCTTACCACGGCCACGGCGCGCACACACGGGAGGAATACATTGAGCTTTCCAGCCTGCCAACCGGTTTCAAAATCGTCATGGCGGCCCTATTAGAAAGCTTTCAGCTATAACTTTTAATAACAGCACAGGGGATCGGCAGCTCTTTCAGACTGCCGATCCCCTGTTTTTTTACGAATTCTCCTTTAACTTTCCTTCGCAAAACCGCATGATGATCATTGCCGCTTCCGCGCGGGTCGCATCACCGCCGGGATCCAGAACGCCGTTCTCCTTGCCGGCGATCAGCCCTTCGGCATTGGCCCAGGCCAAATCGGCCTTTGCCCAGCCGCTCACCTTTTCCGCGTCCCGGAAGCCGCTCAAATCGGCTGTTTTGCCGGTATCCAGCTGCCAATGATCCGCATAGCGCCGCAGCATGACGGCGATCTCTTCACGGGTGACCTTCTGCTCGGGTCGGAAGCTTCCGTCTTCAAACCCTTTGACGATGCCGCTGGCCGCAGCCCAGGCGACGGCATCGCCATACCACGGACCTTCCGCCACATCCGAAAACCGGCTTTTGCCGTCTGCTTCAGGTGAACCGGCCATGCGGTGCAGAATGGTCGCCATCATTCCTCGGGTCAGCGTTCCATCCGGGTCGAACAGAGAGCCGCCTATGCCGTTCATCAGCCCTGCGCCACAAACATATTGAATGGCCTCTGCACCCCAATGTCCTGCGATATCAGTGAATGGCAGCCCGGTCTGCGGCCTTTCCTCCGGCTGGCCCCAGCTGCCTCCGGCTGCGGAGTCGCTCGTCCAGTCGCCTGTATAATAGAACAGAATAGCGTCCCCTGCTTCGATACTGCAAGCTGTAATCCCCACATTGGGCAGCCTGCCGTTGACCTTGTACAGCCACCCGGAATTGATGCCCTGGCTGAACTCGGCCAGCGTCCGGCCGTCTTTGGTCATGGATTTTATATACCCAGTTTCCGCTCCTGTCTGTGTGATGCCGCTGCCTTTCAGCGCCTCCATCAAAGCATGATACACTGTTGAGCCCTGTTTGACAGTGATCGTTTTTCCCCGCATCCAGTCCCCGTTATCCGCCTGGATGGAGACAGTGACCGTGATATCCTTTTCCCCGGCCGGAGGGCCAACCGGCTGATCGGGCTCGCCTTTGCCCGTTGCCTGTCCGGGCTCTACCCGGTTGCCGCTGAAATCATAAAGATTATATGCATTGCCGTCAAAACGGGCCAGAGCCAACAGGGCCCGGAAGCCCTGCTCTGTCGCCAGCGCGTTGTCCGCGCCGGCATACAGAAAGCCGTCGGCCGAAGCGTTGACATAGGAGAGCAGCCCATCGACCAATGAAGCGCCTGTCTCTGCATTGCGGCAGGCCGCAGGGTCCCTTCCCATGGCGACCAGCCCCAGAATCATCATAGCGTCGGAGTTGGCATTGCCCAGTGAACCCTGATCATTCAAAGCGCCGGGGACGGCCCCCAAAATCTTGTCCGCGATCGTTTTGGCGTCGCTGCGGCTGTCATAATACCTGGCCAGGGCCGCCAGGGCAGCGCCGGCCGTATCCGGATCGGAATAGCGCACGCCGCCCCATTCATAGCCGAACAGACCGTCGCCCATATTTTGGCTGAGCAGCCCTATCAGCGCGCCTGTCTGCGCCTCCGTCAGCTTCACATTGCCCTGCATGTCGGCCAGCAGAATATACGGCGCTGCATAATGATCGGCTTTTGCTGCGGCTTCCGCCAGCTTTTGCGCGTTATTGATCTGCGCCGTGCTTTGGAACGGGGTCAGTCTGGTGCTGTCAATGCCCATGGCACGCAAAACAATTTCAATGCGCGCACGGTCGCCGGCGCTCGCCGTGCCGCCCGCCGCTTCGGCAATGAGCAGGTTCAGTGCGTTCTGGCGGGCTTCCGGCGTTGTCTTTGCCGTCTTGCCGTCAAGCGCGCCGTAAACCGCCATATCCATAACGGTCCAGACGTCGCTGCTACCGGTATAGCGAGCGGCAATGGCATCCGTCAGCCGGGCCACGGCATTTTCATCGGCCGGCAAAATCACGGAAACCGTCTTACGGTAAACATTGCCGTTTGCGTCGGTCAGGACGAGAGTCACCGGAACGCTCTTCACCGCCGCCGTGTCGTTGGCCTTGAGCAGCGTCAGCCCGCTGCCGCCGGCCAAATAGCCGCCGGACACGGTATAATCGGCGCGGATGCCGGCATCTGCCGTCTCGCCGTCTTTCAGCAGGGAGACCGTGCCGGCTGTCTGCCGCACGGCGACAGTGTCAAAGTATTTGGCCGCCTCTTTCTCAAGCGCTTCGGGTACCTTCATATTGACCCCGAACATCTCATAAAGCTGTGCGCCGGCTTCGCCGTTGGTGTTCAGCGCCATCTGCTCCAGCACGGCCTTTTGCGCATCGCTTGTAAAGTCAACACTGTTGCCGATCAGGTTGATGGCGGTTCCGTCGGCCTGTGAGGTATTCCCATAAGCGTTTTTGACGGTGATCTGGCTGGCCACACCGGTCAAGCTGCCGTTCAGCTGCCCGGCAAAACCGCCGTTATAACCCGTCATACTGCTGCCGGTAACCGTCACACGCCCGGCGCTGACAACGTTTTCAGCCGCGCTGATAGAACCGGCAAAGCCGCCGGTATACGATTCTCCGGACACATCGCCCAGGCTGTAGCAGCTTTTTACCAAGCCCGAGCTGTGCCCGGCAAAGCCGCCCACCGTGCTTTGCCCGGCCACATCGCCGGATGCATGGCTGTCGTATATGTCCCCTGTATTGCTGCCGGCAAAGCCGCCCACAGATGTGCCGCCGGCCGCTGTCACAACCCCCAGCGAAGCACTCTTTGTGATGACGCCCCTGTTTTCCCCTGCCAGGCCGCCGATTTTCTCCCCCGGCCCGGCGGCGGTAACCGCTACGTCTGTCCGGCATTTGTCAACGGCCGAAGCGACAGAAAAAAGTGTATCCTTGTCGTATGCGCCGTCATTGAGCCCGACCAGACCGCCGGTTTGCCCGGCGCCTGACACCGTGCCCGACACACTGCAATTGCCGATGAGGCTGGCCACGCTGCCGGCCATATCGCTTCTGTCCAGCTCTGCCTGGGCGTGCCCAACTAATGCACCCACACGATTTGTGCCGGTAACTCTGACATCCGCAAGGTTCAAATTTTTAATGGCAGCGCCCTTAATAGCATTGAAAAAGCCCACGTTTTCCGCACCGGCAACAGACGCTCCGGAAATGGTATGCCCCTGTCCGTCAAACGTCCCGGTAAAGGGGGCTGCCGCTGTGCCAATACCTGGGAACGCAGCCCGGGCTGTGCCCAGGTTCAAATCAGCCGTCAGCCGGTAATTGGCCGACAAGTCGGCGCCGGGGTCTGTCAGCGCCATCAATTCTTCGACGCTGCCGATGTCAATCCAGGTGACCTGTACGCCTGCCAGCTCCTCTTCTGTCGGCGGCAGGAAACGGTTTTCCGTCGTGCCCTCGAACCAGAGCAGCCTGTCGCCGTCCGCCACCGCAGCCAGGGATGCGCTGACATTGGACAGCCTGCCGTTGACGGTAAACATCCAGCCATCCGGCTCATCCACCGCATACCCATTGATGGTGTGGATAAACCGTCCAAAGGTGGCCGTCGTTTTGTAGGAATAGGTCAGCAGCCCCTGTGCCGCCGCCTCGTCCATCAAATCCACCACACGGGTGTTCCCTGTGCTGGCCACGGTGACCGAGATGCTTTTGCCCAGCTGCGAAAAACGATAGCTCTGCTTATCGTAAACGGCCAGGGTGATCGAAACGGTAATGTTTTCGGCTTTCTGGCTTTCAGGCGCCGGAACCCCTACCAGATAGGGCAAACCGTCGTTTTTATCCGCCGAGCGGGTCCACACAACCCCTTCCAGGCCAAGGGCCTTTACAAAGTCCCCGCTCTGCATCTGCGCCCTGGTTTTACCCACGGCGCCATAGGGGTGGCCGGAGTTGACAGCGCTGTTGTAATAGCAGTTGACAACCCCTTGGGATTGGTCGTATTGGAACCCGGAATCCGGCTTGTTGCCGCCGATAAAGCCGTTGCCATCCGCCCCGGTTACAGTGACAGTGCCGGCGGCATAACAATTTTCATAGGCGTTGCCCGGGAAGACCGATCGCCCGGCAAAGCCGCCGGAATAGCTGCGGGCCGAGACATCGCCCAGGGCAAAGCAATTGCGGATGGTTCCGCCGTAGCCCAACCCCACAAAGCCGCCGGAATAATCGCTCTGGGTGCTGACCTTCATCGAAGTCCAGCAGTTTTCAATCAGGCCGCCCTCTTCATTGGCCCCTGCAAAACCGGCGTGGCCGGTGGCGGTCGCCGAGTTGGATGTAAGGCTGCCGCCCTGTACATAGCTGTATCGGATCTCACCGTAATTGCGGCTGACCATACCGCCCAGCACCGCGCCGGTGTCGGCCGTGATGTTGCAGTTGACAACGGCACAGTTTTCTATGACGCCATAATTATTCTGCGCCAGCACGGCGGCGTTGTCCGAAAACAGGACGTTGGCCTTTTCGATGGTCAGGTCGTGGACAACCCCCGTGCTGCCGATGTACCAGAACAGGCCGGAATCCAGATTGCTCAGCGTCAGGCCCGTGATTTTGTGCCCCTGACCGTCCAGCTCACCCATAAAGCGGTTGGTGACATTGCCGATGGATTTGGTTTTGGCCTGATCGGCGGCTGACAGAGCGGAAAAGTCCAAATCGGCTGTCAGCCGGTAATTTTTATTCCAGGCGACTGCCTGCCGGCTTTCAGACCCGCTGCCCGCCGAAGGCACGTCCTGCACATTGGCCAGGGCGATCCACTCTTCGGCCGAACCGATGTCCACCCATTCCCTGTCCTCCGGCCTGTTCGTCTGCGGCGTGTAAACCGGGCTGAAGCCGGAATCCATGCTGTCGCTCAGGCCGCGCGTTTCGTCGGCGGCCGCCGTAACTTTAAACGCATAGCTCGTGTTGGCCGCAAAAACATTGCCCAGGTTAGCCGAAGTATAATGCCCGCCGACCGCGAACTGACGGAAAAAAGCATACTGCCCGTTTTTGACGGTATACAGGTCGATAAAGTAGGCCTGATTGGCCGTAAAGCCCGCCTTGCCGTCCCATTTGGCGACGGTGCCTTCCCAACGCAGGCCGGTAACCGGCTGCATCCGGTTATAAGGGTCCTGATAGCCAAGACAAACCTCTTCCGCAAGCTCCCGCTCCGGCAGCGAATATTGGCCGGCGTTATCCGCAACGGAAACCGTCGCATAATATATGCCCTCTTCCAGCCGGGCCAAATGCCCGGTGCAGTCAAAGCTCGGCCCTTTCACATCGGGGATGATGGCGGCGCGCTCCAGCCGCGTAGTATAGTAGCCTACAGGCAAGCCGCCTTTGGCGATTTCACCCAAAATATAGACAGCCCGCTCCCTGTCGGCCTGTTGAACCCGTTTGTCAGCCGCTTTAAACTCTTCCAGACTGGTGGCCATGAGCGCCGCGCTCTGCGCCTCAAGCAGCGCTTTCGTCAGTGGAGCCACAGCTGCCTGCTGGTCGGCGCTCATGGCGGCGATCACCGCATCAGCGTCGATCATCCGCAGTTTTTTGCCCGGATCCGTTTCGCTGTCAAATGCCTGTTTTTCCGCGCCTTCCAGCTCATTCCACTGAGCGACGGCTTTCCAAAGTGCGATGGCATAGCCGCCGGCATCTTCTGCCGCATCCCAGGAAAGAGCTCCCGTGGGCACATCTCTGGGCTCCTCCTCGTCGGACGTCGGAGCAAGCTCTCTGCCAAAGCGCACATTATCTGCCAACCGGGCTTCCCCGGCCGGCGTCTCGGTCTTTTGCCAGGACAGAACAGGAAGCTCACGGTTGACGCCGGGCGCCTGTTTCCACCCATCGCCCAGCTTTTCCAGCAGCCCGGTCTGCATGGCGGCCAGCGTCATGGCGCCCTCGCCGCTGTCGCCCAGGTAGTAACAGTTAGAGTAGCCTGCCGTACTGCTTCCCGCCTGAATGGGGCCGGATGTTGTACCGGTGACCGCGCCTGTATTATAACAGTTGACAGCAGTTCCAATCATACTGCCGGCCTGACCGCGGATGCCGCCGGCATAACTGCTGCCGGCAATTGTCCCGGTATTGTAACAGCGGGTAATCGCCACTTCATCATTGACAGATGCGATGATGCCGCCCGCCCGGACGGCCGTGACAGCACCTGTGTTATAGCAGCTGCTGATGGTGATGCCGGAATCGTAACTATGCTGCCGCCCCACAATGCCGCCGGCATTTGCGCTGCTTCCGGCGGCCGTAACGGATGCTTCATTGCCGCAGTTTGAAAAATCGGTGTTGTCCGCCCGGCCTGCGATGCCGCCCGCATCGCCTGTACCGCTGACGCTGCCCTGCACCACCAGGTTTTTAATTTCCGCCCTCTGAGCAGACGAGGTCCCCTTCACATATCCGAACAGGCCGGCATACTGCGCCCCTGTTACTTCCAGACCGGAGACAGTATATCCGCCGCCGTCAAAGCTTCCGGCAAAAGGACTGCCCGCCGTCCCGATGGGCGTCCAGTTTTCGTCGCCCAGGTCAATGTCGCCGGTGAGCCGCACGCGATAATTTTTCCCGACGCCGCCGTTCACCTGCCAGGCCAGCCATGCCAGTTCTGCCCCGCTGCCGATTTCATAAACGCCGTCGCTGTTCGGCGCGACCTCGTCCACACTTTCGCCGTCCCATTGCGTGCTGACCGCTAAGGTGACAACAATCACATTCGCGCTGTCCGCAGAAACAATGAAATCCGCCTCTTGTCTGGCATAACCCTTTGCCTTTGCCAGATAGTGGTATTCGCCATAGGGCAACTCATAGTTGTTTCCGTTTATTGGGGATATGATTTTCCCCCGGCAGGTTACGGTAAGGCTTGCGGTGTCGGGGCTCAGCTTAAAACTCACATTTTTCGTATCGAGCTTTGCCAACGTAACGCTCTCGCTTATCGCGCTACCCGTGACTGCAACTGTTCCTGTGACCTCTTCATAGCCGTAGGCAGATACTGTATAAGAATAGCTGCCTTCAGGCAGACGGAAGCTCCAGGTACTGCCGCTCTGGCTGCCCTGAAAGCCATCGATATTCACAGTGGCCTCAGCCGGTTCTACAGTAAAACTTACCTCGTACCTGGGCAGCTGGAAGCCCAAAATAGGGTAGCCGTCGTTATGGCCGGCCGCCAGCACCCAGTCTTCGCCCAGAAGAACTGTGAACGCGGCCGACTTCATCTCCGTCTCGGTTTTGGCCGTGGCACAGGTGTCCGAGCCGCCCAGCGTGAAGACAGAGCCTTTATCAACCGTGCCGCTGTTTTTTTTGCCTATCGCTGCCGTACTTGTCGTATAGCAGTTCTGCACCAAAGCGTTGCTGTCGTTGACCAGCCCTGCGATGCCGCCGGCATTGTTACTGGAAGAAACCATGCCGCGGTTATAGCTGTTTTGCAGGGTGCATTTATAATAGAAGTTGCCGACCAACCCGCCGGCATTGGATGTCACGGCGGTAATATTACCGAAATTGGCGCAGGATTGAATGGTTTTGGCACAGCTTCCCTTGATAAGCCCCGCAATGCCCGCTACATTCTGATTTCCACTGACATGCGCCCTGTTTACGCAGTTTTCAATCAGAACGCTTCCGCTGTAGCCGCTCAGCGTGCCCACCAATCCGCCGACGCCAGAGGCATAGCCGCTTCCGCCGGCGGTTATACTGCCCTCTACCGTTACGTTGCGAATGATGCAGTTTGTCACATTTCCAAACAGCCCCTGGTCGCCGCTGCTGTTGTTGATGTACAGATTTTTGACCGTATGCCCCCGGCCGTCAAAGCTCCCCTTAAAGGGGTTGCCCGATGTGCCGATGGGTGTCCACGGATTCTCTTCACCCAGGTCGATGTCGGCGGTAAGAACGGCGCTGCCATCGGCGCTCCGACCGGCGTTGACTTCCTGCGCCAGCCAGGCGAGCTCGTCGCCCGAGCCGATTTGATAAATGCCGTTTACCTGCGAAGGCTCCTGCCGGCTCTCACCGTCCCAACCGGTTTTCACCTCCATGGGCAAAGTGACGGTTTCTGCCCCCTCTGCATTCGCCGAAATGCTCCCTTCTACCTTGGAGTAGTTAGAAGCACGGAAGAAATAGCGGTATGTATACCCCACGGGCAGCTCATAAGTCATCCCGCCCGCCTCTGTGGGCGATATTGTGTGAAGGCCGTCTACAGTGGTCACCGTCAGGCTTCCGTTGCGCACTTCTTCATTATGCTCGGCACAGACAAAGGTAACGCTGCGCATGGGCAGCGCCGTCAGTGTGACGGCTTCATGCTTATCGCCCCTGTTGACGGTCAGGCTTCCACCAGCCTGTTCATAACCAAATTGCCCGGCTGTATAGGAATATGTGCCGTTTACTACCGAGAAAGCGGTTCCGCCCGCCTCTGTGGGCGATAAGAGTTTTCCTTCTTCATCCCGCACAGACAGCGATGCGTCAGCAGGCTTCAAGGTGAAGCGAAGCAGATGCGGATTCAACGCCAGCTCTACCGCCTGCTCCACATTTTTGCGCGTTACTTTGACCGTGCCGGACTGAGGTGCGTAATCTCCCTCGTCGTAATCCACAGAATAGGAATATTCCCCTGCTTTGACGGTGAATACATACTCCCCGTCGTCTGCCGCAGGCTGTACCACACCATTCCATGTCAGCACCGCGGCAGCGGGCTTGACGCTGAAAGCGACGGTATACTGCGCATCGGGGTCCATCGCCTCTCCCGTCTGCCAGACGAGGATGGGGTAGCCGTTATTCACGCCCTCGTCGTCTTTAAACCCGCTGCCGAGAACTGCCGCAAGGGCTTGCAGCTCGGCCGATGACTTTTCCGTCAACCCCGCCGCCGTTTTGTTAAAACCAGGCGCATTGTCGGAAAGATAATAACAGTTTTCAAACTCAAAGCCGCTGCTCGCATTGCTATAAGCAAACCCATATGTACTATTGCTTGCGCTGCTGGCGACATTACCGGCAGCATAGCCATTGGATACGGTTACTTTATTGCTGGTGCTCGGGTACATATTGGCAAAACCGGCCGCTTTTCCGCTTTTCGTCGTAACATCGCACACCGCATAGCAGTCTGTTATATTCAGCCTGGCGCCGGTTGTATATCCGATAAATCCGCCGGTGTAAGCGCTCGTTCCTGCATTCTGCGTAGTTACCGTCGCACGGGCGTAAGAGCTCTCGACGGTACAGGCACTTATGCTGTACCCAATCAGACCGCCTGTATAGGAAGTCCCTGACGCTGTATTTTCTACGGTTCCGCTGAACCCGCAGCGGAGAATAGAAGCAGAGCCGCTCACCTTCCCGACCAGCCCGCCAGTTCCTGGATAATTGCCCGACGAGGATGTCACCGAGCAGTTTTCCAAAACAAGATCCTGCACTACAGCGCCGCCGGACAGCTCCCCAAAAAAGCCGGTATATGAACCGGAACCTTTCACAATAGTCAAGCCGGTGATTTTGTGTCCTGCACCGTCAAATGTGCCTGACAGGTTGGCAATCGGCGCCATAGTCTGTCCGCTCATGTCAATATCATCGGTCAGCCGATAGCTGCCGGACAAATTTTGTCCGGCCAATGCTGCCAGCTCCTGCGCAGTGGAGATATCTGTTACTCCATCCGCTGCCCTGGCGGCGGGGACGGGGAGCATTCCTGCCGCCAGCGCAAACGCCAGAAGCATCGCCAATATTCGTTTTTTCATATCCACTTCCTCCTTATCTAAATCTTCCAGATGCCCTGTTGGCATTCCTTATGGATTCGGAATGTTTTCCTGTTTATACCTTTCAAAAACAAAAGCCCAACAACGCCGGCATTGCCGCTGGCATTTGTTGGACTTCGGTTCTTCCGTCGGTCCGGCCTCACAGCCTATTTTGTTTTCCGCTTACAGCGGAACGCTCTTTCGAATCTCTTCTGCGCGAATGGGTTTTCCATCCTTCACTTTAATCAGGATTTCGCCGTATCCCAGCGCCCGAATGATATCAAGCAGCTTTTTTTCCTGCTCGTTCAGCCGCGCTGAAAGCGTTTTCTGATTCATTTCCGACATTTGCACCCCTCCTGTTCTGTTCGCGAATGGCAGCCCGTCACAAAAATAAGGTACGCCAATTTTGACAAAGCAAAATTGACGTACCCGTATTTGTACCATCAACGCGCCCCGACACCCAGCCGGGGCAGACTGTTGAGAAACCTGTAAGTCTTCTGACTCGCGTTAGGGAGCGGCTTTCGCCTCTCCTGCGTCCGCTTCCTACCTTCCCATGCTCATCTGAACACAGTGGCAGCCTTTCGGCTCACACGGTTCCCCATGCTTCGGAACGGCCTCACGCTCACAGCGCCGGTCACGCGGGGCTTTCAACCCCATTCCATCTACGCCGCGCCTGGCGCAAAAACGCCTTTACAGCTGCGGCGACGGTCTCCATTCAATTGTCACACGGCATATGATGCCGTTTTTTCTACTATACCACAAACTCCCCGGCCCTTCAAGGGCCTGCATGGGATCTTTCGCCGATCGCCTCGCCGGCCCGCCGCCCCAAACCGGAAGATCCCTTTCACTCCCTGCCCAAAGACTATTGACACCAAAACGGAAAGAATAGTATGATAGAGTAGCAGGGGTCTACAAAGCTTGCCCTTAGACGGCCGTGTAGCCTTTTGGCAGCCCTTCTGCCCCTGCTTTCCTCAAAGCGTCAGAATGGAGATTGCCAAATGAAAGAGAAGCCAAACATGCGGGAAAAACGGAAGGGGTTGCCCCTGCTCCTTTCCATCGTATTGGTTTTTTGTATTTTGGGAACATTTGTGTACGCGGTTTCGCGGAAAATTTCCCAGGAGATGTCTTCATCGGCCATTCAAAACCTCAGTGAAAGCCTGGATCTGATTCAGTGTACCATTGAAGCGATTTTGCAGAGCGAGGCGGATTTTCAACTGTTAATCGCCCAGGAGATCGCCCGGGCTGAGGATCCGGAGTCTTATATCCGCGCCTATCAAAATAACCAGACTATGGCAAAGATATCGCTGATCCTCTCTGGAAAAACACAGGGGATTTCCAATACCGGAGATGTATTCGACGAAAAGGAGCTGGACTTCTCCGCAGGCGGGACTGTTAACGGTTTGCCCGTATCCCAGTCCTATGTGAACTATATGGGAACGTGGTCCTACACCATAAAATGCCCTGTCGAACGGGATGGTCATGAAATCGGAACCCTTTACGTCGAATACGTCTACGACGCTATCGACAAGTCTCTTCCGAGCGGCTTTTACAACAAACAGGCGTCATTGTACATCATGGACGCCGAGAGCGAGCGTTTTGTCCTGAAACCCAAAGGAATGGGTCAGCGGAGCGCCGGGCACCTGAATCTGACCGATTTTTACCGGGCAAACGACATTCAGGACGCCGGAATCCGGGCAGAAGTAACGGATTGTCTGGAAAGCGGAAAAAATATTCTGTTTTACCACGACATCCGGGACGTGCATGCGCTCAATTATATGTGGTCGGTCAATGACGGGACGATTTTTCTGGTGGGTTATGTGCCGGTTGAAGCCATTCAGCAGGAAGGCCGAACCGTCAATCAGAATGTTTTTATGGTCGTGGCAGTCATGTTGGCGGCTTTTCTCCTGTGCATTGCCTTATATTACTTCAATTGGCGGCAGCAGGACAAAGTTCGAAAAGAGCGGGAGCGGGAACGCAGAATTCACAGCCAGCAGCTTGCCGAAGCGCTGCAAGCCGCCCAGATCGCCAGCGAATCCAAGACGACCTTCCTTTCCAACATGTCGCATGATATCCGCACGCCCATGAATGCCGTGCTGGGCTTTGCGACACTTCTGGCCAAAGACGCGGAAAACCCGGCCAAGGTTCGGGAATACACGAAAAAAATCATGGCCTCCGGCCAGCACCTCCTCAGCCTGATTAATGATATTTTGGATGTTTCCAAAATTGAAAGCGGAAAGGTCGTCCTCACTCTGGAGAAATTTGCGCTTAACGACGTGATCTCTTCTGTAGATGCAATTATCCAGCCTATGGCAAAGGCAAAGGGCCAGGAGTTCAGCCTGGAAGTGACCGGCGTCCATCATGAATATCTGGTGGGGGACGAGACCCGGATCAATCAGATTTTAATCAACCTCCTTTCCAACGCCGTAAAGTACACGCCGGAAGGCGGCCATATCTGGCTGCGCATCATTGGGCTCAAGCAGCGTTCCAGCCAATATGAACGCATCCGTATCGAAGTTGAAGACACAGGCTATGGCATGACGCCGGAATACTTGGAGACAATTTTCGACGCCTTTACCCGCGCGGAAAACAGCACAACCAATAAAGTGCAGGGCACCGGTCTGGGCATGGCCATCACCAAAAGCATTGTAGAACTCATGGGCGGAACCATCGGGGTTTCCAGCGAGGTGAATAAGGGCTCCCTCTTCCGCGTTGATCTCGAACTGCGCATTTTTGAAGAGCAGGCGGATCGGGCTTTTTGGGAAGCGCATGGCATTTCCCGTATCCTGCTGGTAAGCGGGAATACGGAAAGCCGTGCAAATATTCAGACGCTTATGCAAAGCGCCGGTATCCAACTGGAGGCTGCATCCAGCCCGGAAGAAGCCCTGCACCGGATACACAGCGGCGAAGGCTTTCAGCTTGCCCTGCTGGACTGGGATGACGGCAGACTTCAATCGGCCCGGGAACTGCGGGACGCGCTTCCCGCCGCTGCGCCCATCGTACTCCTGACGGAATTTCACGCAGAAGGGCTGGAAGAGGCGCTTCAAATAAGCCGCACATGCGCCCTCACCAAACCGTTTTTCGTCTCTGCGCTCCGCGAGAAAATCATCGAGATTCAGGAAAATACAGGCGCGGAACCCGGCCCGGAGTCCGTGGAACCCGGCGATTTGACAGGGCTGCGCTTTCTTGCCGCAGAAGACAATGCAATCAATGCGGAAATTCTGGAAGAGCTTTTGGAAATTGAAGGCGCATCCTGCGAAATCGTGGAAAACGGCCAACTGGCGCTGGAGCGCTTCCAGCAGGCGAAAGAGGGCGAGTTTGACGCCATTTTGATGGACGTCCAAATGCCGGTGATGAACGGCCACGATGCTGCAAAAGCCATCCGTTCTCTAAAGCGGGATGACGCAAAATGCATACCGATTATCGCCATGACGGCCAACGCCTTCTCCGAAGACGAAAAAGCGGCGCTGGACGCCGGTATGGATGCCCATGTGGCGAAGCCTTTGAATATGGAGCTTTTAAAGAAGGTCATCAGACAATGTGCCAGGCGAAAGGAAGAAGGTTGAAAAATATATGAAAAACAGAGCCAGAAGCTGGGCCGCCCTCTGCCTGGCGGCATCAACGATTTTGCTGCTGACAGCCTGCGGCGGGCAAGAAGATCCCAAGAATCTGATCCCCTTTGAAGAAGAGACCGAGCGGGTCGTCAACCTGTTCAGCCCTATGGAAAAAACCGACCCGAACGCAGAAAACGTTGCCCGTACTGCGTCGGATTTGACGGTGGCAATGGCAGAAGAAGCGCTGGGCATTACTGTGATATACCGAACCTATACAGCAGAAGACTACCAGGATAAAACCTATGATGAGGTCTGCCTGGAACGGGCCCGGAATAATATGGATGATTTGTATCTGCTCAACCCGGACACTATCCTAGCTTTGGGGGCAGAGGGCAGACTGATGGATTTGTCCGGACTGGACAGTGCAAAGAACCTGCGGGAAATCATCCGTACGGCTAACACGGTGGACGGAAAACTGGTGGCCATCCCCCAGGAAGTCGTCGCATACGGTCTGTTTGTCAATGTAGACTTGTTCAAGCAGTATAATCTGGCCCTGCCGGAAACGCCGGACGATTTTTTGGAATGCTGCCGGGTGTTCAAGGAAAATGGGATTGAGACGCCCATCGGCGCCAACCGCTGGTGGCTGGAAACCTTTGTTTTTGCCCAAGCTTACGCGGACCTGTATAACGGCGGGAACACAGAGGCGGAAATCGCAGCCCTCAACAGCGGCGCGTCCCGATACAGCGATTATATGCGCCCCGGGTTCGAGTTTTTGCAGACGCTCATCGAGCGCGGTTATATTGATGCGGAGAAGGCCAGCGTCAGCGAAGCTATCGAGGCAGAAGGGCCGGACTTTCTGGCCGGAAAGACCCCTATCGTCATGGCCTATTGGGGCGCCGCCAACACGGAGACCGCCTACGGCAAAACGGATTTTGAGATGCAGGTCATCGGCTTCCCCAGCAGCCGGGGACAAATGCCGGTCATGCCTATGACCGGATGGACCGTAGGCGCTGACGCAGAACACGCGGAGGATGCGATGAAGATGGTCGATGTTATTACCTCCGACGAGGCGCTCCAGCTTTATTCGGAGACCAATCGTGTCATCTCCCCTTCCAAAAATGTAAAAGTGGATTGCGTCCCCGCTTTAAAGCCGCTCAACGACAGAATCGAAGAAGGCGTTTATGTCCTGGGCTCCAATGCCGGTATGAACGTGGAGCAGTGGGGCAATACCTGTCTGATTGTGCGGGAGCTGCTAAACGGCGCTACTGTGGACGAATGCATGGCGGCATTCGATGCATTGCAGGATGCGTCGATGCGCTGAAGACAGACTCTGCGCAAAGCGCGGCCGGGCGTCGAAAATATATTTTTTATAATATCGGGGAGCCTTTTAGTAAAGGCTCCCCGATTCGCATAGTCAAAACATAGTCTGCCCGTTTGCCGTTTCCCCTGCATCCGGCAGTTTCACCGCCGCGGCAGGAAAGACTGCGGCGCTGCCGCTGTACGATAAAACAAAGCTCCTGCGACGGTTAACCCACTGCCGCCTCTTTTCCGAGGCGGTATTTTTATTGCGCTTTCCGCCTGTATACAGCAGCGCAGCCTTTATTAAGCTCTGCCGTCCGGATGCCGCCGGCTTTTCGCAGACGCTGTTTGCCGGCAGAACAACACTCGAAAGACAATGCGTTTTTCGAATGACTCCGCCCAAATTTTCCCGCCCTGCTGCTTGACAATTTCCTGCGCTATGGACAGCCCCAATCCGTAGCCGGAAACTTCCCCGCGGGATCGATCCACACGGTAAAAGCGATCAAAAATATGGGGCAGCTCCGCAGAAGGGAAATCAGCGCAATCGTTTTCTATCGTGAGAAGAATCTCACGGCTGTTTTTGTGTCGAAGCCGTACCATAACCGTGCTTTCCGGAGCGCTGTACTTACAGGCATTGTCCAGCAGGATGCTGAGCAATTCTGACAGTTTGTCGGGATCGCCCACTGTATGGCATCCAGGGGCGATATCGCTGTCGATCTGCCGCCCCACATCATAAAATACCGGTTCAAAGGAGGCAAGGCTGCAAATCACCAGATGGCTGAGATCGATTTCGCAGAAAGGCTCCGCGGCAATCTGAATACCCCGTGCATCCGCGCGGGCCAACCGGAGCAGTTTTTCGACCAAGTCTTTCATGCGAAGCAGCTCGATTTTTGTAATATCCAGCCTGCGGCAATTTTTACTTCCCGGATCGGCCTCCGTTTCAGACAATAGCATGTCCACATTTGATAAAGCTACGGTCAGCGGCGTCTTCAATTCGTGGGAAGCATCCGCCACAAATTGCCGCTGTTTTGTCCATGCTTCCGCCACAGGGCGGACTATCCAGCGTGAAAGAAACAGACTAATAGCCAAAAACCCAAGAAATACGGCAAACCCAATCCCGGCAGAACTGAATGCCTGTGCGCGCAAGGCCATCTTTTCTCCATAGGCATCTACCAGCACATACCGCAGCCTTCCCGGCCCCATCTCCCGGCAAAGAAAACGAAGGTTTCGCGCGGCGAGCTCCCCCGAACTGTACCCGCTTCCTTTAATTTCTGCAATGATTTTTACGATCTCATCCTCTGTCATAAAATAGATCTGATTCAGCAATACGCACATTCTTCCTGCGGGATCGACTTCTGCAATAATCAGCGGCATACTCCCCCGTACACGGGTTCCTTCCAGCATGGCAGAATGGGCTGTTTCCATGCTGGCCTGCCGATAATGAGCGGCATTGGAAAGATAAAGCCCGATAAGCAGCACCGTGAGAAAAGCCGTCACCGCCATCATAAATACAAAAACAAATTTTCTGCGGAGTTTTCGGATCATCTGTCTTCCTCCAGCCGATACCCCACATTGCGTTGAACGCATAATCTGACAGAAGACCGCAGCAGATTCAGCTTTTTCCTCAAAAATGATATATATGCCTCTACATTGTTGCCTACCGCATCCGATTCAAAGCCCCACACTTTGACCAGCAGCGTTTCTTTGGAAAGGTACTGTCCGGTATTCATCATAAGCAGACGCAGAATCTCCGTTTCTTTTGCGTTCAGGGACAAGACGGACTCCCCGCATTGAAGCCGGCAGGCGCCGGGGGTCAGCGCCAAATCGCCGAAGCGCAGCGTCTCCGGCAGTATCTCCTGTTGCCGTCGGGTAATGGCGGACAAACACGCCAGCAGTTCGGCATTTGCAAAGGGTTTTGCCAAATAATAATCCGCGCCCTGGTTCAGTCCAAACACACGGTCTTTCAGGTCGCCTTTGGCTGTGAGCATTAATACGGGAGTATAATTTTTTTCCTGCCGCAAGCAGTGCAAAAGCGAAAACCCGTCCCTTTTCGGCAGCATCACGTCCAGAATAATTGCGTCATAGATGCCGGAGCGAGCGTTGTCCAGTCCGTCCTCCCCGTCGTAGGATACATCTACAATATAGCGCGCCTGTGTCAAAATATCCGAAAGGGTTTCCGCAAGGAATTTTTCATCTTCCACAACCAATATTCGCATTCCCTATCACCTGAGCTTTTATATTTTATCATAGCAGGTCATCCTGAACTGTGGCTGAAATCCGGATCGCCTGTAAATAAACTGTGAACCCGCCTAAAAATACAGCCTGATTTCAGCTTCAGCGCGTATGCTGTTTCCTGTTCATTGTAGCATGAAGGGAGTGAAAGCGCCATGCCATTTCGCCATGAATGGAAACATGTTCTCAATCAGGCGGATATGTGGGAAATCCGCGGGCGGCTGCGCATTTTAATGCAGCCGGATCCACATGCAGGAACGAGCGGTCAATATACGATCCGGAGCCTGTATTTTGACAATCTGGACGACAAGGTGCTTTATGAAAAGCTGAACGGCGTCGACCGGCGTGAAAAATTTAGAATTCGATACTATAACAGCGATGCAGATTTTATTCGCCTGGAGAAAAAATCCAAGCTCAACGGGTTATGCAATAAGCATTCTGCCCCGTTGACTCAAAACGAGGCGCAGGCGATTGTGGACGGGCACTGGGACTGGATGTGCAGAGCGCGGGAACGGCCGCTGCTTATGGAACTGTACGCAAAAATGAAAACGCAGGGACTGCGCCCCAAAACCCTTGTAGACTACACACGAGAACCGTTTGTTTATGCGCCCGGCAATGTGCGGGTTACGCTGGATTATCACATCCGCACCGGGCTGTTCTGCACAGACTTTTTTAATGCCGATTGTGTCACAATCCCCGCAGGAGATGCACCCGCCGTCTTGGAAGTCAAGTGGGATGCGTATCTTCCCTGTATCGTTCAATCCGCTGTACAGCTTCGCAGCCGCCAGGCGTCCGCTTTTTCCAAATACGCGGCCTGCAGAATTTATCAATAATACATGAAAGGAAACAATCCCATGACATTTCAGGATATTTTCAAATCCAGCTTTTTGGAAAACATCAGCAGCATCAGTCTTCTGGACATGGCGATGGCGCTGACTCTGGCCTTCGGTATCGGGCTGTTTATTTTTCTGATCTATCAAAAGACCTATCAGGGCGTCATGTATTCTTCCAGCTTTGGCGTCACTTTGATTGCACTTACCATGATTACAACATTGGTTATCCTTGCAGTGACCAGCAACATCGTGCTGAGCCTCGGTATGGTTGGCGCTCTGTCCATCGTGCGTTTCCGTACCGCTGTCAAGGAACCTTTGGACCTCGCCTTTTTGTTCTGGTCCATCGCCGTAGGGATCGTTTTGGCGGCAGGACTCATCCCTCTTGCGGTGATTGGAAGTGTAATAATCGGCCTTGTACTTTTGATTTTTGTCAATCGCAAATCGCACGTAGAGCCGTATATTCTTGTTCTTCAGTGCGACGGCCAGGAAAGCGAATGGCAGGCGAAGTCCTATCTTGATACGGAAACCTGCCGGTGCGTGGTAAAAAGCAAAACCGTTTTGAAAGGCTCGATAGAGCTGAATCTGGATGTGCGGCTGAAAAGCTCCGACACGAATTTTATCAATGTGCTTTCCGAACTTCCTGGTGTCCGCAGCGCTGTTCTGGTGCGCTACAACGGGGACTACATGGGGTAAACGCCATGTCTACCAATAAATATATCGATAGAATCTGCTGTCTTGTCTTTGCGCTGATCCTTCTCGCAGCGCTTGTATTTATAAACGGCGACGCGTTAGGCATTGAAATAGCTGCCCGGGAAATCGGTTACGAGACCCGTCTGTTCAACACGGAATGCGTGCACACCATCAACATTGTGATAGACGATTGGGAAGGGTTTCTGGATACCTGTGAGAATGAAGAATACACCGCCTGCAATGTAGTGATCGACGGGGAAGCTTACAGTAATATCGGCCTGAGAGCCAAAGGCAATACCTCTCTCAGCTCTGTATCTCAGCTGGGCAGCGACCGATACAGCTTTAAGCTTGAATTTGATCAATATGACAGCGGAAAAAGTTATCATGGTCTTGATAAGCTTTGTCTAAACAATCTTATTCAGGACAACACCTATATGAAAGATTATCTGACCTACCGGATGATGGCGGCGTTCAACGTTGACAGTCCTTTGTGCAGCTATGTATATGTTACAGTAAACGACGAGGATTGGGGGCTGTATTTGGCGGTAGAAGGCGTAGAGGACAGTTTTTTACAGCGCAGCTACGGCAGCGATCACGGCCAGCTCTACAAACCGGACAGCATGAGCTTTGGCGGCGGCCGGGGCAACGGCATGGAGTTCAGCATGAATGAGTTCATGGAGCAGCGCGGACAGGGCGGCGATATGCAGGCGCCGCCGGACGATTTTCAGCCGCCCGCAGGCGGCGAACAGCAGGAAGCCCGCCAAAACGGCAGCGGCTTTTCCCCTTCTGCAACGCCCGGCGACTTTGGCGGAATGGGCTCTGCCGATGTAAAGCTGCAATATATTGATGACGACCCGGACAGCTACGCAAATATATTCAGCAATGCTAAAACGAAAATCTCCCAGTCCGATCAAGAACGTTTGATTGCATCATTGCAGCTGCTCAGCTCTTATGAAAAGCTAGAAACCGTGCTGGATATTGAGGAAATCCTGCGCTACTTTGTTGTCCACAACTTTGTGGTCAACGGGGACAGCTATACAGGCAGCATGATCCACAACTACTATCTTTATGAAGAAGACGGACAGTTTTCCATGATCCCCTGGGACTACAATCTGGCCTTTGGCACCTTTCAAACCGACAGCGCAGACAATGCCGTCAATGATCCCATTGATGAAGCGCTTGCAGATCGCCCCATGCAGGCATGGATTTTCTCAGACGATATTTATACTGAACAGTACCACACGTTGTTTGCTGAATTTTTAGATGCTGTAGACATAGACAGCCTCATCGATCATGCATATACGCTTATTATGCCTTATGTAAAAAAAGACCCCACCAAATTCTGCACATACGAGGAATTTGAAAGGGGTGTACAAGCCTTAAAAGCATTCTGCACCCTGCGCACGCAGAGCATCCGGGGGCAGCTTGACGGCGATATTCCATCCACTGCATCGGCCCAAAAGGCTGACGGCTCTGCACTGGTTGACGCCTCACAAATTACTCTGTCGGATATGGGATCCATGGACAGAGCAGATGGAAGCCCCGGAGAAAGGGATAGCTCGAGCCCGGGCAATCCATCCCCTGGCAACCATCCCTCGGCCGGCCAGATTCCTGAAGGTCGTGAAGAGCCTTGGAATGATGAAAATGGCTTTTCTCCGCCAAACAATTCAGAAATCTCCAATCCGACAGCTGTCCAGCCTATGATATTGCTGTGCATATCTATTTTATTTCTCGCTTTTGGCGTTGTTTTCGCAAAGAGATTTAGAGTATAACCACTTACTCAGCACAGCTGATGTATATGTCGGGCTCGCAGCAGCCCGGCCGTCTAACCATCCATTTCTCTGCTCTCTTCCTTTCGGAAGCATACGCCCCGTTTGACAACGGCGGCTGACTGGCGTATAATGAAAACAGATAAGGGCGCTGTTGCTTGACGGTTAGCCCTACAGACTAAAAGGTTTTATCCTACTAGCCGTTCGGATGCCGCCGGACGGCTAGCACGCTTTTATGGACAGTATGTAGGCCAGAATGGCCAGACACACCAGAAACCGCAGGAATTGCTTCCGCCGGTGTTCCCACATCAAGCATCACCCCCTTCAAACAGGGAGTGGCTAACCGCCGTTTGCAACAGCGCCTGTCTTATTCTACCACACGCCGC
>CANEGK010000002.1 GCA_947427035.1 uncultured Clostridium sp.
GCCCTGCACCAGCATGCAGTAGGACTGGCGGTCGCCACGCCCCACGCGGCCGCGCAGCTGGTGCAGCTGGGAAAGGCCGAAGTTTTCGGCGTTTTCCACCAGCATGACGTTGGCGTTGGGGACGTCGACGCCGACCTCGACAACGGTGGTCGACACCAGGGCGTCGAGCCGCCGCGCCTGAAAATCGGCCATGACGGATTCTTTTTCGGCCCCCGAAAGCCGGCCGTGCATCAGCCCGACGCGCAGGCCGGGGCATTGGGCGCGCAACGCATCGGCATACTGCACGGCGGCCTGCCTGCCGCCGTCCTCCTGCCCGTCGATGCGCGGGCAGACGACATAAGCCTGCCCGCCGGCGGCCGCTTCCTTCTGAATGAAGGCAAAGGCGCGTTTGCGCTTGTCCTGCCCGACGCGGTAGGTGAGCACCTGCTGTCGCCCGGGGGGCAGCTCGTCGATGACCGACAGGTCAAGATCGCCGAATAAAATGAGGGTCAGGGTGCGGGGAATGGGCGTGGCCGACATGACGAGCAGGTGGGCGTTTTCCGCCTTTTCGGCGAGCGCGGCGCGTTGGCGCACGCCGAAACGCTGCTGTTCGTCGACGACGAGCAGCGCCGCGTTTTGAAAGACAACGCCCGGCTCCAGCAGGGCGTGGGTGCCGCACAGCACCTGAATGCGGCCGCAGCGCAGCGCGTCCAGCAGTTCGGCGCGGGCCTTGCGCGCCATGCCCGAGGTCAAAAGGGCGACGGTCACGCCAAAAGGGGCGAGCAGGGCGGAAAAGGTCCTGTAGTGCTGGCGCGCCAAAAGCTCGGTGGGGGCCATGACGGCGGCCTGGCGGCCGTTCTGCGCGGCTAGCCACGCGGCGGCGGCGGCGACCAGCGTCTTGCCCGAGCCGACGTCGCCCTGCACAAGCCGGTTCATCCGGCGGCCGGAGGTCATGTCGGCAAAGCACTCGCAGATGCAGCGGCGCTGCGCGCCGGTCGGCGAAAAAGGCAGGGCGCTGAAAAAGCGCTCGGGCGCGCAGGGGGCCAGCGGATCGGCCTGGCGGCGGGTCGCGCGCCCCTTCATTTGCAGCGAGGCGAGGGAAAATACAAAAAATTCCTCGAAAATAAAGCGGGTGCGCGCCTGCCCGGCGGCGTCCCGGCTTTCGGGGAAATGGATATTGCGGTAGGCGAAATCGACGGGGCACAGGCCGTTTGCGCGGGCGGCAGCCGGGGGGACGGGGTCTTCAAAGCGCCCGCCCGCCGCCCGCAGCGCCGCCTGTACGCCCTGCAAAATCATCGGGCGGGTGACGCCTTCGGTCAGCGGGTAGACGGGCAGAATGCGCCCCGCCGTCCCGTTTTCCAGCCCGGCCGGCTCAAACTGCGGGTTCTGCATCTGGCGGCCGCGGCCCGTGGTTTCGACCCGGCCGTAAAAGATGTATTCGCGGCCGGGAATGAGCTGCGAGCGCAGGTAAGGGCGGTTAAAAAAGACGAGCGCCAGCGTGCCGGTCTCGTCAAAAACGCGGGTTTTGCTGACGCTCAGCCCCTGCCGCAGCCGCGCCGTCTGCGGGTCCGCGCCGACGACGGCGCGAATGCAGCAGCGCTCGCCGGGCGGCGCGCCGGCGACGGTACAGAAATGCGTGCGGTCCTCGTAATCCCGCGGAAAATAGGTGAGAAAATCGCGCAG
Organism: uncultured Clostridium sp.; assembly: GCA_947427035.1. GTDB lineage: Bacteria > Bacillota > Clostridia > Oscillospirales > Butyricicoccaceae > Ventrousia. Next base: position 1,663 of record CANEGK010000002.1, read on the forward strand.
GGTAAAAAGCGACAGCTTTTCCAGCTGCTGCGCGCGCTTGTCGCCAATGCCGCGCAGGGTGCGCACGCCGGCGTCCAGCCCGGGCGCCGGCGCTGCCTTTGCGTCAGACATGGGGGCGGTACAGCGAGACGACAAGGCCCAAAATGCTGCATTCCGAGCCGTCGATGGGCTCGTACGCCGGGTTTTCGGGCAGCAGCCACACGCCGCCGTCCTTTTTCAGCAGAAGGCGCTTGACCGTCGCTTCGTCCCCCAGAAGGGCGACGACAATGTCGCCCGAGCGGGCGTCGGGCTGCTGGCGGACGATGACGATGTCGCCGGACAAAATGCCGGCCCCCACCATGGAATCGCCGCGCACGCGCAGGGCGAACAGCTCGCCCGACGGGCCGGTTTCATAGGGGACGTACCCTTCCACCTCCTGTTGGGCCAGGATGGGCAGGCCGGCCGTCACGGTGCCCAGAATGGGCACGCTGCGGTAGCTCTGCCGGCTGCTTTTCAGGCAGATGGCGCGGGTTTTGCGGTCGTCCTTCTCCAGGTAGCCGCCCTCTTTCAGCACTTTGATGTGGGCATGGACCGTCGAGGGCGAGCGCAGATGGACGGCCTCGCAAATTTCCCGAATGGAGGGCGGGTAGCCGTTCTGCTCGGTAAAATCGGTCAGATACTGGAGAATTTCCAGCCGTTTGGGACTCAGCTTTTTCATATGCAGACCTCCTGTAAGGGTGGGCGCAATGTTGGAACATTTGTATGATTAAAAAAAGTATAACACAGCTTGTCTCGAAAAGCAAACGCTTGTTTGAATAAAAAACAGGCGGCCCGCAGGCCGCCCGCTGTGCAGGGCTTATTCAAACCAGAAGGTGATTTCGCCGTCCGTCCGCATGTCATAGCGAACGCGCGCGCCGGTGCGGTAAACCAGAACGCCGGTCTGCCCGCCGCCTTCGAAGCCGGTAAAGCCGAAATCTTCGGTGCTGCCGGGCAGGCGCAGCTGCAAAGCGTCGACGAGCGACCAGAGCGCGGCCCCCACCTCGTCGCTGCCTGACAGGTATTGCAGCATTTCGAGCGCGGCGTTCTGGTACGGCGCGCCGCCGGCCGGGGCCGCGGCGCTGCTGCGCCAGGCCTCGATGGTCAGGCCGAGCCTTTCTCCGTCGTGCAGCACAGAAAAGCAGGGCGTGCCGTCGGCGTCGCGCAGAACGCCGTCCGCGCCGACAGACAGATGAAAAGCCTGGCGGACGATGCTGTCGAGCGCCGCGACATGCCCGGCGAAATCGCGCGACGGATCGTAGACGGCGGCCGGGTTGAGCACGCCGATGCCGTAAAGGCCGGCCGGCATTTCGTCCAGCCGGTACTCGACGGTGCGGTAAAGGCACTCAACCTGCCCGGCCGCGTTGCCGTTGTACAGCAGCGGCAAATCAAAGCCGGCGGCCGGGAGCCGCCAGTCGGGCAGCTTTTCCGAGGGGACGGAACCCTCGTACGGGCGGGCGGGGTCCAGTGAAACGAGCTGCCGCTCATGATCCCAGCCGACCGAGACGTCGAGCAGCGCCATCAGGTCGCGCAGCCTGAAAAAGGTGTTGCCGTCGATCTGGTAGGCGCACAGGACGATTTCACGGCCGTCCCACAAAACCGGCGAGGTGGAAAAGCGGGCCAGGCGGCTCTGGCGCGGGCGGGCTTCAAGCTCGCCGCCGGCCGGCGCATAGGCGGCGCCCGGCGTGACGGAGATGGTCTGCGACGCGGCGTCCCAGCCCACGGAAAAGCTTTTGCCCGCGCCCGACATCAAAGCGGCGACATCGCGCAGCTTGACATAGTTGCTGCCGCCGATTTCATAGGCCTCCAGCTCGACGGGGCGCGCGCCCAGCAGCAGCTTGGCCGGGGACGGGAAGACATACAGGTCGCCGTTCGGCTGAAAGGCGGCCGAGCACTGGCGGGCGTATTCCAGCGGAATGAGAAAGCGCCCCTCGCCGGCCTGCACCCAGGCGCCCACCGCGTCAAAATCGCGGGCGTACTGGTAGACGAGCGGTATGGCTTCACAGCCGCGCGTGTCGACAAAGCCCCACAGCCCGTCCCGCATGACGCGGGCAAAGCCGTTGTGAAAAGGGGCGGCGTAGTCGTAAAGCTGGCCGATGACGACATGGCCGTTGATGTCGGTATAGCCGTACAGGCCGGTGTGGTAATTGTGCGTGACGGCCAGGTTTTCGCTGTACAGCGGGGGAGACGGTTCGGGTTCGGGCAGCAGAATGGGCAGCTCTTCGCGGCTGTCGTAGGTCAGGGGGACGGAGACGGCGCCCGTCCGGTCGACGGCGCCCCACTTGCCGTCTTGGCAGACGGCGGCCAGCCCGCCCCGGAAGTCCCCGGTGTACGCATAGTCGGCCATGTTGTCGGAAAGGGCGCCTGCGCTGGGGACGAGCAGGCAGAACAGCAATGCCAGCGGCAGCAGAATGCGGATTTTTTTCATCAAAACTCCTCCTTTGCACCGGCGGAAAAGCCGCAGGCACGCGGACGGCAGAGGCGTCTCAGCGGGTTTGCCCCTGGCCGCGCACAACGTATTTATAAGAGCAGAGCTCACGCAGGCCCATCGGCCCGCGGGCGTGCATCTTCTGGGTGGAAATGCCGATTTCCGCGCCCATGCCGAACTCTTCGCCGTCGGTGAAGCGGGTGGACGCGTTGTGGTAGACGGCGGCGGCGTCGATTTCGCGCAGGAAGCGGTCGGCGGCGGCCTGGTCGCCGGTGACGATGCACTCGCTGTGCCCCGTCGAATAACGCGAGATATGGGCGATGGCTTCATCCAGACCATTTACAATGCGCACGGCCAGAATGTAGTCCAGGTATTCGGCGGCCCAGTCGGCGTCGCAGGCGGGGACGGCGCCGGGCAGAATGGCCCGGGTGCGCCCGCAGCCGCGCAGCTCGACCCCTTTGGCGCGCAGGGCCTTTTGCGCCAGCGGCAGAAAGGCGCCGGCCACGGTCTCGTCGACCAGCAGCGTTTCGGCGGCGTTGCACACCGATACCCGCTGCGCTTTGGCGTTGACGATGATGTTGACGGCCATGTCCAAATCGGCCTTTTCATGCACATAGACGTGGCAGTTGCCGGTGCCCGTCTCGATGACGGGGACGGCGGCGTTCTGTACGACGGCGGCAATCAGCCCCGCGCCGCCGCGGGGGATGAGCACGTCGATGACGCCGCGCAGGCGCATCATCTCGCCGGCCGTTTCGCGGCTGGTGTCGTGCAGCAGGGTGACGGCGCCTTCCGGCAGGCCGACATCCCGCAGCGCCCCGCGCATGACGCTTTCCAGCGCGATGTTGGAGCGGATGGTCTCGCTGCCGCCGCGCAGAAAGGCGGCGTTGCCCGACTTGAGGCACAAAACGGCGGCGTCGACGGTGACGTTGGGCCGCGACTCGTAAATGATGCCGACGACGCCGAGCGGCACGCGCGTTTTGGCGACGCGCAGGCCGTTCGGCAGGGTCTGTTCGCTCAGCACCTCGCCGACCGGGTCGGGCAGATCCCGGACCTTCAAGACAGCGTTTGCAATGCTTTGCAGCCGCGATTCGGTCAATGTCAGCCGGTCGAGCATGGCGTCGGACATGCCGCCGGCGCGCGCGGCGTCAAAATCGGCGCGGTTGGCCGAAAGAATCTCGCCGCCGCGCTGCAACAGGGCGGCGCTGATCGCCTCAAGCGCCCTGTTTTTCAGCGCGGTGGGGGCGGCGGCCAGAACGCGGGCCGCCTGCCGGGCCTGTTCGCCCAGCGCAGTGAGCCGGCTCATTGTGCTTCCCCCCCAAATAAGGTGCCGACCGGCCGGCCTTCGGTCAGGTCGTACAGGTTTTGCAGCCGCCCGCCGTTGACGATGGCCATCAGGCAGCCGGCCTGAAGGGCGATTCTGGCGGCGGCGATTTTGGTCTGCATCCCGCCCGTGCCGCGGCTGGTGCCCGCGCCGCCGGCAATACTTTCAATATATGGCGTAATGGCCGGTACATGACGGATGAGCGGCGCGCCGGGGCACACGGCGGGGTTTTGTTCGTACAGCCCGTCGATGTCGCTCAGCAGAATGAGCCCGTCGGCGCCGGTCAGGCCGGCGACAATGGCCGAAAGGGTGTCGTTGTCGCCGAACTCGATTTCTTCGGTGGCCACCGTGTCGTTTTCGTTGACGACGGGGATGGCCCCCATGCGCAGAAGCGCTTCAAAGGTGTTCTGCACATTGCGCTTGCGCAGCGGGTTTTCGACGACGTCGCGCGTCAGAAGCACCTGGGCGGTTTTGTGGTGGTATTCGCTGAAGTGTTTGTCGTACAGGTACATCAGCTCGCACTGGCCGACGGCGGCGGCCGCCTGCTTTTCGGGAATGGTCTGCGGCCGCCCGCCCAGCCCCAGCTTGGCGGTGCCGACGGCGATGGAGCCGGACGAGACCAGGATGATGTCGCGCCCGCTGTTTTTCAGGTCGGCCAGAACCCTGCACAGCTGCTCGACCTGGCGGATGTTGATGAGCCCGGTTTCATACGTCAGCGACGACGAGCCGACCTTGACGACGATGCGCCGGGCGTTTTGAAAGCTTTTCATACGACGGTTCCCCTTTAAAGCATCTGCCAGCTACTATAGCATAAAGCGGCGGTTTTGGCAAATTCACCATGCTTTTCCCCCTGTTTTAGGGCAGAATGCCATGACGCAAAAAAGGCGGCAGTCCGAAGACCGCCGCCTTTTGACGGGTAAAAGGAATTGCGCGGCAAACCGGCCGTCAGGCCAGGTAAGCGCGCAGCAGGGCGAAGGTGTTCCACAGCCCTTCAACATGGCTGCGCTCGTACCCGTGCGAAGCGTAGACGCCGGGGCCGATCAGCGCGCAGCGGACGTCGTGCCCGGCGCGCAGGGCGACGGTTGCGTCCGAGGAATAATAGTTGTAGACGTCGACCGCGTAATCGACGCCGGCCTTGCGCGCCGCTTCGATGAGGGCCGAGGTAAAAGCGTGATTGTAGGGGCCGGAGGAGTCTTTGGCGCAGATGGAGACCTGCTTTTCGGTGCAGGTGACGTTTTCGCCCACGCAGCCCATATCGACGGCGAGGCATTCGACGACGTCGTCGGGAATGCCGCAGGCGGCGCCGTGGCCGATCTCTTCAAAAACGGTGAAGTTGAGGTAAATGCTGCGGCTGGGCGTGATGTTCTCGTCCTTCAGATACTTGGCGTAGGCGAGCAGGACCGAGGCCGAGGCCTTGTCGTCCAGAAAACGGCTTTTGATATAGCCGGACGGCGTGACGGTAAAGCGCGGGCAGACGGCGAGAACGTCGCCCGGCATGATGCCCAGCTTGCGCACGTCTTCGTCGGTGTGTACGTCTTCGTCGATGACGACTTCGAGGTTTTCGGCAAAATTGCGCGGGTCGTTGACGTGGCCGTTGACGTGAACCGAAGCGTTGGGGACCTGAATGGTGCCGTCGTACACGCCGTTGAAGCGGGTGATTATTTTGACGGTCTCGGTCTCGACATTGTTGGCGTTCAGGCCGCCGATGTTGGTCAGGGCGAGGCGTCCGTCCTGCTTGATGTAGTTGACGACGGCGCCCAGCGTGTCGACATGGGAGAAGAGCATGATGGGGTTGCCCGTGCCGCCCAGATGGACGGTGACGCCGCCCTTATTGAGCTTCCGGGGCCGGTAGCCCATAGCCGACAGCTCGTCCATCAGCCAGTTCTGCGCCTGCTCGGTATAGCCCGAGGGGCTGTCGATGGAAATGAGGTTCCCGAGCTTTTCGAGCATATAATCCTTGATCTGCTGCATAAATATGCCTCCTTGCCGCGCGCGGCGCGGCAGCCGTTATTAAAATAGGGTTCAAACCGTCTTTAAGTATAACAGGGTGAAGGCCGAAAAACAAGCCGGAGCGGTTATGAAATGTCGTCGAAATACGATCTGTATTGTATTTTCAGCGGGCTTTTGGGGAAGAGATAATGGTGCAGGTCGATAAAATAATCATCGGTCATGCTGGCGATGTAGTCGATGACCATCTGGTGCGGGTCTTCGAGGGCGTAATCGTCCTGCGTGTAGTGGGCGCGCTGGCTGTTGATGTGGTCCACATGGTGCCGCCACAGAACGGACGAGCGGCTGCCGGCGCGCGCCTGGCGCAAAAGCTCGTCATACAGCTGGCACATCATGGGCCGGATGGTTTCGGAATACAGGCGCTCGACGACGTCGGCCTTGTAAATATACCGGTAATTCTGCGCTTTGGCGCGCTGAAGGGCGGCAAAGATCTCGCCGTCCATTTCAATGCAGCCGCGGCCGTAGCTATGCTCGATGATGCTGACGGTCAGGTTGTTGATGATTTCGGCGTTCTGCCGCCCCATATCCCCGCCGTCAAAGATGCTGAAATCGTCGAGAACGTGCGCCTTTTCAGCGTCCTGCCGGTCTTTGCCCAGGTAAGCGACAATGTCGCACACGCGGACAAGGCAGCCTTCAAGCGTGGCGGGCACCAGCGCGTCGGCGGCCGCGGGGTCGCGCAGGCAGTTTTGGTACTTGGCGTCATAGTCGGCAAAACCGCTCAGCGGCTGCGGGGCGTAATGGCGGGCCTCCAGCTCGCCGTTGTGGCACAGAATGCCGTCGAGCACCGGCAGGCTGACGTTGCGGGCGTACAGCGCGTCGAGCACGCGGGCGCTCTGGATGTTGTGGCGGAAGAGCCGGCCGGCCTTTTCCTGCGCCAGCTCGTTTAAAAAGCGCTCGCCGGCATGTCCAAAAGGCGTGTGCCCCAAATCGTGCCCCAGGGCGATCGCCTCGATAAGGTCGAGATTGAGCCCCAGAACGGTGCCGATGTTGCGCGCAATGCGCGAGACAATCTGCACATGCAGCGCGCGGCGGGTGATGTCGTCGTTGTGGGTGAAGGAAAAGACCTGCGTCTTGTCGGCATAGCGGTTGTAGGCCGGCAGGTGCAGGATTTTTTCAATGTCGCGCACAAAGGCGGGGCGCCACAGATTGGGCCTGTCGCGCCCGGAATCGCGCCGCAGAGCGGCCCCGTCGGGGCAGCGCCCGGCGCCCTGCACGCCCTGCCGGCGGTCGGCGATGATGCGTTCCTGTAACGCGGGGGAAAGGGAAAGATAGTTCAGCATAACAGCACCCCGGCCCCGAAAGCATCGGGAGCCCCTTTCAAAAGCGGTCATTTGTTTTTTTATTATACCACACCCGCGGGCAAAAGCGAAGGTTTTGCCCGACCTGCGCGCAGCGCGGTAAAATCCGGACGCCAGTGCGGATTTTTGGGCGGCCGTCAACGCCCGGCGGCGCAAAGCGCAGGCTTTGAGAGAAGCCGCGGGCGTTATACCACAGACCGCGCTCCGGCGCCAGCGGCGCGCGGCAAAAAGGGGAAGCGGCGGGGCTTCCCCTTTTCGGAAAAAGGCTTCATTTTTGCAGCTGCACGCGGATTTCTTCGGCCCTGCGGTCGAGCGCGGGAAGGTCTATGTGGGGCCGGTAGATTTCCTCGATGCGGTCATGTAAAGCGTGCGCGGCCGCGATTTCCTGTACGGCGTCGGCCGTCAGCGCCTCAGACAGCCGGGTCAGGATTTTGGCGTGACCGCGCAGCTGTTTGCGCGGGCCGTAGTCGATGCAGGCGTCGACGCGGATGCGGCGGTAGGGCGAACCCGCATAGTAGCGCGCCGGGGAAGAGGTCGTAAAGCCGAGCGAAAGCTCGGGAATCAAAAGGTGCAGCAGCCTGGACGGGTCCTTGGGGCAGTAGCAGGCGTAGACGTCGTAGCCCTGCGCCACAGCGCCTTCGAGCAGCGGCTGCAAAAGGATGGGCGCGAAGCCGTAGCTGTCGAACAGGTCGTACACGCGCGAGCACAGGATGTCGATGGTCTCGGTAAAGCGCATGACGCCGTTTGGGGTGATGCCGTCGATAAAACGCTTTTTGACGGCGCCGCGCCGGGGGCCCCTGCGCGGCATTTCGCGCGCGATGATCCCCTTTGCGCGGCGGCGCAGACGGTCGGCGGCAAAGTAGGGGCGGATGGACTGGGTGATGTGATCGTCGACCTGCGCGGCGGCCGAAATGAGCCGGTAGGCCTGCGCGTAATGCTCTTTGGCGGCGGCCGACAGCGTCAAAAGGGCGGGGTATTTTTCCTTCAGCTTTTCGCGGTCGAGAAACTCCGGCAGGGCCAGGTACCCGCCCCGCGCGCCGGGAAAGGCGGGCTCAAGCACATGGGGGGCCGTCGCGTCGAGCACGGCCAGGCCGCGTGTGCACAGCGCCATGCCGTCGAGCGAGCCCGGGTCGCTCGAACAGTAAATGGCTTCAACCAGCTCGCCTTCGCCGGCCAGCGGCTGGCAGACCCTGCGGATCATGGTGGATTTCCCGCAGCCGGGGCCGCTTTTTATCATGTAAACATCCCGTTCAAAATCCTCGGCGGCGAAGTCGTCGAACAGGGACACAAAGCCGTGCCGCGAGTTGGCGCCCAGGAAAAAAGCGCATTCTTTGTGGGGCATAGGGCATTTACCTCCAGAAAATATTGTCACGCCAGTATATGTGTTTTGGCCCCCGCGGGGTGCAGAAAGGGTCTTTTTTTTCGCGTGTTTTTCCGGTATAATAGCCCTGTGCCAAAAAGCGATTTTTTTCGGCTTTTTAAAAAATCTTAAGAAACAAAGGGGCGGCGGCGCGCGTCTAAAATTTAAAAGGCCGCCGCATGGCGGAAACGGTTGATAGGGGGATGTGCAATGAGCAAACATGTCGCGACGACGAGAAGAAAAAGAAAGCCCATGTGGCCGCTTTTGCTGCTGGCGCTGATAGCGGTTGTTTTTGCCGTGTGGGCGCTCGTTTCGGTCTTTAAAGGCGGCGGAGAAGGGGCTGACGGACGCAGCCCGTCTTCGCAGGGCGGAGAGGTTCAGCCCGGGCAGGACCAGGACGAGGGCGGCGGGACAGAGCCAAAAACGGAAGAGGACCTGGCGGCGCAGCGGCAGGCGCTTTTGGACGAAGCGGCTCTTTTGGCGCGCGGGTATTTTTATGACGAGGCGATAACCGCCCTGCAAGGAGCCGGCGAGCTGAAGAATGAAGAGGTTGACGCTGAAATCGCGCGCATTCAGGCCCTTAAGGACGGCCTCGTCAAGTATGAAGGGCAGCCGTATCACGTCTTTTTCCACAGCTTGATCATTTACCCCGAGCTGGCCTTTGACGACAAGGGGCACCCGGCCGAAGGGTATAACATGTGGATGACGACGGTCGACGAGTTCAAGGCCATGCTGCCGCTCTTTCTGGAAAATAATTTTGTGCTGTACGATATTACCGAGCTTTTGGAGTTTGACGAGACGGGCAAGGCCAAAGCCAAAGACATCTATCTGCCCGCCGGCAAAAAGCCGCTCATTATCTCGATCGACGACGTCAGCTATTACGACTATATGATGCCCGACGGCTTTGCCACCCGGCTGGTCATCAACAGCGCGGGCGACGTGGTGACCGAGGTCAAGGCCCCCGACGGCACGGTGTCGCAGACCTATGACGGCGACGTCATGCCCATTGTCGATCAGTTTGTCAAAGAGCACCCCGAGTTCTCGTGGCGGGGCGCAAAGGGCGTCGTCGCGCCGACCGGCTACCAGGGCGCGTTTGGCTACCGCATCACCGACCCCGACTGGTTCACCGAGGAAGAGTTTAAAAAGTTGTGCGACGACGTCAAGGCCATTTCGGCCCGCCTGCGCGAAACGGGCTGGCAGATAGCCTGCCACAGCTATACGCATAATTCCTTCTGGCGCGGCGACATGTCGCTGGCCCAGGTCAAGGACGACCTAGAGCGCTGGAAAAGCCTGATGACCCCCTATGTGGGCGAGACCAATATTCTCATCACGCCGTTCGGCGGCCGTTTTGACGCGGGCGGCGACGTGTATAACTATATTGTAAAGGAGCTGGGCTTTACCATTGTCTGCCCGGTGGGCGCCGGCATGACGACGACCTATCAGTCGGACGGCATGACGCAGGACCGGCTCAATCTGGACGGCTACACCATGATCAAGCACCCCGAGCGCATCAGCAAGCATTTCTTTGACCCGACGCCCATCATCGACCCGGCGCGGCCGCCGCTGAACTGAGAAAGACGGCCCTTGCGCCGAAAGAGAAAGGAGACTTCAGGGATATGTTTGATCTCATCATCCGAAACGGCCTTGTCGTCGACGGCACGGGCGCGCCCGCCTTTCGGGGCGACGTCGCCGTACAGGACGGGCGCATCGCCGCCGTCGCCCCGCGCATTGAAGGGACCGGGCGCGAGGAAATCGACGCGCACGGCAAATGTGTCGCCCCCGGCTTTATCGATGTGCACACCCATTCGGACCGCCGGATTTTTGACGATGCGCTGACCGGCTGGAACCATCTGGAGGCCGGGACGACGACCGAGCTGGTCGGGCAGTGCGGCTCGCAGGCCGTGCCGTGGTATGAAGGGCTGACCTGCAATACTTACGGTATGGCGGAAGAGGAATACCGCGCCGTCTGCCGCGATTTTCACAGCTATATGGCCTATGCCGAAACGCGCAGCCTGGGCGCCAATATCGCCGTGCTGGCCGGGCAGGGGAATATTCGCGGCAGGGTCATGGGCCTGGGCGCGGGGCTGCCCGACGAGCGAAAGACCGCAGAAATGCGCGACATCATGACCGAAGCGATGGAGGCCGGCTGCCTCGGTTTTTCGACCGGCCTCGTTTACACGCCGTCGGTCTTTGCCGGGCCGGATGAAATTGCCGAAATCGCCCGCGCGGCCCACGAAAAGGGCGGCGTGTACACCAGCCACATCCGCGGCGAGGGCAACGCGCTGCTTGAATCCATGGAAGAAGCGCTCGAGGTCGGGCGAAAGACGGGCATCCCCGTCAACATTTCGCACATCAAGGTCATCGGCCGGCACAACGAGGGCAAGTCAAAGCAGGCCGTCGCCCTGATTGAAAAAGCGCGGGCCGCCGGCCTGCGTGTGACGGCGGATCTGTATCCCTTTACCGGCGGTTCGGCCCCCCTGGCCAGCCAGCTTCCGCCCAAATACCTGACCGACGGCATTGCAAAAAGCGTGCAGAAGCTGGCCGACCCCGCCCTGCGGGCGCAGGTGCTCTGGTCCATCATGAACGAGCCCCAGGAGTTTGAAAGCAACATCTATTCGGCCGGCTTTGACGGCTGTCTGCTTTGCGCCTGTTCGAAGACGCCGCAGTATGTCGGCAAAACGCTGGGCGAAATCGGGCGGGAAGAGGGCCGCGACCCCTTTGACGTCTGCTGCGATATTTTAATGCGCAACAACGGTGTGGCGCAGGGCATTTACCTGTCGCAGAATGAAAGCGACATGCTGTACTTCCTGCGCCAGCCGTGGGTCATGTCGGGCAGCGACTGGTCGGACGAGAGCGGCCCGGTCGACTGCGAACGGGTGGCCGGCAGCCACCCGCGCGGCGTCGCCACCATGACGCGGCGTCTGGAGCTGGTGCGCGAGCACGGCATCGAGGGGCTGGAAAGCGCCGTATACCGGCTGACAGGCCTTCCGGCCGATGTTTACGATTTGCCGCAAATCGGCCGTTTGCAGCCGGGAAAAAAGGCGGATATTACTGTTTTTGAATGGGAAAAGGTGCGGGCCCACGCCGACTTTATTCACCCCTACCGCCGCAACGAGGGCATCGACACCGTGATTGTCGGCGGCGGCGTGGCGGTCAGGGACGGGCGTTTTACCGGCCTGCGCTGCGGAAAAGTATTGAAAAAAGGCCAATAAAGGCCGTTTTTAAAGGAGTTGTTGCAAAATGAAAAAGCTGCAAAGGCTGCTGGCGTTGGTTTTGTGTGTGTGCGCGCTGGCCGCGCTGCCCGCGGTCAGTGCGGCGGACGCCGAAGGGTACCCGGCTTCCATCCGCGTGATGACGCAGGAGGAGCGCGATGATTTTGAAAAGCAGAGCGCGGCCGCGCAGTATACGCCGGCTACGGCGTATCTGCCGAAAAATAACCCGGGCGGGACCAACGGCAACATTTGCGCGCCCTTTCAGGCCCAATCGGGCAGCGTGGCTTTTGTGCTGACCAGCGCGCCGGGCGCTGCCAGCTACAATGTGCAGCTTTATGCCGGCGCGCCGGGCGCAGGCGAGCGCGTGTCCGACTATGCGGTGGTCGGGGTCAACAACGGGGTTTTCTTTTCCGGCCTGACCGCCGGGCAGGACTATTACATCAAAATCAGCTCGGACACGCTGGCGACCGACGGCTGCACGGCGCTGTATATCCTAGCGGCCGCCCAGGAGCAGCAGCCGGCGTAAAGGCCCGCTGACAGAGAGTGGGCGCCGCGAAGAACGCCGCCCTGCCATGCAAAGCGGGGCTTGCGGGAAACGGGAACACGGCAGAAAGGCACGGCAAACTGTTTTGATTTGCCGTGCCCTTTTGGCTTTTTATGGATTTTAGCAGTTTATACAGGAGGCTGACATGCTTGATACAATACCCGGCGCAGAAGAGATGACCCGTTTAATCGGAGAGCCGTTGTACGATGTTTGGCGTAAATTGGATGCTTTGATTAAAGAGAGATATGACATGGACTGTTCCTGGAATCAGGGTGGCAAAGCGTGGAAGTATGAGTATAAATATCGCCGGGGCGGCAAAACGCTATGCGCATTGGTTGCAAAAGAAAACTGTGTGGGGTTTATGGTGATTTTAGGGAAGGGCGAAAGGGTAAAATTTGAGGCAGACAGAGCGCGTTATACAAAGGAAGTGCAAAGGGTCTATGACGAAACTCAAACTTATCATGATGGGAAATGGCTGATGTTTGCGCCAAAGGATACGGCTTTGTTTGACGATTTTATCAGGCTGCTGGGAATCAAGAGAAGGCCAAACAGAAAATAGCGTATTGCCCTACCGGCAGCAGATAAAGAAGCAAAAGCGCGGCAAACTTTGACGCAGACGCAAGCATCGACGGCGGCTGGACAGCCATTTAAAAGAATCTGCTGAAAAAAGCCGGGGGATTGTTCCCCCGGCTTTTTATGTATGCCGACGCTTACCAGCGCGATTCCTGCTTCAGGCGGAAGGCTTCCACCAGGTTCTTGAGCAGGCTGGCCTGCGAAGACAGCTCCTCACTGGCGGCAGCGCTCTGCTCGCTGGTGGCGGAGTTGGTCTGTACGACGGAAGCAATCTGCTCGATGCCTTCGTTGACCTGGCTGATAGAGATGGTTTGGCTCTTGATAGCCTCTACCACAATAGACATTTTGTCGGTGACGCCGCCGGCGCTTTTGCTGGTGCGTTCCAGCGATTGGGTGACTTTGCCCACCACATCGCTGCCCTCGGTGACGGCCGCGATGGAGCTTTCAATCAGATCCTTGGTGGCTTTGGCTGCCTCGTCGGACTTGTTGGCCAGGTTGCGCACCTCGTCGGCCACCACGGCAAAGCCCTTGCCGGCCGCTCCCGCACGGGCCGCCTCGACAGCGGCGTTGAGCGCCAGGATATTGGTCTGGAAGGCGATGTTTTCAATGGCGGCGATGATTTTGCTGATTTCCTCGGAGGATCTGGAAATCTTATCCATAGCCGAATTGAGCTGCTGGACATATTCCATGCTGATGCCGAGCTGGGCGCCGGCCTGCTCGACAAACTGGCCGGCCTCTTCGGTAGCCTGCGCAGTCATTTTGGCGTTTTCAGAAATTTCGGTGACGGTGGCGGAAAGCTCTTCAACGGCGCTGGCCTGTTCGGTAGCGCCCTGCGCCAGGGCCTGGGAACCGGTGGCCACCTGGTCAGAGCCGGCGGATACCTGTTCGGCGCTCACTTTGATTTGCCCGAGGGTATCGTTCAGCTTGGCTTCGATGCCGTCCATGGATCGTTTAATGGATATAAAATCCCCGATGTAGTCCTGCTGGGCATTGGAGGTGAGATCCCCGTTGGAAATGGCATCAAGCACGCCGGAAATTTCACCGATGTAAGCGCGCAGGCGGCGTATGGTGTCTTCAAAAATTTGCCCCAATTCGCCCACTTCGTCGTCGGAGTGGACGCTGACGCGGACCTCTTTGCCGCTGGCCAGCCCCAAATCGCCCTGCTCCAGGCGCTCGGCCACCTGGGTGATTTCGGCCAGCGGGGCGGAAACCTTCTTTTTCAGGTAGGCGCTCAGGAAGAGGATGCACAGGACAATGGCGATGACGGTCAGCACGGCGGACAGCCCGATGACAATGAAGGTTTCACGGCTGGCTTCGGCGCTGGAAACGCCGGCGAAAATCAGGCCGTTGATCCGCCCGTTGGCGTCCCGGGTGGGGACATAAGAGCATACGAAGGTCTTGCCCTGAATGGTCGCTTCGCCCACAAAGGACTTGCCGTGCTGAAGGATGATGGAAGACAGGTCGGAAGGGAGCTTGCTGCCCACCAGGCGTTTGCCGTTTTCCATGACGGTGCTGTAGGTGCGCGTGTCCCCTTCGTAGACGGAGAATTCGCAGCCCATGCGCGTTTTCAAATCGTCCAGCAGCTGGTTGACATCGTCTGCGCCGCCGTTTTCAAGGGCATAAGCCAGCATATTGGTGCCGTTGGTACAGCGCTGCTCCAGCATACCCGTAATCAGGGAACGGAACATAAACACGCACACTGCCACGACCACAATAATTGAAATTGCCAGCATGATGACGACCGCATTGCCCACCTTCCGGCCAATGCGCTTGCGCTTTCCGCCCGCCCGATTGCCGGGCTGCCGAATCATTTCCATACTTGCTCACTCCATCTGTTAAATAATTATAGGTGGATAGACGAACTCAGTCTAACTATTATAATGCGGACCAAAGGTTTTTGCAAGACCCTTTCCGCTTATATCCGGGGCGGGAATGCCTTTTCGCGGCGTCAGGTATGGACGATGAGGCGCTGTGCCCAGCAGATCAGCTCTTCTGAATAGGGGCCAAAGCAATTGAGAGGCGCCGCGCCCGACTGGAGTTCGCCGGCGTACTGTAAAATCAGAGCGTTCTCGCCCGTCAGCGCCTCGCGCAGCGCGGCGTGGGTGCGGATATACCGGCCGGTGTGGACAAAATGCGCCGCCTGCAAAACAAACAGGGCCGACTTGTAAAGCCCGCAGAGCAGGGACATGTCGCGTTCATGTACAAAATTATGGCAGCAGGCATGATAAATGGCGCAGGCGCCGTTTTGTACCGCAAGACGGGCGTCTTCGGCGCCCGGCCGGGGAAAAAGATCGTCCAGCCGGCCGTAGACGGCGTCGGTGTCGTAATAAAACTGAAAAAGCTCGGCCCGCGTCCAATTTGAAAGCACGGCGCGGCCCGAGACAAAGCCGCACACCAGCTCGCGGTGCGGCAGGGTGTCAAGCATGACCCGATAGTGTTCCAGGTCGCCGGGCAGAAGTTTGTCCAAAATCAGGACGACGTCGATGTCGCTGCCCGCGCGCGCTTCGCCGCGGGCGCGGCTGCCCTGCAGCCCGACAAAGAGGACGCGCGCGCCGAAGAGGCGCAGTACAGCGTCGCGGTATAGGGTCATCCACGGGAAAATATCCGTCATAGCGGCTCCTTTCAGACCGGGGTTTATTTGCGCTTCCATACGCCGGGGGTAAAGAGGATGAGCATGGGGAAGATTTCAAGGCGGCCGGCCAGCATGTCAAAGCAGAAGACCAGCTTGGAAAAGACGGAAAAGCCGGCAAAGTTGCCCGCCGGCCCGACCAGCCCCAGGCCGGGGCCGACGTTGCCGAGACAGGTCAGAACCGAGGTTGCCGTCGTCGTCGTATCAAAGCCGTTGAGGGCGACAAGCAGCATGGAGCCGAGCAGGACAAACATATAGGCGGAAAAATAAACGCTGACGCTGTCGGCCGTTTCCTTGTCGACCGTCCGGCCCTCGAACTTGATATTTTTGACGACGCGGGGGTGAATCATGCCGCGGATCTCCTGCACAATGGATTTGACCAGGATGATGAAACGGGAAATCTTGAGGCCGCCGCCCGTCGAGCCGGCGCAGGCGCCGATGACGGTCAAAAGCAGGAGAACGGTTTTGGAAAAGGAGGGCCATACCTCGTAATTGAGGCTGGAAAAACCGGTCGTCGTGATGATGGAGGACACCTGGAAAAAGGCGGCGCGCAGCGTGTCGCCGGCCGAGGAAAACAGGTGGGAAATGTTGCCGGCAATGGCCAGGGTGGACAGCGCGACAATGGCGAGATACCAGCGCAGCTCCTGGCTTTTGAAGACGCTTTTGAGCTTGCCGAGCAGAATGAGGTAAAAGAGGTTGAAGTTGACGCCGAAAAGCAGCATGAAAATGCCGATGACCCATTCGAAAAAGGGGCTTTGATACGCGCCTATAGAAGCGTTGCGCACCGAAAACCCGCCGGTGCCCGCCGTGCCGAAGGAATGCACGACGCTGTCGTACAGGCTCATGCCGCCCAGGCGCAAAATGACGATTTCCAAAAGGGTGAGGGCCAGGTAGACGGAATAGAGGATGACGGCCGTCGAGCGCATCTTGGGCACCAGCTTGCCGACCGAGGGGCCGGGCGCTTCGGCGCGCAGAATGTGCATCGACCGCCCTTCGGCCATAGGCAGCAGGGCAAGGGCGAAAACCAGCACGCCCATGCCGCCGATCCAGTGGGTAAAGCTGCGCCAGAAAAGCATCCCGCGCGACAGGCCTTCAATGTCGGTCAGAATGGTCGAGCCGGTGGTGGTAAAGCCGGAAATGGTTTCAAACAGGCAGTTGACAAAGCCGTGGATTTCGCCGCTCAGGTAAAAGGGCAGGGCGCCCACAACCGACAGGGCGATCCACGACAGGGAGACGATAATAAGTCCCTCGCGCGCGTAAATGACGTTGGTGCGCGGCTTTTTGAAGGTGAAAAGAAAACTCAGGCCGAGCGACAGGGCGGCCGTCAGGATAAAATAAAGGGTTTCATGCTCGCCGTACAGCGCACCGACGACGGTGGGCAGCAGCAGAAGCGCCGCCTCGATGCGCATGATAAGCCCGACGGTGCGGGCAACCATCCTGCTGTTCATAACTCAGCGCAGGATGTCGTCCAGATCGTGGATCTGGCGGCTGGCCGAGACGATGACGACGCTGTCGCCCTTTTCAATGTGGTCGCTGCCGCCGGGGATGATGGTCTTGCCGTGGCGGACGATGGAGGCGACGAGCAGGTTGGGCTTGGTGTTCAGCTCGCTCAGCGGCTTGCCGATGACGCGCGAACGCTCGCCGACGCGGAATTCCAGGGCTTCGACCTGGTCGTTGACAATGCGGTGCAGCGTTTCCATCTTGCTGCCGATGGAATTGCGCAGCGCGCGCACATAGCGGATGATGCGGGTGGCCGTCAGGTTTTTGGGTGAGATGACCGTTTCGATGCCGGAGTTGGACAAAATTCCCGTAAAAGAAATGCGGTTGACTTTGGCGATGACCTTGCCCTGCGTGCGCGTTGCGGCGTACATCGACAGAATGATATTCTCTTCGTCCATGTTGGTCAGGGCGATAAAGGCGTCGGTGCGCTCGATGCCCTCCTCCAGCAAAAGCTCTTCGCTGGTGCCGTCGCCGCAGATGATTTCGGCCCCCGGCAGAAGCTCGCACAGCTTGTCGCAGGTGGCGCGGTTGATGTCAACGATTTTGACGCGCATGTTGAGCTCAAGCAGCATTTTGGCCAGGTAAAAGCTGATGCGGCCGCCGCCGACAATGAGCACCGAGCGCACCTTGTGCGACGCCAGCCCGATGGCGCGGAAAAACCCTTCGGTTTCGGCCGGCGAGGCGGTGATGTGAATGCGGTCGCCGCCGCGCAGCACAAAGCTGCCGTCGGGGATGGTGACGTCGTTGCCGCGCTGCACGGCGACGATGAGCACCTTGACCTGGTGCTTCTGGTATAGGGCGGACAGCGGCATACCGTCGAGCGGGCTGCGCTCGGCCACGCGGATTTCCACCAGGTCGACGCGCCCTTTGGCAAAGGAGTCGATTTTGCTGGCCGAGGGGAAGCGCAGCACGCGCGAGATTTCGGCGGCCGCCGCCTGCTCGGGGTTGATGACCAGGGATATGCCGAAGACCTCTTTCATAATGCCGAGCTGGCGGGTGTATTCCGGGTTGCGGACGCGGGCGATGGTGTGGTGCGCGCCGATTTTTTTGGCCGTGATGCAGGCCAGAAGGTTGACCTCGTCCGACGAGGTGGCGGCGATGACAAGGTCGGCGCGCTCGGCGCCCGCTTCACGCAGGACGTCGATGGACGCGCCGTTGCCGTAAATGCCGATGACGTCGAGCACGTTGACCGACTGCCGCAGCGCGGCGGTGTTCTTGTCGACGACGACGACGTCGTGCCCCTCTTTTGAAAGCTGTTCGGTAAGGGCGTAGCCGACCTTACCGTTTCCGATGACGACAATTTTCATGGGTGGATCCTCTCTTTGGAAAAACGCCCGAAGCCCCGGGAGCCGGGCGGCTTCCGAGGCTTTGAAGGCAAAATGAACAGGGAACCGGCCGGAAAAGCGGCGCTGCCGCGCGGTGCTTTTGAACGGGAAGCTTAAACGCGGGCGACGCCCGATGCAATAGCGGCGCGGCGCACGGCCTCGGCCACCTTCTGGTGCCCGGCGCGGTCAAAGGCGGGGGGCATGATATATTCGGGCGAAAGCTCGCCCGGCCCGACGAGGTCGGCGATGGCGTGGGCGGCCGCCAGCTTCATCTCTTCGTTGATGTCGCTGGCGCGCACGTCGAGCGCGCCGCGGAATACGCCGGGGAAGGCCAGAACGTTGTTGATCTGGTTGGGGAAATCCGAGCGGCCGGTGCCGACGATGAAGGCGCCGCCCGCTTTGGCATCCTCCGGCCAGATTTCGGGCACCGGATTGGCCATAGCGAAGACGACCGCCTTGTCGGCCATCAGTGCGACGTCCTCACGCGTCAGGCAGTTGGGGGCCGAAACGCCGATGAAAACGTCGGCGCCCGCAATGGCGTCGCGCAGGCGGCCCTTCAGGTTGCGCGGGTTGCACAGGGCGGCGACGAGCGCCTGCTCGGGGTTCATGTCGGGGTTGCCGGCGTACAAAAGACCGTATTTGTCGCACAGGATCAGGTCGGGCACGCCGAGCGAGAGCAAAAGCCGCGCGATGGCCAGGGCGGCCGCGCCCGCGCCGTTGATGACGACGCGCAGCGAGGAAACGGCCTTGCCCGTCAGCTTGCAGGCGTTGATGAGGGCGGCGGAAACGACGATGGCCGTGCCGTGCTGATCGTCGTGAAAGACGGGGATGTCGCACTTTTTCTTGAGCTGCCGCTCGATTTCTATACAGCGCGGGGCGGAGATATCCTCCAGGTTGATGCCGCCGAACGAGCCGGCCAGCAGCTCGACGGTGCGGACGATTTCATCGACGTCCTTGGAGCGGATGCAAAGGGGGATGGCGTTGACGCCGGCAAAGGCCTTGAAAAGGGCGCATTTGCCCTCCATAACCGGCATACCGGCTTCGGGCCCGATGTCGCCCAGGCCGAGGACGGCCGTGCCGTCGGTGATGACGGCGACCAGGTTGCCGCGGCCGGTGTAACGGTAAGAGAGCTCGCGGTCCTCTTTGATTTTCAGGCAGGGCTCGGCGACGCCGGGCGTGTAGGCGATGGTCATATCCTCATAGGATTCGATGGGGCAGCGGTTGACAATGTCCAGCTTGCCCTTCCACTGCTCGTGGGCCAGAAGCGCGCGTTCCTTGATGTCCATCTTTTCACTCCTTATGAAATCGTATTTAATACAGCTTAAAGAACAGGGAGGCCATTTGGCCGCGGGTGATGGTTTCGAGCGGGGCGACGTTACCCGTGCCGCCGACGCCCGAGACAATGCCGAGCGAAGCCAGAAGGCTGACGTGATCCTGCGCCCAGTAGGGCACGGCGGAAAAGTCGTCAAAGGCGGCGGTCCGGTAGGCGTAGCCGCGCTCGATGGTACGGCCCAGGATGGTCATGACCTGCGCGCGCGTCGTGCTGGCGTTGGGCTGGTACAGGGAAACGCCGTTGACGACGGTGCCCTTCATGATGCCCTCGGCGTACAGGGCGCGGACGTGGGGCAGCGCCCAGTCGGCGATGTCGGCGGCGTCGGCATGGGGCAGCGCGACGGCGTCATACTTTGCGGTGTCCAGACCGAGCCAGCGCGAAATGAGGGTAGCCGCCATCTGGTTGGTGGCGGAGCGGTCGGGGTAGAAATTGTCGTCCGGCGAGAAAATGCCCTGTATACACAGGTATTCGGCGTACGGCTGCGCCCAGTGGCCGCCGGCCAAATCGGCAAATACGCTGGTCTGCACGCTGCCAACAGACGCCGTCTGCATGGCGCGGTTGCAGAAGGCGTCGCGCACCGTCAGCACGATATGGTGCATGGCGTCATCGGCAGGCAGCGCGGCCGAAAGCGTGCCGGAAGACTGCTGGTATTCAAAATCAAGGGGCTGGCCGTCCAGGGTGAGGGAAATCATCTCGCGGGTCACGGGCTGGGGGAAATTGTCGGTGATGCCGGCCGAAATCAGCCCGTCGGCGGCTGTCAGCGTGACGGTGGGCGGGGTCAGATCGGCCCCTGTGCTGGAATAATGGCACAGGATCTGGTCGATGGCCAGGCTGCCGGACGATGCGGCGGCAACCGAAGAGGAAAGGCCGAGCAGCGTTTTGGCGCCCGACGGGACGCGCACGGAGACATACTGCCAGTCGGCGCCGGACGAGAGGCCGAGCGGAACCGACGAGACGCTGCCGTCGCCCATGCCGAAGTCGAGTGAAAAGCTGCCGCTGCCGCGCGCCATCAGGCTGACGGCGTAAGCGCCCGATCCGAGCGTGTAGGCCGGCGCAGGGCGGTAGGTAATAGTTTCAGGCAGGCTGGCGGCCGGTACATGATAGGCCAGTGATGCGCTGCCAAAGCCGTAGCGGGCGTTTTCCGGCAGCTTCGAAACGGTGCAGGCCGCCGAAGTGTCGGGCTTGGCAGCGGCAGCCGTCCACTGCGCGCCGCCCTCAAAATCTTCGAGCAGGTCGGGGGCGCGGCCGACGGTGAGCGGAATGGACGCCGTTTTGGCGCCGGCCGAAACGGTCAGCGTGCCCGAAAGCCCCGGGGCGCTGCCCGCCGTGACAACGCCCTCAGCGCTGACCGTGCCGGCGTTGCCGGACAGAGAAAAGGCAAAGGACGGATCCTGCGAAAGAATGGTGCGTATACCGTCGGTGCAGATGACGTCAAGGTCGACCTGCTCGCCGGGGGACAGGCTGAGCTGGGTCACGGACGAGGTGCTGCCGTGCCGCACCACCTTCATGGTGACGGGGGTTTCATAGACGGTAAATACCGCGTCCTGCGAGGCCATAGTGCTCGACAGCGCGCCCACCGTCACCGTGCCCGCTTCGGCGGGTGCGGTAAAAATATTGTCCGTGACCGATCCGCCGCCCGAGGTGACGGCGAAGCCTTCGGCGTACAGCTCTTTGGGAAAGTAATCGGGGTTGTAGCTGCGTGAAGAAAGCGTGGCCTGCGAGCCGGCCATGATGGGCTGGTTCTGCGGGTAGACGACTGCCGTCGAGGCGGGCAGCGAAGCGTCGCCGCCGTTGACAAAGACGATGAAGTTGGCGCATTTGCGGGCGCTGCCGTCGGACGGTGAAGAGATGACGGGCACGGTCCGCTCGCCGTTTGAGCGCGCGGCGGTGATGGTCGAACCGCCGCCGTCCAGATTGACGACGTTGGTGCAGCCCTGGGCCTGAAGCCGCAGAGCGGCGTCGCGCAGGCTGATGCCGTCGGCCAGCCCGCTCTGGCGGCCGTCGCACACCAGAATGACGCATGAGCCGTCGTCGCGCGTGCCCAGTACGGTACGGGGCGCGCGGCCCGTCGTCGCGGCCGAGGTCAGCTGGCCGTTCCGCAGCAGCATATCGCCCCCGCCGCACGAAAAGACGGCGTCGTGCCAGCGCGGGTCGGCGGTCGAAGCGTTGATGGTGATGGTCTGGCCGGCTTCCAGGCCGCCCAGCGTCGTGCCGGATGTATTGACGTCGCTCAGCGCGAGAATCATCTGGTTCTCGTTTAAAGGAAGGGATTCGGCGCCGTGGACGACGCGTGAAACGGTGGCGGTCAGCGGCTGGCCGAGGCGCAGGCAGTCGCCGGGGGCGATGTCGAGCACCACCTGCACGCCGGCCGCCGACACGCGCGTCGTCGCGGCAAAGTCGGGGGTGTACAGGTAAATGCCCTTCTGCGTGCGGGTTTTATTGAGGGCGTAAATGGGCCGTACAAGGCCGTTTACGTCGGTCAGGCTCATTTTAAGGGCGGGCGCGCCGGTGATGACGCTGCCGTCGGACAGAAAGCCGACGGCGTTCCACGCGCCGTCCGAAACGCACAGGCGGCCGTTCTGAATGAGCATCCCGGTGGGAATGCCGGTGTTCATATCAAAAAAATCGGCGTTGACGGCGGCCATGACGGTGTAGCCCTGGTTCTGGCACCAGTTGATCACCGTGCTGATGTCGGATTTTCCATAAATCTTGTTGCCGTAGGCGGTGATGGGCACGGCCGTAAAGCCGGGGGTGTAGTCAAGGGTAAAGTACTGGTCGGCTGCGCCGGCGTCGGTGCGGCGCAGGGTAGAGGTCAGCGTCAGGCCCTGGACAAGGGTCTGGACGTCTTCATACACATACTCGCCTGCGGCGGCAAGGCCGGCGGGGAATGATGCGAGCACAAGGAAACAGGCGGTGACGAGGGAACAGGCGCGGCGGAAAAAGGGTTTCATGACGGCTCCTTTCAGGGGTGAGGCTGGCGGAATCTGCGCAGGGCGCGATGCGCCCGTGCAAAGCCTATTCTAGTACACTTTCAGGCAAAAGAAAAGAGATAAAATGGACAAAGAAAGAGGAAATTGTTTTTAATCGCCGAATGTGGTATGATGTCGGCGGGATTTCTGACGATTTGCCCACAAAGCCAAACAGAAGGAAAAGAGAGGATTCGACTATGCCGGACAACAACAAGCAGACGCTGCTGACCAGGTTTTTCAAAAGGTACTTTATCGACGCCATGAGCGCTATGGCTATGGGCCTTTTCTCGTCGCTCATCATCGGGCTCATTCTGTCGCAGCTGGCCAAGCTGCCGGGGCTTTCGTTCATCGCGCCGCTGACCGAGGTGCTGGCGGCCAGCTCGCCCGTCGTCGGCGCGGCCATCGGCGTCGCCATTGCGTGGGGGCTCAAATGCGACGGCATGGTCGTCTTTTCGTGCGCCGGCGCCGGCGCTGTCGGCTATGCCTACGGCGGCCCGGTCGGCGCCTTTATCGGCGCGGTGATCGGCGCCGAGTTCGGCCAGCTTGTCTCCAAAAAGACGCCGGTTGACATTGTCGTCACCCCCATTGTCACCATTGTTGCGGGCGGGTTTTTCGGCCACCTGGTCGGCCCGTCCATTCAGAGCGCGATGGACTGGCTGGGCCAGGTCGTCAACGCCGCCACCGTCTTGTCGCCGCTGCCTATGGGTATTGCCGTCGGCGTCATCGTCGGCATGGTGCTCACCCTGCCCATCAGCTCGGCGGCGCTGTGCATCATGCTGGGCCTGTCCGGCCTGGCGGCGGGCGCGGCCACGGCGGGCTGCGCGGCGCAGATGGTCGGCTTCGCCGTCGTCAGCTTCCGCGACAACGGCGTGTCCGGCCTGATTTCGCAGGGCATCGGCACGTCCATGCTGCAGGTGCCCAACATCATGCGCCGCCCGCAGATCTGGATAGCGCCGACGGTGGCCAGCGCCGTCTGCGGCGCGCTGTCGGCCGCCGTCTTCGGCATGACCAACGTCGCGGCGGGGGCCGGCATGGGCACGTCGGGCCTGGTGGGCGAAATCACCATGTACGGGGATATGGCCGCGTCCATCGGCGGGCTGAAGGTCATTTTGCTCATGCTGCTGGTGCACGTCGCCGTGCCCGCCGCGGTGGCGTTCGCCGTCGACCAGCTGATGAGAAAAATCGGCTGGGTGCGCGAGGGCGATATGAAGCTGCGTGAAATTTCGTAAGGAAACTGAAAGGCGCGCTGTCTTTGCTTTTTCGTATATGTATGATATACTACACACAGTTATGCTTTGAAAGAGGATGCCGCAGAAAAGCCCTGTACCGATCTGCGGCGCCCGTCAATTAAAGAAAAAGGAGAACGACGATGTCTGAGTATAAGTTTGTTCTGGCGTGTGACAGCACCTGCGACCTGCCGCGCGAATGGTATGAGAGCACAGGCGCCATCTGCATTCCGCACGGCATAGTGATGGACGGGAGAGAGTACTGGGATGATTTCGGAGCCAGCGTGTCGGCCCAGACGGTCTATGCAAATATCCGCGGCGGCGGGATGCCCTCGACCCTGCAGGGCAGCCTGGAAGCCTTGACCGAGGCGTTTGAAGAAAGCTTCAAGAAGGGGCTGGACGTTTTATACGTCGGCTTTTCCTCGCAGCTGAGCGGCACCTTTGCCACTTCGCGCATGGTCGCCGGGGAAATTGAGGGGAAATACCCCGGCCGCAGGGCCATCTGCTTTGACACGCGCGGCGCGACCATGGGACACGGCATTCAGGTGCTGCTCGCACAGTCGCTGCGCGAGCAGGGCCTTTCGGCTGCCGAAACGGCCGAGGAGCTGGAAAAGCGCTGCCTGAAAGCGTGCCACTTCTTTACCGTCGACGACCTCAACCACCTGTACCGCGGCGGGCGGCTGTCCAAGACGACGGCGGTGGTCGGCAGCCTGATAGGCATCAAGCCGGTCATGTATGTCAGCGACGAGGGCAAGCTGGTGCCGATAGGCAAAAAGCGCGGACGCCGCCAGTCGATGGAAGAGCTGGCGCGGCTGACCGCAGAACATATTAAAGATCCGCTGGAGCAGACCATTTACATCACCCACGGGGACTGTCTGGGCGAAGCCGAAGAGCTGAAGGCTATGGTCTGTGAAAAGCTGCCCGGCGCCAGGGTGGAGGTTTCGATGCTGTCGCCCATTATCGGCATCCATTCCGGCCCGGGAACGCTGGCCATCTTCTTCTGGGGCGAAAAGCGGCTGTAAAAGCAAATAAAAGCGCCGGTGCAGACGGTTGGACTGCGCCGGCGTTTTCCATATTTGGCAAAGGGGAAAACGGCGTCAGGCAGAGGCGGCGTCCGGGCCGCGCCGTCTGCCTTCGCGGCGCAGGAAGAGCAGGAAGAGCGTGAGCAGCACGACGCCCTTGAGAATGCTCGAAACGGTGATGCTCCACCAGATGCCGTTGAGGCCGAGGGCCGTCGACGAAAGGACCATGGCCATGGGAATGCGCGCCGACGTCAGCACAATGCTGTTGAGAGAGGGGGGCAGGGTCTTTCCAAAACCGGAAAAAGCGCCGCCCGTCATGATTTCGATGCAGGAGAAAAGCTGCGAAAGCCCGAGGATTTTCAGGTAATCGACGCCGAGCGGCAGCGCTTCCGCTTCGCGGATAAAGATACGGAAGATAGGGGCTGCGCCCAAAATGAGCAGCAGAGAGGTGAAAACACCCCAAACCGTCATGACAATGAGCGAGTCGCGGAAGCCGCGTTTGGCGCGCGCGAAGTTGCCGGCGCCGTGGTTTTGCGCCACAAAGGAGTTGAGGGCGGCGCCGAAGCCTTCGGCCGTCATCCACGAAATGGATTCGATCTGCCCGCCGACCTTTTGCACGGCGACCGCCGTGTCGCCAAAGCTGGAAACAGTGCGCGCCAGAACCATTGAAATGCTGGTGAAGAGCGCGCTCTGCACAGCCGTCGGCAGCCCGATGCGCAGAATATCCCGCATTTTTTTGGCGTCGGGCCTTTTCAGTATATTGACATCGCAGAGCAGGTGCGTGTCGCGCCGGGCATACAGAATGTACAGCAGCGTGACGAGCGCCTGCGCCAGCACGGTGGCAACGGCGGCGCCGGTTACTCCCATGGCGGGCAGCGGCCCCAGGCCGAAAATGAGCAGAGGATCCAGAACGATGTTGAGCACCAGCCCGACGGCTGTCACGGCAAAGGGGGTGCGGCTGTTGCCGGTCACGGTGATGAGGCCGGTAAAAACCTGGTTGACGGTGCTGAAAAGGATCAGCCCGCCCGTGATGAGCAGATAAGATTCGGCGTCTTTGATGACCTGTGCGCCGTTGAGCCGAAAAAAGCCGATGAGCGGGCCGGTGAATAGCGCCATGACAAGGCCGAAGGCCACGCTGAGCCCGACCTCAAGCTGTAAGGCGTTCTGGGCGTATTGGGCGGCCTCGTGCTTTTCGCCGGCGCCCAGACGGTGGCCGGCGTTGACCTGGCCGCCGGTGCGCGCCAGCGTCGCGACCGCCTGTGAAAGCCAGCCGTACATGCCGGCGGCGCCGATGCTGGCCACCGCGTCGGCGCCCAGGCGGCCGATCCAGATCATATCGATCATATTATACGCCATCTGCAAAAGCGACGTCGCCATAATGGGTACGGCCAGCCGCGCCAGCGACGAAAAGATGTTGCCTTCGAGTAAATTGACGGTGCGTGTGCGTGCCATGAAACGCCTCCTGAAAAATAAACGAACAAATGTTCAAAAGAGTCGACAGAATGCATTGTAGCACAGCGGCGCAGGAAAAGCAAGGGGGCCGGGGAAAAAGTCCGGCCCGTCTTGAAGCGCACAGGCGCCTGTGGTAAAATAAAATATACGGAAAAAGAAAAACCATCCGGGCGGCGCGGAAAAGAAAGGAAGAGCGGAATGAAGTATATCGAGCAGCAGCGCGCGCACATCCCCGCCGATACGGCCTTTGTCCGGCGGAAGTTCCTCGACCTGCCCTACATGCAGGGCGGCGAGCGGCAGACGCTTGACATCTACCTGCCCAACGAGGGGGACGGGCCCTTTCCCGTCGTCATCGATATTTTCGGCGGCGGCTGGTATTTCGGGCAGAAAAGCTCGCATAAGCTCGAGCCCGCCCTGCACCTTCTGCGCCGCGGCTTTGCCGTTGCCAGCATCAATTATTCGCTGTCATGGCAGGCGCAGTTCCCCGCGCAGGTGCAGGAAATCAAGACGGCCATCCGCTTTGTCAAAGCGTCGGCCGCGCGTTATGGGCTGGACAAAAGCCGCGTCGCCCTGCTGGGCGAGTCGGCGGGGGCGCATTACGCGGCGCTGTGCGCCGTTTCGTCGGCTGCCGGGCAGCTGGAGGACAAAAGTCTGGGCTGGGCGGAAGAGAGCAGCGAAGCGCAGGCCGTCATCGCCGTGTACTGCCCGTCGGACCTCGGCCGGCTGCGCGAGGATTTCTGGGTCATGGGGCAGGAAAGCGACCTGCCCGAAACGGGGGAAAGCGATTCGATGGAGGGGGCGCTGTTCGGCCGCCGCGCCCCGCGCGACGTGCCCGAGCTGGTGCGTCTGGCCAATCCCGTGACCTATATCACCGGCCGGTGCCCGCCTTTTCTCTTCCTGCACGGGGACCGCGACCGCGTCATACCCGTGCAGCAAAGCCGCGTGCTGGCCGCCGAAATCATGCGCGCCTGCGGCCGCGCGGCCGTGGAGTATCACATTGTCGAGGGCGCAAAGCACGACATCCACGACTTTGAACGCGAGGATTTGTACGATTTGGAAGCGGATTTTCTGCGCCGCAAGCTTGGAATGTAAAGAAAAAGGACGCGGCAGCGTCCTTTTTTCATCCGATGATTTTGACCGCCGTGCCGTAGGCGATGACCTCGGCCGCGCCCTGCTTGACCGAAGAGCTGGCGTAACGCATGTTGACGACGGCGTCGGCCCCCATCGCTTCGGCGTCTTCCACCATGCGCTTGACGGCGATTTGCCGCGCCTGGTTGAGCATTTCGGTGTATTCGGTGATTTCGCCGCCCACCAGCCCTTTGACGCCGGCCATGAAGTCCTTGCCAAAATGCCTGGACTGCACGATGCTGCCTTTGGCGACGCCGAGCGCCTCGATCTGCTTGCCGGGAATGTGATCAATATTGAGAAGCAGCATCCTCTTCGCCCCCTTTCAGTTCGCGGATGCGCCGTATAAGCGCCAGTATGACGCCGACAATGACGGCGGCAGGCAGGATAAAGAGCAGAGCGGCCAGCATAAACGGCGGCGCGTTTTCAGCGTCGGCGGCCAGCGCCCAGGCGACCAGCCCGATGACATACAGCATGAGCGCAATGAGAACGGCCGCAACGACGGCCGGCCCGATAAACTTCCGCCGGATGTCGTTCTTTTTGATGTTCACAAAACGGGATCCCTCTCTTTCCAATCCGTCGATGTGCGCAAGGTACTGGGCGGCATCGAGCGTCGGGTAGCCTTCGCCGCGGCCGCTCAGCAGCGTGCAGATCGACTGCATGTTTTGCAGGCTTTCACGCGTGTGCTCCAGCTCGGCGACGTGCGCGCGCAGCGCGTCGGCCAGGGGCACGCGGTTTTCCTGGATGGCGCGGATGCGCTCGAGCGGCATGTCCAGCTTGCGCAGCAGCTTGATTTTCTGAAGCTCGGCGACGTCGCTCTCACTGTAATCGCGGTAGCCGTTCTGGCTGTCGCGCCCGGGGGACAAAAGTCCCTCGGCCTCGTAAAAGCGGATGTTGCGGCGGGTTATGCCGACAAGCTGTTCAACCTGATGAATCTTCACGCAGAGCGCCCCTTTCCATGACCAGCTTATACCCTGCACCGGGTGGAAGGTCAAGAGAGATCCGGAGAAAAGCCTATAAAATGACGATGGCCAGCATCTCGGCCGGTTCGGACGACAGGTTTTTGGCCCAGTGGGAATCGCCGCCGCCGGTGAACATGATATCGCCTGCGTGCAGAATCTTCTGCTCGCCGTTGTCGCCGACGGTGATTTCGCCCGACAGGCAGTAATAAATCTCGGCGTCGGGGTTGTGCGGGTGCTCGCCTATCGAGACGCCGGGCAGCAGCGTCATGCGCGAGCACAGGCTGCATTTGCCCAGCAGCTCGCCCTGTTCCAGCAGGTGAAGGGTTTTGATTTCACCGCTGCCGCCGCGCAGATCCTTTTTGATCTCGGTGCGCATGTCCTGCGTGTGCTTTACCATAAAAAATCCCTCCGTTTTATTGTGGTCAGACTGCTGCTATTATACCGTTTCGCGGCGGCAAAAACAAGACGGAACGGTTGCAAAAGGCAGCCGCAGTATGGTATGATGAAACGAATAAAGCGCCTGATGCTCAGGGGGGATGGGGTATGCCCAGGTCAGAGGGGGTCGTCGCGGCCGTCGACCGCGCCGTCGACATTATCGAATACATTTACCAGCAGGGCGGCGAATGCTCGCTCAGCGGCATTGCGCAGGGACTGTCCATTCCGAAAAGCGCCGTGCACCGTATGCTGCAAACGCTGAAAAACCGCAATTTTATTTATCAGGACGAGCAGACCGGCCGCTACGGGCTGGGAACCCGTCTTTTTGTGCTGGGGCGCATGATCGAAGAGAAAAACGCCTTTGTCAGCGTCGTCCGCCCCTATGCGGACCGGCTCAACGCGCGCTATAACGAGTGCGTTCACGTCACGGTGCCTTACAACGGCGGCGACGAGCTGCCGCGCCAGCTGCTGATTGCAAAGATCCAGAACCCGCAGAGCGTGCTGCGCGTCTCGCCGTCGGTCGGCGCTTTGACCTACTGCCACGCTTCGGCCAGCGGCAAGTGTATGCTGGCCTTTTCGCAGCCCGGATTTTTGGACAGGTACCGCGGCCGGCCGCTCATCGGCTTTACCGAAAACACCATCACCGACTGGGACACGCTCGACCGGCAGCTCGCCGAAATCCGGCAGAAGGGCTACGCCACCGAGGACGGCGAGACCGAGCTGGGGCTTTCATGCACGGCGGCGCCGGTGCTCAACCGCAGGGGCGAGCTGTGCGTCGTCATCTCGGTGTCGGGGCCGACCAGCCGCATCCGCGCGCTGAATCAGGCGCAGCTTGTCGCCGACCTGAAGCAGGTCGCGCTCGACATGCAGCAGGGGATATCGTAAGGGGGCGGAAAAATGAAAAAGATTCTGATGCTGACGACGGGCGGCACCATTGCGTCCATCCCGGGGGCCGACGGGCTGGCCCCGCGCGGGAGCGATGAAATTAAAAGCCACCTGGGCAGCGGCTTTGACGGGTATGAGGTGACGACGCGTGAAATTTTCACGCTGGACAGCACCAACATCCAGCCCGAAGAGTGGAAGATTATCGCCGCATCCATCTACGAGGGGTTCCGCACAGGCGGCTATGACGGCATCGTCGTCACCCACGGCACCGACACGATGGCCTACACCGCGTCCATGCTGTGTTTCATGCTGAAAAACCCGCCGGTGCCCGTGGTGCTGACCGGCTCGCAGCTGCCCATTTCGCAGCCGCTGACCGACGCCGTTTTGAACCTGCGCTGCGCCTTTGCGATGGCGGGCAGCGGCCGGCCGGGCGTTTTTGTCGCTTTTGACCGCAAAATCATCCTCGGCTGCCGCGCCGTCAAGGTGCGGACTACCGGCTTTGACGCTTTTGAAAGCGTCAATTGCCCGCCCGTCGGCCTGATAAGCGCCGCCGGGCTCAGCCTGCGGGAAGAGGGCCTGCCGCCCGCAGGAGGCAAGCCGGCGCTCGACACGACGATTGACACGGGGGTGTTCCTGCTCAAGCTGACGCCGTGTACCAGCCCGTCCATCATCGACATGCTCATTGATTCGGGCATCCGCGGCATTGTCATCGAAGCCTTCGGCGCCGGCGGCATCCAGTTCATCCGCCGCGACTTTGTCTCGCGGCTCGAACGCGCGGCGCGGGAGAAAATCCCTGTCGTCGTGTGCAGCCAGTGCCTGTACGAATCGAGCGAGCTGTCGATTTACCAGGTGGGGCAGAAGGCGCTGGAGCAGGGGGTCATTCAGGGCTATGACATGACGAGCGAGGCCGCCGTGACCAAGCTGATGTGGGCGCTTGGCAGAACGCGCGACGTGGCCGAAATCCGCGAGCTGTTCGCGCACAGCCTGGCAGGCGAGATCAACGTCCCGCAGACTGAGTGAAAATATTGTGGAAAAACAGGCGGCCAGACGGTATATTTACAGCTTGGCCGCTTTTTGCAGATAAAAAATCACATGACCAGTAAAACGGTCGAAAATTGTGACGGCTGGACAAAATGTAGGAGTTTTTACAGAAAAAATGTGAAATATGCACAAAGAAAATGTAAAAAATAGACTAAATTACGCCTTTCATCTTGCAGTTTGAAAATAGATATGTTATATTAAAAACGTTCATAGTACGTTCATAGAATATTTAAATTCTCGCGGCCATATCTATCAGGTAAAACACGACAGGGCCTCTTTTACGTGGAGAAGGGAAGGCGGGTCTGCCGGTTTTATAAAAAAATTGTAGGAGGTCTACCATGCTTAATCTATTGTTGGCTGAAGAAGCTGCAACCCTGGTTAAAGCAGACGACACTTGGGTATTGTGGACAATCCTGATCGTTTTCGCCGCCATCTCCATTTATTGCGAACAGCATTATAAATGGGCGGAAAAGCTGTCGGGCCCGGTCATCGGCCTTATTCTGGCCGTTGTCGCCACAAACGTCAAAATCATCCCGGCTTCGGCGCCGGTGTATGACATCGTCTGGGATTACTGCATTCCCCTGTCGGTGGCCATGCTCTTGTTCAGGGCCGATATCAAAAAGATCGTCAAAGATACCGGCAAAATGTTCATCTGCTTCAATATCGGCGCCGTCGGTACGCTGCTCGGCGCGGTAATCGCCTATTTTGCCCTGCGCAACGCCATTCCCGACCTTGACAAGATGGCGGGCGTTCTGACCGGCTCGTACATCGGCGGCGGCGTCAACCTGTTTGCCGTTGCTTCGTCGGTCGGTATGAATGAAACCCTGCTCTCGGCCGAGGTTGTGGCCGACAACTTTGTCATGGCCATCGCTTTCTTCCTGCTGCTGTGGCTGCCGAGCAGCAAATGGGGCAAAAAGAACTACAAGCACCCGCACCAGGAAGAGGTCGAGGCCCGCGGCGTCAGCGCGGAAGGCCAGACGCTGGCCGGCTCGTACTGGGGCAAAAAGGAAATTTCGCTGCTTGATCTGGCCATGACCATTTCCACTGCGTTCGTGGTTGTCACCGTGGCCACCAAAATCGCCGGCCTGCTCGGCGGCGTCACCAGCGGCCTGCTGAAGACCATTGTCGGCAACCAGTTTGTCATCCTGACCATTGTCGCGGTGGCTCTGGCGTCCATCTTCCCGAAATTCTTCTCCAACCTCAAGGGCGCGCAGGAGATCGGCACCTTCCTCATCTACATCTTCTTCGTTGTCATCGGCTGCCCGGCCGACCTGTGGAGCGTCATCAAGAACGCGCCGCTGCTCTTTGTCTTCTGCGGCATCATCGCTCTTGTCAATATCGTCACTCTGCTGGGGCTTGGCAAGCTCTTCAAGCTGCCTATCGAAGAGCTGACCGTTTCCTCCAACGCCAACCTGGGCGGCCCGTCCTCGGCGGCTGCTATGGCGGTTGCGAAGGGGTACGACAACCTCATTATCCCCGCCATTCTCGTCGGCCTGTACGGCTACATGATTGGCACGCCGCTCGGCCTGGTCATTACCGATTTGCTGTCCCGGTAAGCGCCAGCTGCAAAGTCTATAGAAAAGCCGGATCCTTGGGGATCCGGCTTTTTTCTGCCCGCAGGCAGGCCGGGGCCCGATATTCCGGCGCGGCAGCATAAGCCTGCTCGGGCCGCCGCGATTTTTTTGGCCGCCCTTTTGTTTTCACCGGACGCGCCGATATAGTAAATAAAGGGACTGTCGCCCGGCAGGGAGGGGGAGCGGGCATGAGCGACATGAAAATACCGTCCGGGGCCGCGTGGCCTGCGTATTCGCGGCCGGCGCCGGCATCGGCGGACAGGCAGCAGGAATGGACGCCGGACACCCGGAAGGAGCAGGCGCCCTCTTTGGCCGAAATGATACGGCAGGCGCGGGAAAAGGCGCAGGAGCACGCCGAACGCCTGAAGGCGCCCAAGAACCCCGCCCGATACGGCGACGCGCCCATGCAGGCGTACGCCCGCCTGCGCCGTGCCAGAAACCGCGCCGAGGTCGGCGCCGCCACCGGGTATGCCCGGCGGCAGATTGCCCAGCTCAAAACGGCGCTGCGGCAGGATCCGGAAAATGCCGAGCGCATTCGGGCCGCCATTGGCCAACTGCAAAAGGCCGTCGCCCGCGGCAGCAAAAAGAACCGGGAGCTCGACAGGGAAAGGCTGCTGGATGCGAAACGCAGCCGGGCGCAAAAGGAAAAAAAGCTGCGCCGGGCCCAGTGTTTAAAGCAGGAATTGCAGAGCAGGCGGGTCATGCGCGTCGTGCGGGAGTCGGGCTACCTGCGCGAAGCCGAGGCCGAAAACAGGATGCAGAGCCAGTTGGCTGCCACCCGGATGGAGCTGCGCGCGCAGGCACAGAGCCTGGCCGGCGCGCTGGAGCCCCAGATAGGGGCCGCTGTTCAGCAATATACTGCCCAAAGCGCCCCTGCGCCTGCGGATACGGGCGGAAAAGTGGATATTATCGCTTGAGAGACGCCGCAACATGCGGCGTCTCGTTTTTAGAGCGCTTTGATAAAAAAGATCTCCATGGGCTGTGCATAAGCCGGAATGTCAATGACAAACCCGCCGCAGTCCTTATACCCCAGCCTGCGGTAAAAATGCTGCGCGGTTTCGTCGGCCTGCGTAGAGGTCAGCAGCATTCCGTAGCCCTGCGCTTTCATGTCCCTTTCCCAGTGCTCCATCAGCTGCCGGCCATAGCCCCTTCCCCGGCAGCGCGGGTCGACGAAAAGCATGGTGCAGAAGGGCGTGTTGTCCCAGAAAAGATTATACCGCAGCAGGCCTGCCGGATCGCCGTCTTCCAGCAGGACATACCCCCTTTTGGTCCGCACTTTGTCCTCAAATTCTTTTTCCGGCAAATGCCGGTCAAGGGAATGCCAGAATGCTTTGTCAGAAGCCTCCGGATACCGGATCGTGATCATGAAAGGGAGCCCCGTTTCCTGATGGTTTTTTCCGATTTTACCACAGGCAGGCGCCCTTCTTCAAGAGACGGCGGCGGAATGGACGGCGTGCTTGACGAGGGCAGCAAAAGAATGGTAAAATAAAACGATATCGCGTGAGGGGGAGAGATCGCATGTGGATTGCGCCGGACTGGCACGATTATCGGCTGCTTGACTGCGGCGGCGGAGAGCGGCTGGAGCGCTGGGGAAATTACACCCTTGCGAGGCCGGATCCGCAGGCCATCTGGGACAAAAGCGCCCCTGCGCTGTGGGCAAAGGCCGACGCCGTATACCACCGTTCGAACACGGGCGGCGGAAGCTGGAGCATCCGCTCGCTGCCCGAAAGCTGGAGCGTGGCGTGGCGTGAACAGACCTTCAACGTCAAACCGATGAGCTTTAAGCACACCGGCGTCTTTCCCGAGCAGGCGGCCAACTGGGACTTTATCGCGCAGCGCGTCCGCGCGGCCGGGCGGCCTGTTTCGGTGCTCAATCTCTTTGCCTATACCGGCGGCGCGACGCTGGCGGCGGCGGCGGCCGGGGCTTCGGTCTGCCATGTCGACGCGGCGCGCGGCATGGTGTCGTGGGCGCGGGAAAACGCCCGCAGCTCGGGGCTTGGGGAAGCGCCCATCCGCTACATTGTCGACGACTGCAAAAAGTTTGTCCAGCGCGAAATCAAGCGCGGCCGCCGCTATGACGCCATTATCATGGACCCCCCGTCCTATGGCCGCGGGCCGACGGGTGAGGTGTGGAAGTTTGAAAACGACATCGCCGATTTTCTCGCGCTGTGCGCCGGCGTACTGTCGCCCGAGCCTTTGTTTGTCATCATCAGTTCGTACACAGCGGGCATTTCGCCCTCGGTGGCGTCCTACCTGCTGGGGACCGTTCTGCGGCCCCGCTTCGGCGGGACCGTCGAAGGGCAGGAGCTGGGGCTTTTGTGCCAGTCAACCGGGCTGGCCCTGCCCTGCGGCCACACAGCCCGCTGGATGAAAGGATAGAACCGTTATGCGCCCCATCATCGAGCTTCAAAATGTCAGCTACACTTATCCGCACGGCGAGGACAGGCAGCCTGCGCCCCCCGCTGTCGACGGCGTCTCCCTGCGCATCGAGCCGGGCGAGTTTGTCGCCGTGCTCGGCCACAACGGCAGCGGCAAATCGACGCTGGCCAAGCTGCTCAACGCCATTTTGCTGCCCACGGCGGGCGACGTGCTGGTCGACGGCATGAACACCCGCGACGAAAAAAGCCTGTTCGACATCCGCAAAACGGCGGGCATGGTCTTTCAAAACCCCGACAACCAGATTGTCGCCACCGTTGTGGAAGAGGACGTCGCCTTTGCGCCGGAAAATATGGGGCTGCCGTCGGCCGAAATCCGCCGGCGGGTCGACGAGTCGCTCGACGCCGTGGGCATGGGCGAGTTCAAGCGTCACGCGCCCCACCTGCTGTCGGGCGGGCAAAAGCAGCGCATCGCCATCGCCGGCGTGCTGGCCATGCAGCCGCGCGCCATCGTTATGGACGAGCCGACCGCCATGCTCGACCCGCTCGGCCGCGCCGAGGTCATGCGCACCATTCTGCGCCTCAACCGTGAAACCGGCATGACGGTCGTTTTGATTACACACCATATGGACGAGGCGGCGCAGGCCGGCCGCGTGCTGGTCATGGATCACGGCCGGCTGTTGCTCGACGGCCCGCCGGATGAAATTTTTGCGCGCGCCGACGCGTTGCGGGGCTGTTCGCTGGCGCCGCCGCAGACGGTGGCGCTGCTCGATGCGCTCAACCGCGCGGACGGCGCCGCTCTGCCGCTGACCGCGCTGTCGGTTGAGCGGTGCGCGGACGTTATTTTTGAGTATTTAAAGGGGTAAGCAGCATTGAATGAGGTTTTAAAGGTCGAGAACCTGTGCCATATTTATTCGGCCGGCACCCCTTTTGAAAAAGCGGCGGTCCAGGACGTCACCTTCTCCGCCCAAAAGGGTGAGATCATCGGGCTGATCGGCCACACGGGAAGCGGAAAGTCCACCCTGATCCAGCACTTCAACGGCCTGCTCAAGCCGACGAGCGGCCGGGTTCTGATCAACGGCGAGGACATTCACCAGAGCCGCGAGATGACGCGCGCCGCCCGCTTTGCCGTCGGGCTGGTTTTTCAGTATCCCGAATACCAGCTGTTTGAAGAGACGGTGCGCAAGGACGTATCCTTCGGCCCCAAGAACATGGGGCTGGAACAGGCGGAAATCGACCGCCGCGTGGAAGAGGCGGTGCGCATTGTCGGCCTTTCGCCCGACGTGCTCGAAAGCTCGCCCTTTGAGCTGTCGGGCGGGCAGAAGCGCCGCGTCGCGCTGGCCGGCGTCTTTGCGATGGAGCCCGAGGTGCTGGTGCTGGACGAGCCGATGGCCGGCCTGGACCCTGTGGGGCGCGAAGAGGTGTTCCGCTTCATTGTCAACTATCAGCAAAAGCACGGGACCACCGTCATTTTCGTCACCCACAGCATGGAAGACGCGGCGCGCATGGCGCAGCGCATTGTCGTGATGGAAAAATCCCGTATTTTAATGGAGGGCGCCCCGCGTGAAGTGTTTGCCCGCGCCGAAGAGCTGACCCGCGCCGGGCTGGACGTGCCGCAGGTCACCCGCGTTCTTATGCGTCTGCACGAGCGCGGCGTCGACATCGGCACCGACGCTTATACCGTCGAGCAGGCCGCCGCCCTCATCCGGGCGAAAAAGGGGGGACGGCCATGCTGAAGGACATCACGCTGGGCCAGTATTTCCCGGGCCAAAGCCCGATTCACCGCTTTGATCCGCGCCTCAAGGTGCTTATGATGGTGGCTTATATCGTCGCGCTTTTCTGTGCCGACGGGCCGTGGGCCTATCTGTTCTGCTTTTTTATGCTGGCGCTGTGCATCGGCCTGTCGCGCATCAAGCCCAAAATGATGATCAAGGGCTTAAAGCCGGTGCTGTTTATCATCAGCTTCACCGCCATCCTCAACATGTTTTACACGCCGGGCGTCGTTTTGTGGGAGTGGTGGATCTTCACCCTGACGCGCGAGGGCATTTTCAACGCCCTGTACATGGTGTCGCGCATTGTCATGCTCATCATGTGTACCGCGCTTTTGACCTACACCACCTCGCCCATCGCGCTGACCGACGCGCTCGAGCATCTGCTCGGCCCGCTCAAGCGGCTGCACGTGCCGGTGCATGAGTTTACCATGATGATGACCATTGCCCTGCGTTTCATTCCGACGCTTATTGAGGAGACCGACAAAATCATGTCGGCGCAAAAGGCGCGCGGCGCTGATTTTGACAGCGGGAACCTGGTGGCGCGCGCCCGTGCGCTGGTGCCTGTGCTGGTGCCGCTCTTTGTCTCGGCCTTCCGCCGCGCCGACGAGCTGGCCACTGCCATGGAATGCCGCCTGTACCACGGCGGCGAAGGGCGCACCCGTCTGCGTGAGCTGCATCTTCAGCCGCTCGACTGGCTGGGGGGCGGGCTGACGGCTTTATGTGTCGCCGCCGTGTTCGTCATCAGCCATTTTTGGGCTTGAAAAGAGGGGCTTATGGCTAAAATCGCACTGCGCCTTTCCTACCTCGGCACGGCGTACCACGGCTGGCAGCGCCAGAAAAACGCCCTGAGCGTGCAGCAGGTGCTCGAAGACGCGGTTGCCGACCTGACGGGGCAGAAGATCGCGCTGTCGGGCTGTGGCCGCACCGACGCCGGCGTCCATGCCCGCACCTACGTCGCCAGCTGCCGGCTGCAAACGGGCATTCCGCTCGAGCGTCTGCCCGCCGCTTTGAACGCGCGGCTGCCGCGCGACGTCGTCGTACACCGCGCCCACCGGGTCCCCGACGATTTCGACGCGCGCTTTTCCTGCAAAAACAAGGAGTATACCTATCTGATCCACAACAGCCGCACGCGGGACCCGTTTTTGACGGCGCGCGCGTGGTTTTACCCGCAGAAGCTGGACGTCGACGCCATGCGCCGCGCTGCCCGCGCGTTTGTCGGACGGCAGGATTTTGCCGCCGTCAAAAGCGAGGGAACGCCGGTCAAAAGCACGGTGCGTGAAATCTATTACTGCGAGGTCGAGCGGCGCGAGGGCAGCATGATCGCCGTGCGCGTCTGCGCCGACGGTTTTTTGTACAACATGGTGCGCGCCATTACAGGGACGCTTGTTTATTGCGGCGTCGGGAAAATTGATCCCGGCGACGTAGAGGCCATTCTGCACAGCGGCCGGCGTGAAAGCGCCGGGCCGACGGCCCCGCCCGACGGGCTGTATATGACGGCGCTCAGCTATGGCATGGAGGAGCTTGATGGCAGTCAGGAGTAAGGAAAACATCGTAAGGTTCAGGCGGGACAGGCGCCTGGCCGTTGTCGGCGGGCTGCGCTCGCTGGCGCTTTTAATGCTGCTGGCCACCGTGGTCTTCTGTATTTTTGAATACCGGGAAGAGTTCAATCTCAACAACCTGCGCCGCATAGGGGCTTATCTCAGCTCGGCGTCGCGCGGCGGCGAGTTTCAAAGCTATCGCTTTGAAAGCGGGCTGGACGCTGTTTACGCGCCCTTTCAGGCGGGGCTGGCCGTGCTCAGCGGCAACACCTACCGTTATGTCACCGCCCTGCCCGAGGGCGATTTTACCGCGCAGATGAAGGCGTCTAACCCCGCTATCAGCGCCGGCGAAAAAAAAGTGCTGCTGTACGACCGCGGCGGCCGGAACCTTTCGGTCGTCAACGGCTACGCAATGCTGTGGAGCGACGCACTGGAATCGCCCATCATTTCGGCTGAAATGAACGAAAAGGGCGCCTTCTGCGTCGTGACCGACGAGGCCGGCTACCGTTCGGCCGTCGCGCTGTACGACACGCGCCAGAAGCAGGTGTACAAATGGTACACCTCGGATTATTTTGTCATGCTGGCCTCGCCGGCGCCCGACGGGCGGAGCTTTGCCGCGCTCTGCCTGCGGGAAAAGGACGGGGCCGTCGCCTTCACCCTGCGGGGCTATTCAACGGGGCAGGAAGAGCCGGAGTTTTCCATCGAACTGCCGGTGCAGGCCGTTTATTCGCTTAAGCACAGTGCGGAAGGAAATCTGGTACTAATCTGTGACAACGGCGTTTATATTTATGATGATAAGGGGCAGATGCTGGGGCAAAGCGGCTTTGCGCACGGGACGCTCCAGCGCTTTGCGCACCACCAGGGGCAGCTGCCGTGCCTGGCCCTGCAATCGGGCGGCGCAGGCGAGCAGGTCATGCTGCGCGTTGTCGGCGAAGACGGCGCGGCCGTTTTTGAAAAGGCGTACAGCGGATCGCTGCGCGCGCTGGACGGGCTGGACGGCTGCGCGGCGCTGCTCTTTCAGTCGCGGCTCGTCATGCTGGAGGGCATTGGCGAAGAGCCGAAGGAAACCGTTTTGCAGACGGCCGGCGCGCGCGACGTCGTCACCCGGCGGGGCGGCAGGCACATTCTGGTGTATTCCGACCGCGCCGAGCTGGTCACTGTTGAGGAGGAGGACAAATGAACGCAGCCATGTTCATCGATTTGCTTTTGATCATTGTTTTTGTCGCCTGTGTATGGGTCGCCGCGCGCAGGGGGATTATAAATGCTGTCTCGGGCCTTTTGGGCAGCCTGGCCGGTTTGATAGGCGCCCTTTTGCTGACGCCCAGGCTGATGTTTATCACCGTCAGGGGCATCCGCCCCTTCCTCAGCGGCATGGTCAGGCGCGCTGCCGAAGCGGCGGGGCTGGGGCAGCTGCTGTCTTCGCCCGTTGTGGAAGAGACGAAAAACGGACTGCTGGAGATTTTGAAGGCGCTGGGGGTGCCCGAAAGCTCGTGGGAACCGCTGGCGGCGGGGGCGCAGTCGGCCGGCGACAAGATATCGGATGCCGCAGGCCAGGCCCTGGCCGAACAGCTGGCCCCGGTCGTCACCTTTATCGTTTTGTTTTTGCTCATTCAGCTTGCCGTGCGTCTGATTTGTTCGGTGCTCAACCTGAACATTCCGCTGCTGCGCTCGGTCAACAAGCTGGGCGGCGCGCTTTTGGGCGCGGTGACGGGGCTGTGTATGGTGGTGGCGCTGTGCTGGGGCGCCATGCGCTTTGCGCCCCAGGAAAAGGTTGGGTTTCTCAACCGGCCGGCTTTGGAACAGAGCCGGATCGGCGGCGCCGTGTGCAGGGTTTTCAATCTGGGCGGGGACAGCCCGTCCCAACAATAGAGTCCCGAAGGAGGGTTTCATATGAACATGCCAATCTGTGCCCGCTGCAAAAAGAACATTGCGGTGGTGTTTATCACAAAAGTGGAGGACGGCAAAGCACATCAGGAGGGCCTTTGCCTGAAATGCGCCCGCGAGCTTGGCATCAAGCCGGTCAGCGACATGATGGAAAAGTTCGGCATCAGCGACGAGGATATCGAGCATATGTCGGAAGAGCTGGCCCAGGGCGGGAAGGAAATGTTTGAAAACCTGATATCGGGGCTGTCAGGCGAAGACGGCGGGCAGGAAAATGAGCCCGAGGCCGAGCCGGACGAGCGGGAAGAACAGCCTTCGCGCGCGCCCACCTTTCCGTTTATGAGCTTTTTGAGCCGCAGCAGCCGCGGGGACGGCGAAGAGCTGCGGTTTGGCGAGGATAAAGAGCCGCCCCGCAAGCCGTCGCGCAAAGAAGAGAAAAAGCACAAATTCCTGCGCTCGTACGCGCTGTGCCTGACCGGGCGCGCGCAGGAGGGAAAGCTGGACCGCGTGGTCGGCCGCGACCGTGAAACCGAACGCGTCATACAAATCCTCAACCGCCGGCAGAAGAACAATCCCTGCCTGATAGGCGAGCCGGGCGTCGGGAAAACGGCGGTGGCCGAAGGGCTGGCGCAGCGCATTGTCAGCGGCGATGTGCCGTACAAGCTGCGCGGAAAAGAGGTCTGGCTGCTCGATATGACAGCTATGGTGGCCGGGACACAATTCCGCGGCCAGTTTGAAAGCCGCATGAAAAGCCTGATTGACGAGGTCAAATCGCTGGGAAACGTCATTCTGGTCATCGACGAGGTACACAATCTGGTCGGCGCGGGCGACGCCGAGGGCAGCATGAACGCCGCCAACATCTTAAAGCCGGCGCTGTCGCGCGGCGAGATTCAGGTGATAGGCGCCACGACCTTTAAAGAATACCGCAAGCATATTGAAAAGGACAGCGCGCTCGAACGGCGTTTTCAGCCCGTCGTCATCACCGAGCCGACGGGGGAGGAAACCTTTGAAATCCTGCGCGGCATCAAGGGGTATTATGAAAAATTCCATGGCGTCGCCATCCCCGATGAAATCCTGCGCCAGGCCGTTTATCTGGCCGATCGTTATATCAGCGATCGCTTTATGCCCGACAAGGCCATCGATCTTTTGGACGAGGCGTGCTCGGATCTCAACCTGAAAAACGCGGCGCTCAATGAGCGGGCACAGCTGGAAGAGGAATTGGCCGGGCTGATCGCCGAGCGCGAAGAGCTGCTGGCCAAAACACAGGAGCAGGCCGAGCGCGCCGAAGAGTTTTACGCCCGCATTGCCGAAATCCGCAGCCGCGAAATGCGTACGGAAGAGCGCATTCACGAGCTGGAAAAACAGCCGCAGCCTGTGCTGGGCGTAGACGACTTGTCCCGCGTCATCGAGCTGTGGACCAAGATTCCCGCCAGCCGCGTGCGCGAGCAGGATTACGAGCGCCTGCTGCGCCTGGACGAGCGACTCAAAAGCAGGGTGATCGGGCAGGACGAAGCGGTGGATGCCGTCTCGGCGGCCATCCGCCGCCGCCGCGCCGGCATCAGCGAAAAACGCAAGCCCGTTTCCTTTATCTTTGTCGGCCCGACCGGCGTCGGCAAAACCGAGCTTGTCAAGCGCCTGGCCGAGGATTTGTTCAACACGCCCGACGCGCTCATCCGCCTTGACATGAGTGAGTATATGGAAAAACACTCGGTCTCCAAGCTCATCGGCGCGCCGCCGGGCTATGTCGGCTATGACGAGGCCGGGCAGCTGACGGAAAAAATCCGCCGCCGCCCCTACAGCGTCGTGCTGTTTGACGAGATCGAAAAGGCGCACCCCGACGTGCTCAACACATTGCTGCAAATCCTGGACGACGGCCGCATCACCGACGCGCAGGGCCGCACCGTCAATTTTGAAAACGCCGTCGTCATCATGACGTCCAACGCCGGGTCCGAACGGCGCGACGGCACGGTGGGCTTTGGGCACACGGTGACCGAGCAGGGGCGCGAAAAAGCGCTCAAGGCGCTGAGCGACATCATGCGCCCCGAGTTTATCAACCGCATCGACGAGGTCATTTCCTTCAACCAGCTTTCGCAGAGCGACTTTGAAAAAATCTGCCGCATTATGCTGGGCGACCTGACCGAAGCGACGGCGCGCAACGGCATCGAGCTGGCCTGGGACGACGGGCTGGTCAAGTATCTGGCGGAAAAATCCTACTCCATTAAATACGGCGCGCGCAACCTGCGCCGCCTGATCGAAAAAGAGGTCGAAGATAAAGCGGCCGCCCTCATCATCGCGTCGTATGAAAAACCGCTGAGCAAGCTGTCTGTCACGGTGCAGGACGGGGAAGTCGCGGTGAAAGGCGAATAAAAAATCTGCTTTTGCACAGGAAAAGGCGGCAGCCCCCGGGCTGCCGCCTTTTTGTCATGCAGGCGTTCAGATATTCTGAAAATCGACGCGGGCGTTGCCATTTTCGTCGTAAACGACGGCGTCTTTGTCCAGGGTAATTTTGTCGATGGCGGCAAAAAAAGCTTCCTTCGACGGGTAAAGCGGCCGGTAGCCGTCGATAATTTCACGGGCAGCGGCTGCGCCGTCTGTCAATAGAGCGTCGGCGACGAACAACTGTGCTTTGGTCGAATTGACGCACAGGCGCTCCGGGTCGGCGACGCAGTAATCAATGCCGTGGCCGGTGCCCGTCACGCCGGCGGCGTTGAACTGCACGCCCGGCATAATGCAGGTCAGGTCGCCGAAGTCCGAGGAGCCGGTGCTCCAGCCTTCGTAATCAAAGCGCACGCGATCGGCGCCCACCAGGTCGACACAGCAGCGCTCGATCAGCTGCATAAAGGTGCGGTCGTGAACCTCGGGCGAATAGCCGGGGCGGTCGCACAGCTCGACCCCGGCGCCCAGGGCCAGCGCCGCGCCGGCCAGCGCGCGGTTGACGCGCTTGTTGGCGGCGATCATGGCGTCCAGCGTGCGGGCGCGCACATAGCTTTCTATCTTCATCTCGTCGGGGATGATGTTGACGGCGCAGTTGACGCCCATCATGATGGGGTGGAAGCGCACGCAGTCCTTGTCCCGGAAGGTTTCACGCAGGTCGTTGCAGGCCTGAAGCCCGAGCATGGCGGCGTACTGGGCGTTGACGCCCAGGTGGGGCGCGCCGCCGGCGTGCGAGGATTTGCCCTTAAAACGGATGGTTTTGGCCATACAGCCGTTGCTGCCCAGCCCGCAGGACAGGTCAAAAGCTTCGTCTTTGCCGGCGGCAGTGCCGTGCACCATCATGCACAGATCGACGCCGTCAAAGTACCCGCGGTACAAAAACTCGACCTTGCCGCCCATGTAGTGAATAACGCCTTCCCGGCGCAGCTCTTCGCGGAAGGCGAGCTGGATCATCTCTTCGGCGGGCACCATCATCAGGCGGATGGAGCCGCACAGGCCGTCGAGCGCGCCCGGCTCTTTCAGCGCCGCCGCAATGCCCAGAAGCGCCGCGCCCTGGCCGTGGTGGCCGCAGCAGTGGGTCATGCCGTTGACCGACTCGGGGTGGTTGGCGATGTCGAGCGCGTCCAGCTCGCCCATGATGCACAGCCTGGGGCCGGGCCGGCCGGTGTCGAGATCGGTGAAAAAGCCCGGGATGTCGCCCGGCTCGGTCAGCGTGTAGCCCAGTTTCTCAAAGGCATCTTTGAGATACGCGTGCGCCTCCCACTCGGTGTAGCCGGTCTGGGGGTGCGCCCACAGCCAGCGCTCGGCGTCGAGGACGAGCTTGCGGTGTTTGTCTGCATTGCCTGCGATTTGAAGCTGTCTTTCGGTCATATACTATTCCTCCTCTCCGGTCGACTCTCCGTCCAGAAAGCCGGTGCGGATATTATAATCGGTCAAATACCACTGTCCGCCGATTTTGGTCAGGCGGGTGCTGCCGCGCA
The DNA here is from genome assembly GCA_947427035.1 of uncultured Clostridium sp. Taxonomy (GTDB): domain Bacteria; phylum Bacillota; class Clostridia; order Oscillospirales; family Butyricicoccaceae; genus Ventrousia. Next base: position 45,379 of record CANEGK010000002.1, read on the forward strand.
GCGTGCGGCTGCCCAATTCACCGGTCAGCCTGATGTCAAAGGTGACGTCGGAAACGCTTTCGACCGCGCTGTTTTCGGCCCGGGCCTCGTTCAAAGCGCCCGAACTGGGTTTTTCCTGCTCGACAATACTGACCTTGACGGCGGGCTTTTCGCCCACCCATTCAACGGCCTGCATCCGATAGGTTTCCGCCATGTTGGACACGCCGCCCATAGTGAACAGAAGCTCGAACTCGTCGCGCAGAGCGCCCTCGGGGAAGCACAGGGCCATGCTGTCGACGTCGGCGTGGGCATAGAGGTTTTCAAAATAATCTTGCAGGACGCTCTGTACTCCTCCGCCGCCGAAGGCCAGGCGAAGGATGACAAACAGCAGGACGGCGAGCAGGGCAGCCGCGATGACAACGGCGGCTTTCGGCGAGACTTTGCGCTGCGGTTCGGGTTTGCGGGGGCCGGTCGGCCGGGCTTTGGTTTTGCTCATAAAATTTTCATGCTCCTTTTGCCGGTATAATTCTCAAGGCGCAGGGTTTGCAGGGCGTCCTGCGCGCAGGCTTCGGCCGCGGAAAGCGCCGCATCCTGCGCGTCCCCGCGCGCCAGAACGTACAGTTTAATTTTCGGCTCGGTGCCCGACGGGCGGACAAGCAGCCGGCACCCGTTTTCCAGTTCAAAGCGCAGGACGTCGGAGCCGCGAAGCGGCAGAGCAGACGTTTGTCCGCCGGAAAGCGAAAGGCCGCGCAGAAAATCGTCGGCGCGCATGACACGCCGGCCGGAAAGAACGGTGGGCGTCTGCGCCCGCAGGCTGTCCATACAGGCTTTGATGGCGGCCTGCCCTTCGGGGCCGGGCAGCGTGACGCTGACGGTTTTTTCAGCATAAAAGCCGAAAAGCGCGCTCAGCTCGGCCAGCCGGTCGTGCAGGGTTTGGCCCTGCGCCTGCCAGCGGCAGGCCATAGACGCGATGACAAGGGCCGCCGAAATACCATCCTTGTCGAGCACGTCGGGGTTGAGCATGTAGCCGATGGCCTCTTCAAAGGCGAGCACGGGGCGCAGCCCCTTTTTTTGCAGACGCTGCGCCTCGGCCGCAAGGAATTTAAAGCCGGTAAAGGTGTCAAAGCAGGCGCAGCCGCGGCTTTCGGCCACGCGGCGCGCCAGGTCGGTCGAGACCAGTGTTTTGACAATGGCGCCGTTTTCCTGCGTGTGTTCGAGCAGGTAATCGGCCAGCAGCACGCCGATTTGGTTGCCGGTCAGCGGGCGCATTTTGCCTGCGCCGTCGCGCGCCCAGACGGCGACGCGGTCGGCGTCCGGATCGTTGGCCAGAATGAGGGCGGCGTTGACGCGCCCGGCCAGGTCGAGCGCCGGGCCGAAACCGCCGGGATCTTCGGGGTTGGGGCTGGGCGTAGTGGGAAAGTCGCCGTCCGGCTCCAGCTGCTCGGGCACGCAGTGTACCGCCTGCAAACCGGCGAGGCGCAGCGCCCGGAACGCAACGGCCCCGCCCACGCCGTGAAAGGGGGTGTAGACAATGGGCAGCGCCGGGCAGCGCTCAATGTCGCCGCGCCCCTGCACACAGCGCAGGGCGGAAGCGATAAAGCGCTCGTCCATTTCTTTGCCCAGCGGCGACACCTCGTTAAGAACAAAAAAGGGAAGCGGTGCGAGGGGATCCGAAGCGTCCATTTCAGCGCCGATTTCGGCGGCCAGCGCGTCGTCAATCTGCGTGCCGCCCTGCCAGTACACCTTATAGCCGTTGTATTGGGGCGGGTTGTGGCTCGCTGTGATGCAGATGCCGGCCGCGGCGCCGAGCGCACGGACGGCAAAGGCCAGCTCGGGGGTCGGGCGCGGGGCACTGAACAAATAAACGGGAATAGAAAGCTCGCGCAGCGCGGCGGCGGCCGTACGCGCGAACAGGTCGCTTTGACGCCGGCAGTCATAGCCGACGCAGACGCCGGCCGCGGCAAAGTCCGCGCCGCGCGCAAGGATACGGCGCCCCAGCGCGCGGGTAGCCCACGCCACCGTGTGCTCGTTGAGCCATGACGGTCCCGCGCCGACAGGGGCGCGCAGGCCCGCAGTGCCGAAACGCAGGGGCGCGCCGAAGCGCTCGGCGACGCCGGCCGGGTCGAGCGAAGAGAGCTCGCGGCGCGCTGCGCCGGGCACCAGGGGGCTTTGCAGCCAGCGGTTATATTCAACTTGCGGCAATTGGCGGGTCAAAGGCATCCCTTCCTTTTTGAAAAATGCACAGGCAGCTCACTGCGAAAATCAGCGGAGCTCGATTTCATAAATCTCTTCTTCCAGGGTTCGGCCGTCTGCCGTGCGGATGGTTCTGGATCCGGCGGCCCGCCCGCCGTAAAAAAGAGGAATTTTTCGGCTGGCGATGTTCCGGCGATCGACCGGATAGCGCAGCCTGGCAATGCCCAGGCTGCGCGCGTATTCCATTAAGCCGCCGATCGTCTCGCGGCCGTAATGCTGCCCGTGCGCAGGGACCTTGAGCCACAGACCGAGTTCGGGAACTTCACTTTTCAGCTCGTGCAGTCCGGCCAGGCCGAGAAATTCACGCCCGCATTTGAGCAGGACGGCAAAGACAAGCTCTTCGCCGTTTTCGCGGCCCTTTTCCATCCCGCGGAGAACCGCGCGTGATTCTTCCGGGTTATGCGCCGCGCCCGCCTGCATATAAGCGACGACCTCGCCGCGGAAATGGGTATAAACCTCGTCGGCATATTTTGCGGATACGGGTGTGAGCAAAAGCCGTGCGGTCTCCAGCGGCATGATTCGCCCTCCTTATCAGCGGATGACAATGGTAGTTTATCACAATTTTCGAGCCTTTTCCACTCCCCCGGCCGGCAATGGAATTGTTTTTTTATTGCAGATCCAATATACTGAAGAGAAAGCGGCGGCAGAACGCCGGCCGCTGCGAAACGGAAAGGGGAAACAGAATGACCATTCGGGAATGGGTGGACGGGCTGGCGCTGCGCGTGTTGGCCGAAGGAAAGGACCCGGACGCGCAGCTGGCAGGCTGCTATATTGGCGATTTGCTCAGCCGGGCGATCAGCCGCGGCGTTCCGGGCGGGGTGTGGATTACCATTATGGCGAACCTCAATGTGGCGGCGGTGGCGCTGCTGGCCGAAATACCCTGCGTCGTTCTGGCCGAAGGGATGGAAGCGCCGGATGATTTGCGGGAAAAATGCCGGGAAGAGGGCATTTTCCTGCTGGGCAGCGGCCAAAGCGCTTATGAGCTGGCAGCAGCCTTTGCCCAAATGCAGCAATAAAAGAGCACGGCAAAAGCCGGCCCACAGCCAAGCGCTGTGGGCCGGCTTTATAGTTTACAAATGAACAAATTGTAAATACCGACAAAAAAACTGGATTTTAACACGATTGATTTAGTATAATTATTTTATGAAACAGTGTTATAGATGGAAAAGGAGGTCATCAATGAACTGGAAGCAGGAATTGAGAGAAAGTATAACCGATATCGAACGGCTGAGCGAGCGGCTGCCGATCGACAGGGAACGCCAAAAGGCGCTTGCCGATATTATTGACATGTACCCCATGCGCATCCCGGATTATTACCTGTCACTGATCGATCCCGGCGACCCCGACGACCCCATCGCGCGCATGTGCGTGCCTTCGGAATACGAGCTGGGGGAAGAAGGGGCCTTTGACACCAGCGGCGAAGGGGAAAACACCAAGCTCGAAGGCTTGCAGCACAAGTACAGCCAGACGGCTATGGTGCTGTCGACCAGCCGCTGCGCCATGTACTGCCGCCACTGCTTCCGCAGGCGCATGGTCGGCCTGTCGGAAGAAGAAACCATCAAGCAGTTCGAGCCGATGGCCGCGTATATTGCGGATCACCCCGAAATCACCAATGTGCTCATTTCGGGCGGCGACGCGCTGCTCAACAGCAATGCAGTCATTGCGCATTTTCTCAGGGTGCTGGGCGAAATCGAGCATGTGCGCATGATACGTTTTGGCACACGGCTGCCCGTGGTGCTGCCCCAGAGAATCAGCGAAGATCCCGAGCTTTTGACGCTGCTGGGCAATTACACACGCAAAAAGCAAATCAATATCGTCACACAGTTTAACCACCCGCGCGAGCTGACGCACGAGTCGCGGCGGGCGGTGCGCCGCCTTTTGGCGCACCGTATGGTGGTCAGCAATCAGACGGTGCTGTTGAAGGGGGTCAACGACGACCCCGATGTGCTGGCGCAGCTGATGGCCGGCCTGGTGGCCTGCGGCGTCGTGCCCTACTATGTTTTCCAGTGCCGCCCCGTGCGCGGCGTCGTCGACCAGTTTCAGGTGCCGCTGCACCGCGGCTATGCGATTGTGGAGCAGGCCAAAAGCAAAATGAACGGACAGGAAAAGCGCTTCCGCTACATTATGTCGCATGTGACAGGAAAAATCGAAATACTGGGCAGCCTGTCCGGCGATCGGATGCTTTTTAAATATCATCAGGCAAAAAAGCCGGAAAACCAGGGGCGCATTTTTACGCAGACGGTGGCGCCCGGCCAGCTGTGGCTTGATACAATTAAGCCGCAGGAGCTGTAAGAGAATAGCAAAACATTCGGCGGGCTGAGAAAATAGAATATAGAAAAACGGCATGACCGCAGGTCATGCCGTTTTTGACGCAGTACCCAGAGCGGCCGAACTCAATGCACTGCAATATAGGCCTTTAAATCATTATGATAGCCGTCCAGCGTATTGGTCATTTTTTCCGTCCGGCGCCCGAACACAAGGTCGGGCAGATAAAGCGGCTGCTTGCCGCCCACAGTCATGGAGCGGACACAGCCGATGCAGTAGACCGCCACGTCGGCGCAGGGCATTTGGGCGGCGCGCTTTTTCTGGAGCGCGGCGACCTGTTCATTGGGAAGGAGGGAGTAAAAGGTATCGCCGCAGCAAATGGATCGGGTCCCGCTGAACGCGGATTCGATGATGTTAAAGTTCATTTTCCGCAGGATATTCCGCACGGCAGCGTGCACCTGCGGCTTTTGGCGGAAGGAGCAGGAATCGTGAACGGACACGGCGGCCCCCTGATAATCCGGGAGCCTCAGCCCGTCAATGCTATCGATCATCTCCCAAAAGGTAATGGTCCGGATGCCCGGATAGTCCGAGCGAAAGCGGCGGTCGCAGCCGGCGCAGTTGTTGATGATGGTCGCGCCGTCCGGCAGCTTCGGGTCATGCTGACAGCACAGGCTGTGCAGCTTCACATCCCCGAAGTTTTCCCGCAGCAGCGCGAGCATGGGCTCGATCAATTCGGGCTTATAAATGCTCATGGCGCAGCCGGGGTTAAACCAGCAGTTCTCCCTGTCGATGCTCTTGATATCGATGCTGGGAATGACCGTTTCGCTCATGGAATCGCCTCCGTTTTCAGAAAGATAGAGTCGGCTTTTTCAAAAAAAGCGCTGACAGCATTATAGCATAAACCACATCGGGCGGCCAGCATGAACCGGCAAAGTTCGGCCGCTGCCGTAAACAACGGAAAAGGCGCCCGTGGGGTAACGGACGCCTTTTCGCGTTTCAGTCTTTAGAGGGGTTGGGGGATAAGAGAGGTACTTTCCGATATTTATATTACCATGCGGGGGTCTGAAATGTGTGGACGTTCTGTAAACGATCCTTTAATATTTCCGGTTGGTTTTGTGAACAATTTTAGTCAGATGACGAGCCGAGCGTGACCTTGAGTTCGAGTTCGGAACCGCCGCGTTCCACCGTCAGCGTGACGGTGTCGCCCGGTTTGCATTTGTCTTTTTCGTAATTGAGCTCGGCAAAGGTTTCGACGTCGACGCCGTTGAAAGCGATGATTTTGTCATCGACCTGGACGCCGGCCTTTTCGGCAGGGCCGCCCGGCGTGACTTCTTTGACAACCAGGCCGGCTTCCATGCGGTACAGCATGGCTTCCTGCGCGGTCAGGCTCTGGACGGAGACGCCGAGAACGGGGCGGTTGGTCACATAGCCGTACTCGATGAGGTCGTTTGCGACGTTGAGCGCCGTTTCAATGGGGATGGCGAAGCCGATGCCTTCGACGTCGTTGGAATTGCTGGTCATGATTTTCGCGTTGACAACGCCGACGACCTGGCCCTGGCTGTTGACAAGCGGGCCGCCCGAGTTGCCGGGGTTGATGGCGGCGTCGACCTGAATCAGCGTCATGACGTAACGGTCGATGGTCACTTCACGGCTGGGGGCGGAAATCATGCCGCCCGTCATGGTTTCGGCGAATTGAATGCCCAGCGGGTTGCCGATGGCGTAGGCCGGTTCGCCGGTGACGAGCGACGAGGAGTCGCCGAACTCGGCGACGGTCAGGCCGGCCGCGTCGATTTTGACGACGGCGATATCGGTGTTGGCGTCGGTGCCGACCACCTCGGCGTCAAAGCTGCGGCCGTCGTTTAACGTGACCTGAACGCTCTGCGCGCCTTCGACAACGTGGTTGTTGGTGATGATATAGCCGTCTGCGCTCATAACAATGCCGGTGCCGGTGCCCTGGCCGATTCGGCCGTAGCTCTGCACTTCGGTGGTGATGGAAACGACCGAAGGAACCGCCTTCTGGAAAATTTCAGGGGGCGTCAGCGCGTCGGCGCTGTAGGTGGGCAGGTAAATGGTCGGGCTGGCCGAGGGGGCGTTGGAAGCGGCGCCGCCGGCGTTATCGGGAGCGGCGGCCTGCGGGGGGAAGAGGGCGTTATAGCCCAAAATGGAGCCGACCGAAATGCAGGCGACGAGCGCCAGCCCGGCGACGGCTTTGCCGAACTTTTTCAGTCCGGCGTGCTTTTTGGGGGGCTTGGGGGCGAAAACCGGGTCGTACAGATTATTTTGGTTCCTGTCGTTTTGCTGATACATATATGTTTCCTCCTTGCGGCTGGATGTTTGTTTGTATGCTATTATTTTCGGCGGAAAATGTGAAATACGAATGAAACAAAACAAAACTTTCTGTAAATAACCAAAATATTGCAAAAGCCGCATCGGGGCTGGAAAAAGGCCGTTTTTTTTGATAGAATAACAAAAGAGAAAAAAGCGATTGAAAAAGAGGGACGGATAGCCATGAAAAAACTGTTTTGCCTGCTGCTGGCGGCGCTCGTTCTGCTGCCGCTGCTGCCCGCCTGCCAAAAGGCGGAGCAGCCTTCGCAAAGCGCGCCGGACAATACGGACAACACCCCGGAAGACCAACAGGCCGAACTGCCTGAGCAGGACGATCAGCCGCCGCAGGAGCCGGAGCACGACCCCGACGCGCAGCCCGCGCCCGAGCCGGTGCGCATCTGCCTGACCGCCGTGGGCGACAACCTGCTGCACAACACGGTGTCGACCGACTGCAAGACGGAAGGCGGCGGCTTTGACTATGTGCCATTATACCACAATATCGCGCCGTTTGCGCAAAAAGCGGATCTTGCTTTTATTAATCAGGAAGTACCGCTGGCCGGTGAGGTCGGGACGTATCCCACGCTGAGCGGCCCGGCAGAGGTGGCCCCCGGGCTGAAGGAAACCGGCTTTAACATTGTCAACCTGGCGACCAACCATTCGCTGGACAAGGGACAGAAGGGGCTTTTGACTTCGATTGAGACGGTCAAAGCGCAGAACTTTGACGCGGTGCTCGGCTGCTATGCTTCGCAGGAAGACGCCGACGCGCCGATCCTCGTCGAAAAACAGGACGTGACCTTTGGTTTTCTGTCCTACACCTATGGCACCAACGGCATTCCTGTGCCGTCGGACAAGCCCTATCTGGTTTCCCTGATAGACGAAGGGAAAATTGAACGCGAAATGGCGGCGCTGCGGCCGCAGTGCGACGTGCTCATCGTTTCGCTGCACTGGGGCAACGAATACCAGCTCACCCCGTCGGACGGGCAGCGCGCGCTGGGGCAGAAGGTGGCCGACTGGGGAGCCGATATCATTATCGGCCACCATCCGCACGTGCTCCAGCCCATGGAGATGCTGACGCGGCAGAACGGCGGGCAGACGCTGTGCGTCTATTCGCTGGGCAATTTTGTGTCCGGCCAGCATAAAATGAACACCATGCTGGGCGGGCTTTTGTGGTGCGAGCTGGTCTTTACCCCCGGTCAGGAGGGGTTTGCGTTTGAAAACGCCGGCATTGTGCCGCTCGTCACTCATTACGAGGGCAAGGGGCGCGATTTTGACATCATCCCTCTTTCTGATTATACGCCGGAGCTTGCGGAAAAGCACGGTATTGTCAACTTTGATTCCAAAGCGAGCGTCGAATATTTTCAGGACCTGGCCACGCGCGTGCTGGGCGACCATATTCTGACGCCGGAGCAGATTCTGTGATCGAGCTGGCGGCCGGCCTGCAAAGCAAAAACCGGTTTGTCCTGGGGCCGATGGCCGGCGTCACGGACGCCGCGTTCCGCACCGTCTGTATGGAACAGGGCGCGGGGTTGTGTTATACTGAAATGGTGAGCGCAAAGGCGCTGACCTATCACGATAAAAAAACGGCGTCGCTGCTGGCGCTGACGCCCGCGCAGCGGCCGGTCATCGCCCAGATTTTCGGGAGCGAGCCCGACGTCATGGCCGAAGGCGCGCGCCTGGCGCTGGAGCTTTCGGCGGCCGACGGCATTGACATCAACATGGGCTGCCCCATGCCAAAAATCACGGGAAACGGCGAGGGCAGCGCGCTCATGCGCGACCTCGCGGCGGCCTCGCGCGTCATCAAAGCGGTGCGGCGCGCCGTGCCTGTACCGCTGTCGGTCAAGTTCCGCGCCGGCTGGGATGAAGAAGACAAAAACGCCGTCCCGTTTGCTCGCATGGCGCAGGAGAGCGGCGCGGATTTTGTGTGCGTGCATGGCCGAACCCGATCGCAGTTTTACGGCGGGACGAGCGATCGCACCATTGTCGCCGCGGTGAAAGAAGCGGTGTCCATACCGGTCATCGCCAGCGGCGACGCGCTGTCGGCCCGCGCGTGTGATGAACTGCTGCGCGACACCGGCGCCGACGCCGTCATGCTGGCGCGCGGGGCACAGGGCGCGCCCTGGGTTTTTGCGCAGTGCCTCGCGCTGGCGCGCGGCGAAGAACCCGCGCCGCCCAGCGTGCAGACACATATCGAACTGATGCGCCGGCATGTGCGCCTGGTCTGCGAAATGAAAGGCGAAGAGCGCGGAATGCCGGAGATCCGCAAGCACGCGCTGTGGTATCTGGGCCGCCTGCGCGGCGGCAAACCCTTTAAAACTGCGATGGCGCAGGTGAGCACCCTGCGCCGGTTTGAAGAAATATGCGGCGAGCTGAAGAACGCCCGATTGCAGGTGAAAGAATGAGCAACGAACAGGCCGTAGTCCGGCGCGCCCGGGCAGGCGATCAAGGCGCTTTTGAAGAGCTTGTGTTCACGTACGAGAAAAAAATCTATCATTTATCCCTGCGCTACACCGGCAGCGAACAGGATGCCATGGATGTGACGCAGGAGGTTTTTCTGCGCGTTTTCCGCTTTCTCCCGCAGTTCCAGGAGGAAAGCCGTTTTTCCACCTGGCTGTACCGCATCGCCGTCAACGCCAATATGGACTTTCTGCGTAAGCGCGGACAGGCGAACGATCTGTCGCTCGACGCCGAGGATGAAGAGGGGCTGAGCTACGAGATCAGCGACCTGCGCTATAACCCGGAAAGCCAGCTGGAGCGCATAGAGCTGCAGCAGGCCATCTGCGAGGGCATCCGGTCCCTGCCGCCGCGTATGCGTGAAATCCTTATTTTGCGCGATATCAGCGGCCTGACTTACGAAGAGATCGGAAGGGCCCTGTCCATTGAACAGGGCACCGTCAAATCCCGCCTGTCGCGCGCCCGCGGCCGGCTCTGCGCCTTTTTGAGCGCCAACGGGAACAATTCCCGAAGGGCTGCGTCAAAAAGGCAGATGGAGGGCACGCGCAATGAATAACTGTCAGGATTACATCATTAAAATGAACCAATATCTGGACGGCGAGCTGCCCGTGGACGAAATTTCCGATCTGCTGCGCCACATGGACGAATGTGAGGAATGCAGAAAGAAGTATGAAAACCTGAAGATCGTCGCGTTTGAAACGCGGCATCTCCGTGCAGAAACGCCGCGCCAGCTGCACGCAAACATCATGAACGCCATTGCGCATGAGCGCCCGATTCGCCGCCTGCGCCGCCTGAACCGGCTGGGCCATTTGGCGGCGCTGGCCGCCTGCGGCGCGCTGCTCGTCGTCATGGTCAATACCGTGGCGCCCTGGCTGCGCGAAAAGCCGCTGTTCGGCGGCTCGTCGAATTACAGCGGCGAGGCGGCAGACGAAAGCATGAATATGGCCCCTATGGCGCCGCAGGCGGCCGAAAGCGCGCCGGAAGATGCGGGAGGAGCGGAAAGAAGCCTGGCAGCGGACAATGACGCTGCGGCCATGCCGGCCGCAGCGCCCGGCGACGCGGCGACAGCGTATGATCAGAACGGCGAAGGCGAAAACGGGCCGGAAAAGGATCAGCCTGACGCCGCTTCCGGCGAGGCGCAGCCCGGGGTGCTGATGCAGACGGCGGGGTACGACCACGACCTGTTCACGGTGCCCGCCCTTCGATCGTCCGAGCTGGTAGCCTGGTATATTATTGCGACCGGGACTGGCGATCCGTCCGAGCTTTTTCCCATGGAATCGGTGATAGGCGAGCGGGAGCTGGGCGAAACGTATATCTTTGTGCCCAACACGGCCGGCGAAAAGGAAGAGGCCGGCCAGACGCTGATAGACGCCGGATTTATTCTGCACGACAACGTTGACAACCTCCCGGAAGTCGACGAAACGGCGGAGTACGGCCTGATCGTCGTTTTCGAAAGCAGGTGACGGACGCCTGTGGATAAAGGAGAGGACAAGGCGCTTGCGCGCCTGCGGTGCAGCACCATTGATTTTCCGTGGATTACGGCGCCCAGGCGTTCGATGCAGGCGCTGCTGCCGGGCGCCGAGGTCGTCTGTATGAAAAAGGGCGACATCCTGTACGATTGCAATTATGACGGAAGCGACGTTTTCATTGTGCGCGACGGGCGGATTTTCAATTACTTTGTCACTTCGCGCGGGCATGAAAAGGTGGTGGGGGTCTTTACCGCCGGTTCGCTTTTGGGCGAGCTGCGCGCGCTGGACGCCGGCGCCGACTTTTACACCTCGCAGGTCTGTTCTGAAAGCGCGTCCGTGTACAAAGTTTCGGCGAAGCGGTTTTTACAGGCAATTGAACAGGACGCCGAGGTGCGTATGGCTGTGTACGAAAGCCTGGCGGCAAAGATCCGGCTGATGTCGCGCCAGATCGAATATTCGGTCTGCACGTCGGCTCTGACCAAAATCGCCTATCTTCTGCTGTCGGCCTGTAAATATTATGGCGAACCGGCAGAGGGCGGGCAGCGCATCCCCCTCAGCTTTACGCACAGCGAAATCGCGCGGATTTGCGGCATCAGCCGCGTTTCGGCCAGCAATAAATTGCAGGAGCTGCGCTCCCGCGGGGCGATTGCGCAGGAGGACGGCCGTTTTATCTTATGCGATCTGGAGTATCTGCTGTCGCTTGTGGAATGAATCAAACAGAAAAGTACCGGGGCGTTTTCATAAAACGCCCCGGCTTTTTATGTTGCCCGCTATACTACAAAAGGTGCTTAAACAGCTCTTTGGCCCATGACAGCCAGGCGGGCACGCAGCTGTCAAGCAGCTCTTTGACGGTTTCCACATCCTGCGCGGACAGTTCCCCGATCTTCTGAAAAAGGCTGCCAGATGCCCGGGTTGCGCCCAGCGCGATCATGGCCCGGGCGCTGTCGCCGATGGCGATGTATCGGCCCCTGGCCAGGGCCCCCGCGGTAAAACCGCCCATAGCGACGGCGCCGAAGGAAACCATGCCCAGGCTGATGGCGCCGGCCGAAAGCACGCCGGCAGAAAAACAGCCGGCGGACAGCCCCCCGAGTGCGAACAGCCCGGCAGACAGCAGCCCCAGGGACAGCATACCAAAGGACAAAACTCCGGCAGACAGCATCCCGAAGGATATCACTCCCCGCGCTTTCATGCCGACGGCAATGACGCCGCGGGCCTTTACGCCGACGGCGACAATGCCCCGCGCGTTTCTGGCGACGTGCCACAGCGGCAGCCCCCACAGGGTTTTATCGCTTTTTCGCTCGCGGGGGAGAGGGCGAAAAGAAAGGGATTCCGGCGGCGCGTCATCGGGCGCGCTGCCGGCGCCGGCTTCGGCCGCGTCCCGGAGCAGGTAATCGAGCGAGCAGCGGAACAGATCGCTGATTTGAATGAGCTTGTCGGTTTCAGGGTAGGCGGCATCCGATTCCCATTTGCTGATGGCCTGTCTGGAAACGCCGAGAAGCTCTGCAAGCTGCTCCTGCGTATAGTTGTTTTCCTTTCTCAGCTTGGACAGTTTACTGCCGAGCGACATGATTGTGCCCTCCATTCCGGGTGAATTGTTCCCATTCATCATACCCGATTTTTGCACAAAAGGCCATCATTTTGCGGTTTCGCGATGTAAACTTCAGGTTGCATTCATAAAAAGCAGGGGGTGCTTTTACAGCAAAAGGGAGACGCTTTTTAAAGCGTCTCCCCGGAAAACCTGAAAATAGGTTTTTTAAATGTGCTGTTCGGACGGTGTTTCGCGCTTTTGCCCGCGCGCCTTTTTGAAGCGCACGACAACCTGCTTGACCAACATGAAGCCCATGACGATGACGCCCATATAGCCGGTATAGGGGTATACGATGCCAACCAGGTCGGTGAAAGGCAGGTGGGACAGAACAATGGCGGCGACAACGGCGCCCGCACAGGTCAGGTTATAGCGGCGGGTGTGCTCTGTCGCCACCCGGCGGCAGACAACCCACAGAAGGGGGATGGCCGTCGAGTAGATGCCGGCCAGCAGGATAAAGACGAAGATACCGGCCAGGGCGGGGTGGATGTTATTCGCCAGCGTCAGCGCCGGAATGGCCTTGTCATGCACACTGCCGATATTGCACAAAAGCCCCAAATTCATGACGATGATGGCGAGCACTAAAAACAGACCGCCGATAAAACCGCCGGCAACGCCTGTTTTGCGGGTTTTGGCCGTTTTGGAAAGCTGTGAAAGGAACGGCAGCAGAATGATGGCGTTATAGCCGGTGTACAGGGCGCCGGCAAAGAGCCAGTTGGCAGCCGGCTGCTCGATGGAAACCGACCGCATGGTCAGGCTTACATTTTGCAGGTTGCCCAGGTTGGCGGCGGCCGCCGTGCCGCCGATAAACAGGGAAAAAACGATGATAACCGGGCCGATGACGCCGATGATGCTGACCAGCTTGTCAAGTCCCATAAAAACGGTCGCCAGGGCCAAAACGCCCATGATGACGCTGCCGGCGAAGGAAGGCAGACCCCAGTATTCGTTGAGCGTCGCGCCGGCGCCGGCCAGCATGATGGTAAAAACGCCAAAGCTGAAAATAACCGAGAACCATTCAAGCGCAGTGCCCAGCCCCGCGCCGCAGTAATAGCGGTAAATTTCGCCGCCCTCGCCGGAGGACAGCGAGCGGCCGGTCTGCATCAGGGACATGCCAAGCCAGATAAACAGAACCAGACTGACGGCGCAGGCGGCAAAGCTCTTCCAGCCGTACGACGTGAAAAACTGCATGATTTCCTGGCCGGTCGCGTAGCCCGAGCCGATGCAAAAGGCGATGTAGGCGCCCCCCAGCTTGACGGCGTCGGTTATTTTTTCTCTGCGGTTCACAAAGGATCCCCTCCCTGTATCTTCATGGCTTTACTATAGCACAGTCATGCAGGCGGGACGTGTAAAGCGCTTTACAGGTATTGTGAAAAAAATATCGATATAAAAAGCAAAGATTTTGTCGCTTTGCACAAAGACATCTTGTGCTGTCTGTGCAAAGAGCTGTATTTTCAGCGGCCAGAATGCCATACTAAGGGAATTAAAAGACTGCGGCACGCGGGAAAAGCGGCATTTGGCGCCGTACGGCCGCATGAAAGGGAGAGATGCAGGGTGTCGGTATCGGTAGAGCTCAAGCAGAACATCGACAAAATGCACAGGCTTTTTGACCGGGACAAGACGGTGATTACGCGTATGGTCAACCCGGCCGGCTGGCCGGCCTGTGAAATCTGCCTGTTTTTCTGTGACGGTATGGTCAGCTCGGCCAGCATTAACGAAAGCATCATCAAGCCGCTGACCCTGATGGCGCCGCCGCCTGAAAAAACAGACAGGCTGCGTTATCTGGAGCAGAGCGTCGTGCAGTCCAACGAGGCGCGGCAGAGCGGCGACTGGGACGATCTGGTGTACTCTATGGTATACGGCGATACCATTTTATTTTGCAGCGGCTGTGACAAGGCGCTGGTGCTCAATACCAAGGGCTTTGCCATGCGGGGGATCGAGGAGCCGGACGGCGAAACGGTGCTCAAGGGCCCGCGCGAAGGGTTTACCGAGGGCATTTTGCGCAACCTGTCCATGCTGCGCCGGAAAATCCGCGTCAGCGAGCTCAAGCTGGAGTATATGACGCTGGGCAGCGTCAGCAAAACGGTGTGCGCCCTGTGCTACATTGACGGGATTGTGGACAGCGCTGTGCTGCTGGAGGTGCGCAGGCGGCTGCAAACGGTCGCGATGGACGGCATTCTGGATTCCAACTACATTGCCGAGATGATTCGCGACCACAAAAAAAGCCCCTTTAAAACCATCGGGACAACCGAACGGCCCGACGTTGTCGCCGCCAAACTGCTCGAAGGCCGGGTGGCGCTCGTCGTCGACGGCACGCCGGTCGTCCTAACCATGCCGGGAATCCTGATCGAGAGCTTCCAGTCGAGCGAGGATTATTACGTCGGCTTTCAGTTTGCCGCCATTTCGCGCTTTTTGCGCATGGCGGGCTTTCTGCTCGCCATTTCGGTGGTGCCGGTGTACCTTGCGCTCATGACCTTTCACGCCGAAATGCTGCCCACGCCGCTGCTGCTGTCCATCGCGTCGGCGCGGCAGGGAGTGCCTTTTCCGTCCGTCCTGGAGGCGCTGACGCTGCTGACCGCCTTTGATCTGCTGCGTGAAGCGGGGACGCGCACGCCCTCGGCCATCGGGCAGACGCTGTCCATTGTCGGCGGCCTGGTCGTCGGCTCGGCCGCCGTCGAAGCGCGCTTTGCCTCGGCGCCTATGGTCATCATCATTGCTTTTTCCGGCATCACCGGGCTGATGATTCCCAAGCTCAAGTCGGCCGTTATTCTGGTGCGGCTGGGGCTGATAGCGCTGTCGGCCTGCGCCGGGCTTTACGGGTATATACTCGGGATGGCGGCGCTCATGATGCATTTGGCTTCCATGCAGTCCTTCGGCGTCAACATGCTGTCGGCGGGGCCGCTGTCCGAGTTGGGCAGCCACGAGGACAGCCTGATGCGCGCCCCCTTTGCACGCATGAAAAAGCGCGGCCGCTTCCTGTCGCGCGGGGAGCGCTCGTGAAGCGCGGGGCGGGAATGGCGCTGGCGCTCTGCCTGCTGCTGTGCGGCTGCAAAGATTACCGGGAGCTTGATCAGCGCGACATTGTTTCGGGCGTCGCCGTCGACCGCGTGAAGGACGGCTATGCGCTGCTGCTGTCCATTGCCGATGTCACCGCCGGCTCGGACGACAACCCGGGCGCGCGTTGGCTGCCATTGCAGGGGGCGTCGCTGGCCGAAGCCGTAGGCAGCGGGGCGGGCAGCACCGGGCGGCAGGCCTATCTGGGGCATATGCAGCTGGCCGTTGTAGGCGATGAAACGGCGCGCGGCGGCCTGGACGACCTGCTCTGGTATTTGCAGCGCAGCGCCGACGTTCATATGACGCTGGCGCTTGCTGTGGCCGAGGGTGATGCTGTCGCCTTGTTTCAAAAGCAGGAGGATGCGCAGGCCGCCGCGTTTGATTTATCCCGCGCAGCCGTTCACGCCGGCAAGGCGGGGCTGGCGCCCGACATGCCGCTGTACCGTTTTCTCAGCGACCGGCAGGAAGAAGGGATCGAAGGAATTTTGCCCCGCATTTCCACCGCCGAAGGGGGCGTGCATATAGAAGGCGCCGCTCTTTTCAGGGGCGACAAGCTTTGCGGGCGGCTGGATCCGAAGCTCACGCAGGTTCTGCTCATGGCGCGCGGACTGCTGCACGAAGGGGTTCTGACCGTCAACCAGGGGGAAGGCAGCGTCGCTTTTGACATCCGCGGCTGCACGGCGCGGCTGCGCACGCAGGAAAGCGGAGACGGCGTGCTTGCAAAGTACGAAATCAAGCTGTCGCTCGAGCTGTGCCAGGGCGCGCAGAGCGACAGCCTGAGCGCTGAAATCAAAGAGCAATATGAAAAGCTGGCGCAAAGCGAGGTCGAGCGGCGCTTTGTCGAGCTGTGCACGCTGCTGCAAAAAACCTATGGCGTCGATTCGCTGGGGGTAGGAAGGCATATTCACCGCCACGACGCCGGGCTGTGGGCGCGCATGGGCGAAGACTGGGAGAAAAACTTTGCCGCCAGCCAAATCACGGCGGAGGCCGACGTGGTGCTGCACGGCAGCGGGCGTTCGCTTAAATAAGGGGGCGGGGTATGAAAAACGCGGACAACGGGATGCTGTCGGGCCGGCAGATTTTCTGCCTGCTCGCCCTTTTTCTGAGCGGCGGCGTGGGAACTATGGGCGGCGGCGGCTCGGTGCGCGATATCTGGCTGCTCATGCTGCTGGCAGGCGCAGCAGCCATTCCCCTTTATCTGCTGTATATGTATTTGGCACGGGCAGGGCAGGCGCCGCTGGGATGCTTTGAGGCGGCCTTTGGCCGCGTGGCGGGCGGCGTGATGCGCCGGCTGCTCGGGCTGATCGCGTTGGCGGCCGCGGCCATTGAGCTGCGCATTTTTACCGATTTTACGGCGGCGACGGCGTTGCCGCGCAGTCCGCGGTTCCTCATTGCCGCGCTCATGGCGGCAGCGCTTTTTCTGGCCCTGCGCGCCGGGGCCGAGGTCCTGGCGCGTGCCGCCGCGCCGGCCTTTTGGGTGGTCTTTGGAATGCTGGCGCTCTCGTTTGCAGCCGCACTGCCGCAGCTTGACTGGGGGGCGGTGCTTCCCCTGGGGGAAGCAGGGCCGGCGCGGCTGGGCCAGAGTTTTCTAAGCAACGCCATGATACCGTTTTTTGAGGGCTTTTTCGCCCTGATGGTGCTGGCGCCCCTGTACAATAAAAAAGGCGGCGCGCGCCGCTCCGTACTGGGAGCTGTCCTGTTCGCCGGGCTGTTTCTCGGCCTGACGCTGATGAAAAACATCATGCTGCTCGGCTACCCGGCAGGCAGCCAGTATTATTTCCCGTCATATACGGCGGGGAGCGTCACGGTGATCAGCGAGTTTTTCCAGCGGCAGGAGCTGCTCATCGCAGCGCCGTTTCTGCTGTGCGAGCTCGTCAAGGCCGCTTTGTGCCTGTTGTTTGCCGGGCAGGCTCTCGGTGCGCAAAAGCATCGGTGGACTGGACCCGCGCTGTGCGCCGCGGCGCTTCTGCTCTCCCTTTTGGGGCGCGGCGGCGTGGCCGAGACGGTAGAGCCGCTGCGGCTCTACGGCCGGTCGCTGTTTGTGCCGCTGCTTTTGCTGCCGCTTTTGACGGCGGCCGCGCTGCGGCTGCGCAAAAAAAGACGCCGGCGATAAAAAACGGGCGGAAACCATGCGGTTCCGCCCGTTCTGTTGTCGGTACAGCCGTTATTTGACGTATTCTTCGTAAATATCGCGCGAGAGTTCGGCCAAGAGACTGTCGCTCATAATGCCGTTGAGATTCTTTTCGTACTCCTCTTCACTGGCCGAGTTGCCGTTGTAGAACAGGGTCAGGATGTAGTCGCCCTTGGGCGAATAGACAATGCCGCAGTCGTTGGCGACGCGGTCCATTGTGCCGGTCTTGTGCGCGACTTCAACATTCCCGGGCAGGTATTTGGGAATGCGGGAATTGGTCTGGCACTGCTTCATAATGTTGAGCATTTCGTCGCACACCCAGGGGGTGAAGAGCTTTTTGTCATAAACCATGCGCAGAATCTTCATCATGTCGTTGGGGCTGGTCGAATCGTTTTCAGGCGTCTGGCACAGGTAGTCGGGGGTGTTGCGGTAGGATTTGCCGACGGTGTCGGCAAAGGTTTCGTTGCCGGCCGTCTGGTAATAGAGGGCGATCAGCTTTTTGCAGGGGTAGTCACATTTGGTTTTGGAAAGGCCGAGCGGATCGATGACGTTGGCCTTGATGTTGTCGCGGCCGACAAAGTCAAACAGGAAATCGGTGGCCGTGTTGTCGGAAATGATCATCATCAGCGTGGCATAGTCCTGCAAGGTGGGGTTGAGCCCGGCTTGCAAATTGAAGAAAACGCCGCTGCCGATGCTTTTGACTTCATCGGTCAGAACGTGGCGGTCGCTCATTTTGAACTTGCCTTCCTGCGCCTGGCGGAAAAGCTCGGCGAGGATGTACACCTTAAAGGTGCTGGCCGAGGGGAACTCGTCGTCGCCCATCAGCGAAAAGCTTTCGCCGGTCTGCAGGTCGGTAAAACCGACGCCCAGGTTGCCGGTGACAGAGTCGCGGTATTTTTCGGCGATGGCGCGAATGTTTTTAATGTTCATCTGAAAAACTTCCTTTCTTTTCTAAAGCGTCAAAGGGCCGCAGACCCTGTAAACGCATCATTTCCAAAATTTTTCCGCCCGTTTCGTACATATCGCGGGCGTGGTAATGCAGGCCGAAGCGGCGCTGGGTTTCGTTGATAAAGCCCTGCCCGTCGGCCGTTTTCAAAATGGCCTCGGTGCGCTCGGGGTCAAAGGTGGTCAAAAGCGAGCGCCGCAGATTATCCAGCATTTCACTGCGGTACGGCTCTTTGGCCGGCAGAGGCAGAGTGCGGCCCTGCAATTTGGTTTCGTAGGCGTCATAAATCTGTTCGGGCGTCAGCGCGGGGTACTCGCCTTCAAAAATCACGACCGACGGGTCGAGCTTGGGCGCGACGGGGGGCTGCGCTTTGGGCCAGCCGACCGAAAGAATCACGACGGGGTAGGTCAGTTGGGGCAGGGAATACATTTCGGTCAGTTCGGCGCCGCAGTGGTTGCTGGAACCGACATAGCACGAGCCGAGACCGACGAGGTGACAGGCCGTTTCAACGGTCTGCGCCGCGCACATGACGTCCTCAAGTCCGATGAGAAAGTGCATATAGCTGTGGTCACAGGTAAAGGGAGCATCCTTTTGTGCGGCGTAGATCTGGTAGCGGTGCCAGTCGAGCAAAAAATCAGGTTGACGGGGGCATCTGCAATGAATTTCTGCCCGCCGCACAAATCGCACAGCTTTTGGGCACGCTCGCGGTCGCGCTCGACGATGACCGACCACGGCTGCAAATTGCCGCCGCTGGCGGCGTGCAGGGCGGCCGAAAGGATTTCGTGCAGCAAACCGTCCTCGACCGGCTGTTCGGAAAAGCTGCGGCATGAAGCGCGCGAACAAAGATGGCGGACGGCTTCAAGCCCGTCCTGGGTGGAAAAGGACATGAAAGCATCGCTCCTTTCATTTGGTTTTATTGTAACATTGAAAAACATAAAAGTAAATGACCAAAAGAGCGGGCAGAGAGGGGGATATTATACGAAAACCCGGTATCTGCACGGAAAAAAGCGATAATGCCGGGCCGCGGGCGGAAACAGGGGACGACCCGCGAAGACCGATAGGAACACAGAGATTTTTGCGCAGCGAACAGGAAACTTGAGAAACGAAATTTAGAAAAAAATAAGGAAAAAGGTGGCAAAAAATAAAAAATATATTTATTCTGGAATTCCTTGTCGGAGTGTTGTATAATGAGAAAAAGAGCCGAAAAGGGGAGGTGACGGAGCCGGCAGAAGAGCAGAAAATCGGTCGTTTCAATGATTTCGCGGCAGCAATTCCTGTTTGCCGCAGGCATCACGGTGAGAAATCACATCGGTCAGGAGCGATATTTTGACAGTCAACTCACAGTTTGCCAGCGAAGTGTTTCGCGCGCGTACAGAACAAAACCGTACGCAGGCTTGGGTTGCAGAAAAAGCGGATACCTCGATTAGATGGTATCAGTCTATTGAAAGAGGCAAAGCGCGCCCCAGTTTCAGGGTGGGGATTCGCATTGCCCTTGCGCTCAATATTGATTTGAATCAGCTGATCCGTGATGTATTCGGTGAGAGCCATGCGTAAAGTTTCACATAAAGCCCGGGGGGATGCCGTCCCCGGGCTTTTTCAAGCGCCGGGATGTTTGGGCCGCGCGCCGGTACGGCTGCCTGTAGAACGCCCTCGCTTTTTTGTGCAGGGATTGAGAGGATAAAGGCGGGAAAAGCTGTTATAATGGGGGAAACGAGGAGGCAGAATGATGGAATGGATCGAACGGCTCAACCATGCAATTGCTTATATGGAGGACAATTTGACAGGGACGATTGACTATGGACAGCTGGGGCGCATCGCCTGCTGTTCGGCTTACCATTTTCAGCGGATGTTTGCATATATGGCGGGCGTTCCGCTGTCCGAGTATATCCGCCGGCGAAGGATGTCGCTGGCCGCAGCCGATTTGCAGAGCGGCCAAAAGATCGTTGATGTCGCCGCTAAATACGGCTACAGCTCGCCGACGGCCTTTAACCGCGCGTTTCAGGCTGTGCATGGCGTTGCGCCCTCGGCCGTCAAAGGCGGGGGCGTTCCCCTGAAGTCCTTTCCGCCCATCTCGTTTGCCATCACAATCAAAGGAGCGGAAGCAATGAACTACAGGATTGAAACCAAAGCGGCCTTTCGCATTGCCGGCGTGTCAACGCCGCTGGACAAGGACATTGAGAAAAATTTCGCGGTGATCCCGGCAAAATGGCAGGAAATTTCGGCGGACGGGACGTTGCAGAGGCTGGCGGCCATGATGGACAGCGAACCGATGGGAGTGCTCGGCGTCAGCACCTGCAATGACGAGGAGCCGTGGCGGTATTACATTGCGGTGTCGACTACGCAGCCGGGCGGCGGGCTGGAGGAATACACCGTGCCGGCTGCGACGTGGGCCATTTTCAGCGGTACGGGGACAAACCAGTCCATTCAGGAGCTGGAGCGCCGCATCGTAACCGAGTGGCTGCCCGCCTCGGGCTACGAATATGGCAATGCGCCCGATATCGAGGTGTATCTAAGCCCCGACCCGCAAAACGCCCGGTACGAAGTGTGGATCCCTGTCGTCAAAAGGCAGGGATGACGCTGCCGGTGTGAAAACCCAAACAGGCAGAAAACAGCCGGGGAATCTTCCCCGGCTGTTTTGACAGACAGCGCCCGGCCGTGATACAATAAAATGTATTATGAATGCAGGAGAAGAAAGATGACAATTCATTTCAGATTTGCGAGCGAGATTCTGCGCGCGCGGACGGAACAGGGCCGCACACAGGAGTGGGTGGCGGAAAAATCGCATATTTCGTCCCGATGGTATAAGGCCATTGAAACCGGCAAGGTGCGCCCCAGCTTTGAAATTGGCATCAGCATTGCCGCCGCTCTGGGTCTGGACATGAACAAATTTCTGCGGGAGACCGCATGTGAACAGAGGGAGTAGCCGGAAAACGGTCGCTGCGCAGACGGCGGAGAGAAGGGGCGGGGCAGAACGGGCGCGCCCTTCTGCCTGTTTGGCGGATTGGGGGCCGCCCGGCGGGCTTCGCCGAAAAAACGTTGATTTTTCCGGCCGCCTGTGCTATAACCTCGTATATGGCTGGATCGGCGGGACGGAGGAATGCGTATGGCCAATTTTACAAAGCAGGCGATAAAGGCGTCTTTTTTACAGCTGCTCAACGAGCAGCCGCTGAGCAAAATCAGCGTTCGGGACATTGTGGAGCGCTGCGGCATCAACCGCAACTCTTTTTATTATCATTTTCAGGATATCCCCACGCTGCTGACGGAAATCATCACCGAGCAGACCGAGCAGCTGATACAAAAGTACCCGTCCATCTCGTCGCTTGACGAGTGCTTTCAGGTGGCTTTTCAGCTGGCGCAGGAAAACCGGCGCGCCGTGATGCATATTTACAATTCGGTCAGCCGCGATGTGTTCGAGCGCAGCGCAATGAAGCTGTGCGAGTCGGTTGTGGCGGCTTACATCACCACCGCCTTTCCGGACAATCCCATGTCGGAGGCCGACCGGAAAATTGTAGTCCGTTTTATCAAATGCCAGCTGTTCGGCATGTGCATCGACTGGATCAGCGGCGGCATGAAGGACGAGGCTTTCGCCGACCTGCGGCGGATCATCGAGCTGTGCCGCGGTTTCCCTGAACTCATTTTGTCGCGCAGCATGGAAACAAATCCGCCGGCCTGACGCGGCGCGTTCTGGGCAAACCGCCCCTGTTTGCCCAAAAACCGGTTAATTGAAGCCCGGGTGTCTGATATTCAGACACCCGGGCTTTTTCTGTCCGTTTTCACGCCGCTTCCCCGGCGCTATACTGTGAGTGAAATAAAACATCTGCTGCTGAAAGGGGAGAAGAGAATGCGTTCTGTCGCGCCAATGCGCGCCGCAAAGGTCGGGTATATCATCATGTCCATTCTGTTCTGCGCCGCCGGCGCCGCCCTGATTGTGACGCCGGAGGTTTACGCCCCCTGGCTGGGCCGGGCGTTGGGAATCGGCATGATAGGCTTCGGCGCCATCAAGCTGGTGGGCTATTTTTCGCGGGATTTGTTCAGGCTGGCCTTTCAGTATGATCTGGCCTTTGGCGCACTGCTCATCGTGCTGGGGGCGGTCACGCTGACACACCTGAACGAGGCTATGGGCTTTTTCAGCATTCTGGTCGGCATTCCCGTGCTGTCGGACGGACTGTTCAAGATTCAAATCGCCATGGATTCCAAACGCTTTGGAATCGGACGGTGGTGGCTGGTGCTGGCGCTGGCCGCCCTGACGTGCGCGGCGGGGATGCTGCTGATGCTGCGCCCGGAGGCGGGGGCGCGGGCGCTGGCCATAACGATGGGAGCAGCCCTGCTCATGGACGGCGTGCTCAACCTGGGCGTCGTGCTGTGTACCGTCAAGATCATCCGCCACCAGCAGCCGGACGTCATCGACGTCGAATACCGCAAAATTGGAAAGGACGAATAACCCATGCGCTTTGCAAAAGCAATCGTGAAACGCCGCGCCGTCATTTTAATCGTCGCGCTGGCGCTGATGGTCCCGTCGGTCTTTGGCATGATAGGGACCCGCATCAACTACGACATGCTCGATTACCTGCCCGACGATATGGATACGGTCATCGGGCAGAACACCCTGATGGAGGACTTCGGAAAAGGGGCCTTTTCCTTCATCGTCATAGAGGATATGCCGGTGCGGGACGTGGCGGAGCTGAAGGAGAAGATCGAGACGGTGGAGCATGTGGAAACGGTGCTCTGGTACAGCTCGCTCGCCGACCTCTCCGTGCCGATGGAAATATTGCCGGATCGGATTTATGACGCTTTCAACACGGGAAACGCCACTATGATGGCCGTCTTTTTTGATTCGGCCACCTCGGAAGACGTGACGATGGACGCCATTCGTGCAATACGCGCCCTTGCGGGCAGGCAGTGCTTTGTTTCCGGCATGTCGGCGCTCGTCACGGATCTCAAGGATCTGTGCGAGCAGGAAGAGCCGGTTTACGTCGCGCTGGCCGTGGCCTGCGCCTGCGCCGCCATGATGATATTGCTGGACGGCTGGCTGGTGCCCTTTGTCTTTCTCGCCAGCATCGGAATGGCCATCGTGCTCAACCTGGGCAGCAATTACTTTTTCGGCGAGGTGTCGTACATCACCAAAGCGCTGTCCGCCGTTTTGCAGCTGGCCGTCACCATGGATTATTCCATCTTCCTCTGGCACAGCTACAACGAGCAGCTGACCAAAACCGACGACCACCAGGAAGCGATGGCAAAGGCCATTCACGAAACCTTTTCCTCCGTCATCGGCAGTTCGGTCACCACCGTCGCCGGCTTTATCGCGCTGTGCTTCATGTCTTTTACCCTGGGGCGCGATTTGGGCATTGTCATGGCAAAGGGCGTGCTGCTGGGCGTCATCGGCTGCGTCACCCTGCTGCCCGCGCTCATTCTGCTGCTCGACAAGCCGCTGCAAAAGACCCGGCACCGCTCGCTGGTCGCCCACACGGGCGGCCTGGCCAAAGGCGTCTGCAAAGTTTACCCGGTTTTTCTCATCGTTTTTGCACTGCTCATCTTCCCGGGGTATTACGGCTATGACAAAACCAACGAAGAGGTCTATTACGACATGGGCCAGTGCCTGCCGGAAGATATGGAATACGTCATCGCCAATTCCAAGCTTGTAGAAGAATTTGACATCGCCTCGACCCACATGCTGCTCGTCGATTCCGGCCTGCCGACCCGCGATGTGCGGGACATGATGCAGGAAATGGAGCGGGTGGACGGCGTCAAATATGTGCTGGGGCTGGAAAGCGTCGTGGGGCCGCTGGTGCCCGAAGAGATTCTGCCCGACTCGGTGCGCTCGATTTTAAAGAGCGACCGCTGGGAGCTCATGCTCATCAACTCGGAATACAAGGTGGCCGGCGACGAGGTGAGCGGGCAGCTCGACGCGCTCAACGCCATTTTGAAAAAATATGACGATTCCGGGATGCTCATCGGCGAAGCGCCCTGCATGAAGGACATGATAGAAACGACCGACCACGACTTCAAGGTGGTCAACGCCGTGTCCATCCTCGCCATTTTCGTCATTATCGCGCTGGTGGAAAAAAGCCTTTCTCTGCCCGTCATCCTCATCGCCGTCATCGAGCTGGCCATTTTCCTGAACCTCGGCCTGCCGCACTACCTCGGCCAGTCGCTGCCCTTCATTGCGCCCATCTGCATCAGCACCATTCAGCTGGGCGCAACGGTCGACTACGCCATTTTGATGACGACGCGCTACAAAGCCGAACGAATCGGCGGGGCGGACAAAAAAGGCGCCGTCATGGCGGCGCTGCAAAGCTCGACGCCGTCGGTCATCGTCAGCGGCATGGGGCTGTTCGCCGCGACCTTCGGCGTGGCGGTCTATTCCAACATTGATATTGTCAGCTCCATGTGTATGCTCATGGCCAGGGGCGCTGTCATCAGCGTTTTGATGGTGCTCTTTACACTGCCCGCGCTGCTCATTCTGTGCGACGGCGTGATACGCAGAACGACGCTGGGAATGCGGCAGGCTTCGGGAAAAGTCAATCAGGAGGTAAAATTATGAAAAAGAGTCGGATCATCGCCCTTGTTTTAACGGCCGCGCTGACCTGCGGCGCGGTAGGAGCGGCCGCCGCAGTGTCGGGCGGCACGGAAGCGCCGGCAGCGAAGGCGGCCCCTGCGCCGGCGAGCGTTAATAAGCAGGAGCCGGCCTTTAAAGACGAAACGGTCTATGTCATCGCAAACCCAGACGGCAGCGTCAAAAAAATCATAGTCAGCGACCAGATGCAGAATACATCGCGGGAAGCGGCCCAGGACGCCGCGTCGGCGCTCGACGGCGCGCAGAACGTCAAGGGGGACGACTGCTGGACGGGAACGCTTGACAAAGAGCTGCCGGTGGACATGCGCATTTCCTACACGTTGGACGGCAGGGCGGTTTCCGCCGAAGAGCTGGCGGGAAAAAGCGGGCGCGTGTGCATCCGTTTTGATTACGAGAACCGGCAGTATGAAATGGCGGACATCGACGGACGGCAGGAAAAGATTTACGTTCCCTTTGTCGTGCTGACCGGCGCCGTGCTGGACAGCGATATTTTCAGCAATGTCGAAGTGACAAACGGCCGTCTGGTCAATGACGGCGACCACATCGCCGTTTTGGGCCTGGCCTTTCCGGGGCTGGCGCAAAACCTGGATTTGGGCGATGAAGAGCTGGAAATCCCCGATTTTGTGGAAATCAGCGCCGATGTCCAGGGCTTTGAGCTGGAGACGACGCTGAGCATTGTCACCAACTCGGTGTTCAGCCGGCTGGATTCGGAAGAATGGGAGGATCTGGAGCTTGACGGCCTGTCGGACGGCCTGGCCGAGCTGACCGACGCTATGGATCAGCTGATGGACGGCTCTTCCGAGCTGTACGACGGCCTGTGCACGCTGCTGAGCAAATCGGGCGAGCTTTCGGCAGGCATGGATCAGCTGGCCGGCGGCCTCAGCGAGCTGGCGTCGCACAACAGCGAGCTCAACGGCGGCGCGCGGCAGGTATTTGATTCGCTGCTCGCGACGGCAAATACGCAGCTGGCGGCGGCCGGGCTCGAGGTGCCCGAGCTGACCGTTGAAAATTATTCCCAGGTGTTGGGCGGTGTGCTCAGCAAACTGGACAGCGCGGGAACCTATGCGGAAGGCGTGGCCCGCGAACAGGTGGAGAAGGCCGTCCGCGCGCAGGAAAGCGCCGTCCGCGACGCAGTGACGCAGGCGGTCGAGCAAGAGGTGTCGGCCCAGGTCGCCGAGGCGGTGCGCCAAAACGTCTGGGACAAGGTGCTGGCGGCAACCGGTCTGACGCAGGAGATTTACGACGCCGGCGTCAAAACCGGCCTGATCTCCAAGGATCAGCAGGCACAGCTGCAAGCCGCTCTGGATCAGCAGATGCAGGGCGAAGCGGCAAAGACGGCGGTTGCGGACAACACGCGGGCGAAAATGGCCTCGGACGAGGTGGCGGCCGTCATCGAAGAGAAAACCGAGGAGCAGGTGCAGCTTCTGATTGCGCAGAACATGGCGTCGCCCGAAGTGCAGGAGAAAATCAGCGCCGCGACGGCGCAGGCGTCCTCCGGCGCGGTCAGCATCCGGGCGCTCAAGCAGCAGCTGGACAGCTATAACGCCTTTTATGCCGGCCTGACATCCTACACCGCCGGCGTCGCGTCGGCAAAGGGCGGCGCGGCCGTGCTGCAAAGTAATATGCCGGCGCTCATCGAGGGTGTGACGCAGCTGCGCGACGGGGCGGAAAAGCTTTCAGACGGGCTGAAGGAGTTCAACCGCGAAGGCATTCAGAAACTGGTTGACGCGTTTGACGGCGACCTCGGCGTCCTGGCCGACCGGCTTCGGGCCACGGCAGAGGCGTCCAAAAACTACCGCAGCTTTTCGGGCCTGGACGGCGAGATGGACGGTTCTGTGAAGTTTATCTGCCGCACCGAGTCTGTAAAACCCCGGGAATAATGCCGGAAAACAGGAAAGAGCCCCCGCGGGGGCTCTTTCTTTATGCCGGCTTTATGCAAGCAGGCTGCGGATTTCGCGCCAGTCGGGCATATAGCGGTCCAGAATGGCGGTGAAGTCGGGGCCGTGGTTCGCAGCCTGCAAATGCGCCAGCTCGTGCAGCAGAATGTAATCCAGGCATTGGGGCGGCCGTTCGGCCAGCATCAGGCTTAACCAGATTTTCCGCGTCGCCGTGTTGCAGGTGCCCCAGCGGCTCGTCATGCGCCGGATCTGCCAGCCTGTGCAGAAAAGGCCGGTGCGGCTCTCCCACTGCGGCAGGCGCTTTTCAATTTCAGCCCGGAGCCGGGCGCGCAGCCAGGCTTCATAACAGGCTTTGCGCTGTTCGGCGGTATCCGCGCCGCAGACGGTCAGGACGGCCGTGCCACCGTCCAGGCGGAAGGAAAAAGCATCGCCCCGCTCGACCCGCAGCACAAAGGGGCGGCCCCAAATCAAAAGGGTTTCGCCCGGGGCAAACTGCCGTCCGTTTGGCAGCGGCCGGCCGGCGATCCGGCTCTGATGCTTCTGAATCCACCCGGCTTTTTCGCGCACAAAGGCGGCGATGCGCTCGTCGCTCAGGCGCAGGGGGGCCGAGACTTCGACGCGGCCGTCGGGCGGCTTGACATAAAGGTGCATATGCTTGATGTTTTTGCGCCGGACGGCGACCGAAAGCCCGTCAATTTCCAGCTGCATCGCCGTTCACTCCGTTTTCCATGAATTGGGCGGCAGGAAAGGGCCTGCCGGCCCTTTCCTTTATTGATGCGCAGCCCGTGCGGCGAGGGCTGCCCGAAAGCTTTTGGTCAGGCCAGATTGCGGAAGAGGAAGGTGACGATTTGCCCGCGCCGGCAAATGTCGTCCGGGGAAAAGGCCGCTGCGCTGGTGCCGGTGGTAATGCCCTTTTCCAGAGCCCACGACACGGCCTGCGCATAGGCGGCGGAAGCCGGCACGTCGGTGAAGCCGGCGGAGACAGACGGCGCGGGAGCTCCGGCCGCCTGCCACAGATAGGTGACGGCCATCGCGCGGGTACACGGCTGATTGACGTTAAAAACACCGCCGGGCACAAGCCCTTTTTCACAGGCCCACACCGCCGCTTTCGCATAAGCGTCCGGGATATCGTTGGTGAAGGGGTTGTCGCCGGACGGCTCCGGAGACCCGTAGGCGCGCCAGAGGAAGGTGAGAATCTGCGCCTGGGTGCATTCTTCTTCGGGCGCAAAAACAGAAGCGGTTTTGCCTGTGGTGATTTTCTGCGCCACCGCCCATTCAATGGCGTCGGCATAGGGGGATGAAATGGAGACGTCTGTGAAGGAACGCGGAGCAAAGCGGATGTTGTTTTCCCTGCAGTAGCTTTCCACAGCGCCGCCCGCCGGGGCATGGACGGTCACGTTGGGAAGGTTGCCGACGACCTGCACGCCGGCGTCGTCTTTCTGGGCAAAGGCGTATTCGCCGATTTGGGCGTTTCCGTTCTCAATGATGAGATCGGTAAGGCTGTCGCATTCGGCAAAGGCCCAGCCGCCCACATCGGTGACGCTGGCGGGAAGGGTGAGCGTTTTAAGCTTGCCGCAGCCGAAAAACATGCTCCAGCCGATCTGTTTCAGACCGGGCTGAAGGGTGACGCTGGTCAGGCCGCAGGCGGAAAAGGCGCCGTCCCCGATTTCGGTGACGCTGGCGGGAATGGTGACGCTGGAAAGCTGGGCGCAGCCGGCAAAGGCGCTTTCGTCGATCTGCTGAAGGCCGCTGTTCAGGCGCACGCCGGTCAGGCCGGCGCAGTCGGCAAAGGCGTGGGTCCCGATCTGGACGACGCCGTCCGGGATGGTTATCACCCCGCCCGCCCCGTGATACCCGACGATAGAGGCACCGTTGTTTGCCAGCGCAAAGTCGGCAAACGGGTCGGCCGGCGCGGCGTAGAACTGTTCGGGGGAGGGGATGCGATCGGTGCTCAGAGAATAGACCGGCGTCCCTTTGGCGGTGGTGGGCTTTAATGCGTTGGAAGAATACCGGACGCTGGCAGAATCGTCGTCAAAGCCCCAGCACGACGCCTGAAAACCGTATGTGCCGTCGGAAAAGCGGATAATTCCGCCCGAGCTGCCGCCGCTGGCGCCGAACGTACTGAAAAGGCCGCTGGCGTTATACTCTGCGGGGCCGAACCCGACGCTGGGGAAGCCCGTGGCCATCCGCCGGGCCGCGCCGTCGTAATAATAGAGGATCAGGGCCATGTCGCCCGGCTCCTGGAAGCTGTCTTTGGTCTTGTAAAGCAAAACCAGCTCAGGGACGCCGTTACTGTCAAAATCCAGATAAAAATGACCGGCATAAACGCTGTAGTAATTGTCGAGCGCGGGCGGCGCGGCGGTGACGCCCTTATAGGCGGCGATGGCCTGGGCGGCCTCATTCGCCGCGGCGGCGGGCATCACAAATCCCATACACAGGCACAGGATCAGCGCGAGGGAGAATAACTTCTTTTTCATAAGTCCCTTCCTTTTTCGGCAAAATAATACTTTTATTGTAAGCGACGCCGGGGAAAAGTGCAAGCACTTTGGAGCTTTGCGGGTTCATAAAAGTGTTGCGCAGCGCCTTGCGCGGGATGTATAATACCGGCAGAGAGCAGCGGCTGCTGCCGCAGGGATTACGATAGGGAGGGATTCTTCCATGAAACAGTATATCGTCGACGCCTTTACCGACAAAACTTTTGGCGGCAACCCGGCCGCCGTCTGCGTGATGGACCGCTGGCCGTCCGACAGCCTGATGCTCGCCATTACCGGCGAGAACAATCTGTCGGAAACGGCCTTTGCCGTCAGGGAAGGGGACAAATACCATCTGCGCTGGTTCACGCCCGGCGGGGAAATCGACCTGTGCGGCCACGCGACGCTGGCTACCGCCTGGGTGATTTTAAACAGGTATGAGCCGGAGCTTGAAAAGGTGGCGTTCACCACGCTGAGCGGCGATTTGACCGTTGTCAGAAAAGACGATTTGTATGAAATGGACTTTCCGGCCTACAGGCTGGAAAAGGTTGACGTCACCCCTGCGATGGCCGACGCTATGGGAGCCATGCCGCAGGAAGCGTATATGGGCCGCGACCTGCTGTGCGTTTTTGACAGTGAGGATGCCGTTCGGAACATGCAGCCCGACCTGGACAAGGTGCAGAAGCTCGACGGCCTGCTGCTGCAGGTGACGGCGGCCGGGAACGGCTTCGACTGCGTTTCGCGCACCTTTGCGCCCAAATGCGGCGTGCCCGAGGACCCGGTCTGCGGTTCGGGCCACTGCCACATTGTACCTTACTGGGCCGGGCGGCTGGGTAAAGACAGGCTGGCGGCATACCAGGCGTCAAAGCGCGGCGGGACGCTGTACTGCGCCTTCCAGGGCGGCAGGGTCAAGCTGGCGGGAAAAGCGGCGCTGTACGCAGAGGCCGAGCTGCATGTCGGCGGTAAATAAGGGGAAACCGCATGTCATTTTGATGTGCGGGGTGAGCGGCTCGGGCAAGACGACCTATGCCGTTCAAAAGGAGCGCGAGGGGTATGTGCGCCTGTCGATTGACGAAGAGATGTGGAGCCGTTATGGCCGGTACGGCGTCGACTACCCGCCCGAGCGTTACGGGGAGCTGTCCGCGCAGGTCGAAATGCAGCTGCGTAAGCGCCTTTCAGAGCTGATCAGGGCGGGTCGCGACGTTGTCGTCGACTTCAGCTTCTGGAGCCGGCAGCGCAGGAATGAGTACCGCCTGCTGATTGAACGGGCGGGGGGACATGCCGACCTGATTTATCTCAAGGCCGATCTTGAAACGCTGCGCGCACGGCTGGCCCGGCGAAACCTGCACATCGGCCCCAATGCGGCCTACGTCATTACGGACGAGATTTTACAGCGGTATTTCGACGGCTTTGAAGAGCCGTTTGGCGAAGGAGAAACGGTCATTGCGCAGAAAACGGAAAAGGAGACGGCGCGCTGAAAGAAGATCGACGGAGAGCCCGGCTGAAGGCGTGCGGCAGGCGATAAAAAGAAAAGCGGCATCCTTTTAAAAGGATGCCGTTTTTTGCAGAAAGCTTGGATTTCGTTATCGGAAAATACGCTAACACGGTTAACGGCGATGCGTACGGCATATTTTTGAAGTATAAAAAGTATGATCTGCATTTATAGTTTTTGCTTATGAAAACCTATTATTAAAGTTGATATGTAAGCAAAATTGAAAATATGTGCAGCTGAATATTTTATCTGTATTTTAAGAATATATTTCATAAAACCAGGCGGGAATATAAAAGAAAAACAGGGAAAGCAGAGAAAATTGTCAATATTATTATCATAAAACAGCACACTTTGGAAAGAAACAGGCAAGGCGCCTTCAACAGTTGGGAAAAACAGAAAAATGTGAAGAAATATGAATATATATGCATAATGAAAGGTTATATCGAAAATGTGGTCTGATAATATTTATCAAAGTAGGAGAAGAAATCAATAGTTTTTTGCTTTTAAGCAGAGCAGATTAATGCAAGATGCACGAAAAAAATCTTGCAAATGTTAACAAGTTATGA
Source organism: uncultured Clostridium sp. (assembly GCA_947427035.1). Classification (GTDB taxonomy): domain Bacteria; phylum Bacillota; class Clostridia; order Oscillospirales; family Butyricicoccaceae; genus Ventrousia. The sequence continues at coordinate 76,835 of CANEGK010000002.1, forward strand.
TATAACATAAAACACCATCAAACACTTTCAAACTGCAAAATGAGAATTAATAAATTTTCCTGTGGCGCGTCAGCGCTTTTGCCGGCGTATTTGTCTTCGTGCGATGCATTCGGCCGTCCGGCCGTGCAAATAAAAATTTGAGGTGAGAGAATTATGTCCAAGAAGCTTTCGCGCATTCTCGTCCTTGCTCTGGCGCTGGCTCTTGTCGTTGGCGTTTTTGCTGGCTGCAACAACAATAACGCGAACAACGGCGGCGATCAGAATCAGGACAACAACCAGAGCCAAGACAACAATCAGAATCAGGACAACAATCAGGGCGGCGGCACCGTCAAAGACACCCTTATTGTCGCCACGGAGAACGAGACCCCTTCGCTTACGACGGTCGGCCATAACGCCGTCGCCGGCGACTACATGAACAAAATCACCCACAACAGCCTGTTCCGGTTTGACATGGACATGAACCCCGTGCCCGACCTGGTCGAAAGCTATGAAACCCCGGACGAAACCACCTGGGTTTTCAAGCTCAAACAGGGCGTCAAGTTCCACAACGGCGAAGAGATGAAGGCCGAGGACGTCAAGGCTTCGCTCGAGCTGTGCAAGGAATCCCCCGAAGTCCGTCAGTACGGCCAGGGCGTTGAGAGCGTCGAAGTCGTTGACGATTACACCGTCAAAATCACGACCCCCGGCCCCTATGCCGACCTGCTGGGCGATCTGGCCCACCACGGCAACGCCATCCTGCCCGCCAAGCTGATTGCGGAAGGCCACGACTTTAACGCCGACCCCATCGGCACCGGCCCGTACAAGTTTGTCAACTGGACGCTGGGCGACAAGATCGAGTTTGAAGCCTTCGCCGACTACTTTGACGGCGAGCCCGCCATCAAGTACATGACCTGGAGAATCATTCCCGAAGCTTCATCCCGCACCATCGCGCTGGAAGCCGGCGAGGTTGACGTCATCATCGAAATCGACGGCAACGACATCGACCGCCTGAAAAGCGACAGCGGCATCACCGTCATGGAAAAAGAGGGCACCTCGCACAACTTCATGATGATCAACAACGAAATCCATCCGTTTAACAACCAGGATTTCCGCAAGGCCATCACCGCCGCCACCGATCGTGAAGCCATTGTGCAGGTCGCGTTCAACGGCTTTGCTTCCCCCTCCTTCTCGCAGCTGCCCATGGGCTTCCCCGGCTCGTCTGACGAAGGCGGCATCACCTATGATCCCGAGAAAGCCAAAGAGTATTTTGCGGCTTCCGGCCTCAACGCCGCTGACTGCGGCTTTGCCATCATCTGCTCCAACGACGTCAAGGTCCGCGCCGGCCAGATCGTTCAGGACAATCTGAAGCAGACCCTCGGCATCGACGTCACCATCGATCAGATGGACCTGGCCACCTACCTCGACAAGTGCGAAGTCGGCGACTACCAGGCGGCCATCGGCGGCTATACCTCGAACACCATGCTGGCGCAGGTCAAGGGCGTTTACCACTCCGCGTCGATCAACGCTTCCAACATGACCCGCACCAACCTGCCCGAGGTCGACGCCATGATCGACGAGGCGATGGCGACCACCGACCCCAGCGAGCAGGCTTCCAAGCTGCAGACCCTGTCCAAGTACATGAACGAGCTCAACCCGCTGGTTCCGCTGTACCAGAACATGGTCACCCGCGCCTACAACAGCAATCTTCAGGGCTTCGAGGCCAACGCCGGCGGCACCCAGTACTTCGACAAGGTTTCCTGGGGCAACTAACCGGCGCATACCAATCATTTTATAGCAAAGACAGTCAGGGCGGCGACCCCGGGCCCACAAGGCTTCGGGGTCGCCGCAAAGCTAAATCCGGAACAGAAATAAAGGGATGATAACACAGAATGCTAAAGTTTATTGTGAAACGATTGCTGGCCCTCATTCCTGTCCTGATCGGTGTCACCTTCCTTGTATATTTCATCATGAGTCTCGCGCCGGGCGACCCTGCACGTCTCATTTTGGGCGAGCAGGCGCGGCCCGAGGATATTGAGGCGCTGCGGGAAGAAATGGGCCTGAACGATCCGTTCCTTGTACAATACGGACGTTATATGTTTAAACTGGTGCAGGGCGACATGGGGACCTCTTACAAGACCAAAAACCCGGTTTCGACCGAGGTGTTCGCCCGCGTGCCCAATACGGTAAAGCTGGCCGGCTGCGCGACGCTTCTGTCCATTGTGCTCGCCCTGCCGCTCGGCGTGATGGCGGCGGTCAAGCAGAACACGCTGTTTGACGGCATCAGCATGTTTATCGCCCTGCTGGGCGTTTCCATGCCGGTTTTCTGGATGGGCCTTCTGCTCATTCTGCTGTTCGCGCTCAGGCTGGGCTGGTTCCCCGTCTCGGGCGCCGAGGGCTGGAAGAGCCTGGTGCTCCCCTCGTTTGCTCTCGGCTTCCTGCACATGGCGGCCATTGCGAGGACGACGCGCTCCAGTATGCTGGAAACCATCCGTCAGGATTACATCCGCACCGTGCGCGCCAAAGGCGTTTCGCAGGGCAAGGTCATCACAAAGCACGCGCTCAAAAACGCCCTCATTCCGACCATCACCGTCATCGGCCTGCAAATCGGCGCCATGATGGGCGGCTCGGTTCTGACAGAGTCGGTCTTTGCCTGGCCGGGCATCGGGCGTTTGATGGTCAGCTCCATTCAGGGCCGAGATGTGCCGATGGTTCTGGGCTGTATTCTGCTCTTCTCCATCGCGTTCTCGGTGATCAACCTGATTGTCGACGTCCTTTACGGCTTTGTCGATCCGCGCGTTAAGGCGCAGTATAAATAGGAGGGGGGAGAACGATGAGTAATGCTGTAAAAGAGCAGGCTTCGGCCCCGAAATACAAAAAGCAGAGCCAGCTGGCCGAAACCTGGAAGCGGCTTTGCCGCAACAAAACGGCTGTCCTGGGCCTGATAATCGTTGTCCTTCTGATCCTGGTAGCGATTTTTTCACCGCTGATTTTTAATTATGAGGAGACGGTCATCAAGCAGAATTACGGCGAAGCCAAGCAGTGGCCGTCGTCGGCGCACCCCTTCGGGACCGATGAGCTGGGCCGCGATATTCTGGCGCGTGTCTGCTACGGCAGCCGTGCTTCGCTGTCCATCAGCGTCATAACGGTCGCCTGCGCGCTGACCCTCGGCACCATTCTGGGCTCGCTGGCCGGCTACTACGGCGGCAAGGTCGACATGATCATCATGCGCATCATGGACGTCTTTCTGGCCATCCCCGGAACGCTGCTCGCCATCTGTATTGTCGCGGCGCTGGGCACCGGCACCAGCAAGCTGGTCATCGCGCTGACCGTTTCGACCGTCCCGACCTTTTCGCGCATCATCCGCGGTTCGGTTCTGACCGTCCGCGATGTCGAGTACATCGAAGCGGCCCGCGCCATCGGCGCGCGCGACAGCACCATTATTTTCAGCCACGTCCTGCCGAACTGCCTGGCGCCCATCATCGTCCAGACGACGCTGAAAATCGCCGACATCATCCTGACCATCGCGGGCCTTTCCTTCCTGGGCCTGGGCATTCAGCCGCCCACGCCGGAATGGGGCTCCATGCTCTCGAACGGGCGCACCTTTATCCGCGATTACAGCTATATGACCATGTTCCCCGGGCTGGCCATCATGATCACCATCCTTTCGCTCAACCTTTTGGGTGACGGGCTGCGGGATGCGCTCGATCCCAGACTGAGATAAGGGGGAGTCAAGATGACTGAAAATGTGAAAGACGCCGCGGCCCGGAAAGAGCAGGGCAAGCTTGCGGTTGAAATTAAGGATCTGGTCGTCGAGTTCCGCACCGACTACGGCGTCGTCCAGGCGCTGAACGGCCTCGATTTGAGCATCGAGCGCGGCAGAACGCTCGGGCTGGTCGGCGAGACGGGCGCGGGCAAGACGACGACCGGACTTTCCATCCTTCGCCTGATCCCCAGCCCGCCGGGCGTTATTGTCGGCGGCAGCATCCTGCTGGACGGGCAGGATATTCTGAGTCTGCCGGAAAAGGAAATGGAGAAGATCCGCGGCAAGACGGTCGCCATGATCTTCCAGGATCCCATGACCTCGCTCGATCCGGTCATGACGGTCGAAGAGCAGATAGCCGAGGTCATCGAGCTGCACGAAGAGGGCAACCACCAAAGCGCCGTCAAGCGCGCACGCGAAATGCTCGAGCTGGTCGGCATTCCCGGCGAGCGCGGCAGCGAATATCCGCACCAGTTTTCGGGCGGCATGAAGCAGCGCGTCGTCATCGCGATGGCGCTGGCGTGCAATCCCGAGCTTCTGATTGCCGACGAACCGACGACGGCGCTCGACGTCACCATTCAGGCGCAGGTGCTGGAAATGATGAAGGGCCTGCGCGAAAAATACAACACGTCGATGCTGATGATCACCCACGACCTCGGCATTGTCGCCGAGATTTGCGACACGGTATCGGTGATTTATGCCGGCCGCGTCGTCGAGCACGGCACGCTGGAGGACATTTTTGAAAATACCCGCCACCCGTATACCGAGGGCCTTTTCAATTCACTGCCCAACCTGGAGGACAGGCAGGCCAAGCTCAAGCCCATCAAGGGCCTGATGCCCGACCCGAGCAACCTGCCCGCAGGCTGCGCCTTCTGCCCGCGCTGCGACTATGCCCAGGAGATCTGCAAAACGCAGAAGCCCAAACGCGTTTACCGCAACGACGGCCACTATGTCGAATGCCATCTGTATAATGAAACCAATGTAAAAGAGGGGAAGGTGATTGGACGATGAGCACGGCTCCGCTGCTTGATGTTAAAAACTTAAAGAAGTTTTTCAAAACCCCGCGCGGTATGCTGCACGCCGTGGACGACGTCACCTTTACCATTGAACGCGGCAAGACGCTGGGCGTCGTCGGCGAATCGGGCTGCGGCAAGTCGACGACCGGCCGCGCCATTCTGCGCCTGTTGGAACCGACGAGCGGCGAGGTTCTGTTTGAAGGGCAGGACGTCGTCCGCCTGTCCAAAGAAGAGATGCGCAAAAAGCGCACGGAAATGCAGATCATCTTCCAGGATCCGTTTTCCAGCCTCAACCCGCGCAAAACGATCAGCCAGACCATTGCCGAACCGCTCAAAATCAACAATATCATCACCGACAAGAACGAGCGTATGGATCGCGTGCGCGAGCTGATGGAAACCGTCGGCCTGGCCGAGCGCCTGATCAACACCTACCCGCACGAGCTGGACGGCGGCCGCCGTCAGCGTATCGGCATTGCCCGCGCGCTGGCGCTCAACCCCAAGTTCATCGTGTGCGACGAGCCGGTTTCCGCTCTGGACGTTTCCATTCAGGCGCAGATCCTCAACCTGATGAAAGAGTTGCAGGACAAAATGGGCCTGACGTATATGTTCATCACGCACGACCTGTCGGTCGTCAACCACTTCTCGGACGATATTGCGGTCATGTACCTGGGCAAGCTGATTGAAAAAGCGCCGTCGGAAGAGCTGTTTGCGCACCCGACGCACCCGTACACGCAGGCGCTTTTGTCGGCTATCCCCATTCCGTCGCTGCACAACCGCCGCGAGCGCATCCTGCTCAAAGGCGAGATTACGTCCCCGATCGAGCCGCCCGCCGCCTGCCGGTTTGCCAACCGCTGCACCTACGCAACGGATCGCTGCCGCCAGGGCGAGCCGCAGCTCAAAGAGATTGCGCCGGGGCATTTTGTCTCGTGCTTCCTCTGCGACGACAAATAAATACACGGGTCGAAAAGACCGTCTGTAAAGGCAAAGTTTCATAAAGAAAATAAGGGCAAGGCGAACCACGGTGGTTTGCCTTGCCCTTATGATGTTGTGTAATTTTCAAGAAAGACGCCTGTAGAGGGGGCGCCATCAACTCAAATCTGTCAATCCCGCCGTATCTTTTTGATAAAGCGGGCGCTTACGACAACCATTAATACTGCAAGGATATCCGACGCTGCCAACTGCCCGATAGCCGCTGCCGGTATAGGTTCGAGCGGCCAAGGTTCTATAAATGTCGCAAGGCAGGCGCGGAACAGCCACACGTTTTAATTTGTTGGGTAGGCATTATCAAAAATAACACCCGCCGAAAAGCAGCTTGCTTCGGCGGGTGTTGACTTCTTTACGATGTGCGCCCGGGCAAACGGCTCTTTTTATGTTTGCAAAGAAATAAAGCTTACAGAACCTGCTTTTGTTCCCAGCGGTGGCCGTGAAACCGCCAGATGAAAAGAACCATGCGGAAAACCCAGTCGATGAACATGGCGATCCACACGCCGAGCACACCCATCTCAAGCCAGCGCCCCAGAATATAGCTGAAGACAATGCGGAAGGTCCACATGGAAAAGACCGAAACCGTCATGGTAAAGCGCACGTCATTGCCGGCGCGCAGGGCGTTGGGCAGGGTAAAGGCGGCAGGCCAGATGGTCATGCAGAAAACCGAATGCCACAAAAGAAGCTGTACGGCCAGCGCCGCCGTTTCCGCCGGCAGGTCGTAGATACCGACGATGGGGCGGCACAGGACAATGACCAGCAGGTTGAGCGCCGCTATGCCGGTATAAGCGATAAACATCAGTTTTTTTGTGTACGCGCGGGCCTGCGCATAATCGCGCGCGCCGACGCACTGCCCCACCACGGTGATCATGGCAAGGCCGATGGCCGAGCCGGGGATGATGGCAAAGGAGCCGATATTGCCGGCCACCGAGTTGGCGGCGACAGCCGCCGTGCCGAAGGTGGCGACCAGGGAAGAGACCAGCACCTTTCCGATTTGGAACATGCCGTTTTCCAGCCCGGTGGGAATGCCGATGCGGAAAATACTTTTGATCATGCCGAAGTCCAGCCGGAACTGCCGCCAGTCACGGACGAAAATAACGCCCGACGGGCGGCGGAGCAGCGCCACCATAGCGGCAGAGCCGATAATGCGGGACACCAGCGTGGCGATGGCCGCGCCGGCCACGCCCATGGAAAAACCGAAGATCAAAACGGCGTTGCCGGCCACGTTGATGAGATTCATACCCGCCGAGGTCAGCATGGAAATGCGCGAATTGCCCATGGTGCGGAAGAGGGCCGCCCCCGCGTTGTATATGGCGATAAAAGGGTAGGAGAGGGCGGAGAAAAAGAAATAGGTCTGTGCGTTGCGCATGACGTCGGCTTCGACTGAGCCGAAGAGCGCCCCCAGCAGAGCGCCGCGAAAGGCCAGCGCCAGCGCCGCCAGAAGGGCGGCCAGCACCCCGCAGGAAAAAATGAGCTGCTTGGCCGCGGTACATGCGCGCCACGGCTCGCCTCGGCCCAGACACTGCGACGCGACGACGGCGCCGCCCGTCGCAAGCGCAGCCAGGATATTGATGAGCAGCAGGTTGACCGAGTCGACGAGCGAGACGCCCGAGATGGCCGACTGTCCCACGCTGGCCACCATCACGGCGTCGGCAATGCCGATGGTGACGGCCAGCAGCTGCTCGATAATCAGGGGAAAAATCAGTTTTTTCAGGTCCTCTTTGCTGAACATAGAGCGCCTCCTTTCAGCCGAGATCCGGGCCGGACAGGCCCGCCCTGGTTTTTAAAATGCGATCGACCTGCTCTTCAACGTGGATCAGAGAGCCGCGGTCGATAAGGTAGTTAAAGGGGATGATGCGCCCGCCGCGCTCTGCAAAGCGCTGGCCCACGTCGCCGAAGAGATCGGGCGCCAGCAGGGCGGAGTCGGGGTTGACGATGACGCAGTCCAGCTTTTGCAGAAAACGCTCGGCCGACTGCCGGTCGGACTCAAAGCAGACGGGCAGCGGGTGCGGCACGCTGCGAAAAGCGGCCGCCTGCTGCGCGATGAGGTTGGCGAATTTGTTGCTGACACAGTGGATGCCGATGGCGCTTTTTTCAGGCAGGGTCGAAATGTCGACAATGGCCTGGTGGCTCAGGCTGACCGACACGGGCAAAATGCGCACGCCGTCGCCGTGCAGGCTGCGGGCGACCTGTTCGTAATGGGTTTCGGTTGTCAGCACCAAATCAAAATCGGCAAAAATGGAAGCGGCGTTTTCATTTAAAATAACGCTTTCAACGGTGAAAACAGACAGCGCGATGTTGGGCAGGTAGGAAAGCTGGCGCTTGAAAATGGCGAGCGATTCCGGGTTGCAGTCGATGGCGGCGACGCGGATGGGCCGCTCCGGGCTTTCGCGCTGGACAAGGCACATGCGGATCAGGGTGGAGATCTCTTTGAGCGAAAAGTCCCAGTAAGCCAGCTTGGATAAAAGCTCTTCGATCAGGCCGATGGCCATGCGGCGGCGTTCGCCGTCAAAGGTCGTTTTGTCGCTGTAAACATAGCTGCCGCTGCCCTGAATGACCTCAATGATGTTGTTGTCAGCCAGCTCGGCATAGGCTTTTTTGACGGTGCCGCGCGCAACGCCCAGCTCATGCGCCAGCTCGCGTTCGGTGGGCAGCTTGGCGCCGGGGGCCAGTTCGCCGTTTTTGATTTTGAAGAGGATCTGTTCGACAATCTGCTTGTAAAGCGCGCTCTGGCCGTCCAGCCTGAAGTCCATGCGCAGCACTCCTTTCTGCCGCAGGGAAAGATAAAATGGTATAGTTTTAATTATAAGTTCTCGGTGAAAAAAAGCAAGGAAAAGATACCGCCGTAAGCATTGGGCCATTTTTTGTGAAAAACCACATTGACGCATTGACGAAAACGGCCAAAGTAAGTATAATTTTTATATACCATTTTGCGTGGAGTATACCAATTTATCCAACTATCAATTTATTAGAGAAAAGGGACAGAAAGGAATGTGACATCATGGAAATCGTCATCTGCGGTGAAAAGCTGACCATTGAAGAGGTGGTGGCCGTTGCGCGCGGCGGCGCGAAAGTCCGTATTTCAGACGAAGCGAAGAGCAAGGTGCTTGCCTGTCGCGAGTATGTTGATAAAAAGTTGAGCGAAGGCGCCGTTGTTTACGGCCTGACCACCGGCTTCGGCAAATTTTCCGACACGCTGATCTCCGCCGAGGATACGCGCGCGTTGCAGCGCAACCTCATCATCAGCCACGCCTGCGGCATGGGCCAGCCCCTGCCGTGTGAGGTGGTGCGCGCCGCCATGCTGCTGCGCTGCAACGCCCTGTCGCGCGGCCACTCGGGCATCCGTCTGTCCACGTTGCAGACGCTGCTCGACATGCTCAACGCCGGCGTCCACCCGGTCATTCCCGAAAAGGGATCGCTGGGGGCCAGCGGCGACCTGGCGCCTTTGGCGCACATGGTGCTTGTCATGATGGGCGAGGGCGACGCTGAATACCAGGGCGAAGTCATGCCGGGGGCCGAAGCCATGAAAAAGGCGAGCATCGCCACCGTCGAGCTGGCCGCCAAAGAGGGGTTGGCCCTCATCAACGGCACCCAGATTATGACGGCCATCGGCTGCATGGTCATTTACGACGCCGTGCGCCTGTGCAAAACGGCCGACGTCGTCGGCGCGCTGACCACCGAGGCGTCGCTGGGCATTAAAAAGGCCTTTGACCCCAAGGTTCACGCGCTGCGCGGGCACCAGGGCCAGAAGGATGCGGCCGCCAACCTGCTCCGTTTGCTTAAGGGCAGCGAGCTGGCGCACGACAAAAACCCGGATAAGGTGCAGGACGCCTACTCCATCCGCTGTATGCCGCAGATCCACGGCGCCAGCCGCGACGCGCTGCGCTACTGCTGGGATGTTCTGTCGCGCGAAATCAACGCCGTCACCGACAACCCGCTCATCTTCCCGGACGAGGACGAGGCCATTTCGGGCGGCAACTTCCACGGGCAGCCGGTGGCTATCGCTATGGATATGGCCGGCATGGCCATCGCCGAGCTGGCCAATGTTTCCGAGCGGCGGCTCGAGCGGCTGGTCAACCCGCAGCTTTCCGGCCTGCCCGCCTTCCTCACGGCGCACGGCGGCGTGTGCTCCGGCTTTATGATCACCCAGTACGCGGCGGCCTCCATGGTTTCGGAAAACAAAGTGTACGCCCACCCCGCCTGCGTCGACTCCATCCCCTCGAGTGCCAACCAGGAGGACCACGTCAGCATGGGCACCACGGCGGCGCGCAAAGCGCGCATGATTTTGGACAACAGTGAAAAGGTGCTGTCCATCGAGCTGTTCGCTGCGGCGCAGGCCATCACCTTCCGCGACGAAAGCAAGCTGGCGCCTGCCACCAGGGCGGTGTATGACCGTGTACGGCAGGAGGTCGCGCCCATCGATCAGGACGTCGTCATGCACTACAATATGGTCAAATGTGACAATATGATCAAGTCGGGCAGCGTGCTCGAAGCCGCCGAGGCCGTCTGCGGTCAGCTTCTTTAACAAAAAACACACGGCAGAATGCTGCACAATTCAGCATTGCAGGCCGCGCGATAAACTGATAAAATAAAGATGTTCGCGCAGAGCGTCCGTCTGTGCGCGCTTCTTTCCGGATGAATGTTCAGGAGGGAACAGAATGAACAACCAGACCATTGACAACGCCATGACCATCAAGCTGGGGGCCGAGCTGCCTCCCATGCCGGATTTTGTACCCGGCATCCGCCGCGCGCCCGACCGCGGCTATTGCCTGACGCCCGAGCAGACCAAAACCGCGCTGAAAAACGCGCTGCGCTATGTGCCCGAAGAGCTGCACGAAACGCTGGCCCCCGAATTTCTGGAGGAGCTGAAAACCCGCGGCCGCGTCTATGCGTACCGCTATCGCCCCGAAGGGCGCATTTACGGCAAACCCATTGACGAGTATAAGGGCAAATGCATTGAGGGCAAGGCCTTCCAGGTCATGATCGATAACAACCTCGATTTTGAAATCGCGCTGTACCCCTATGAGCTGGTCACCTACGGCGAGACGGGGCAGCCCTGCCAGAACTGGCTGCAATACCGTCTGATCAAAAAATATCTCGAAGAGCTGACCCAGGATCAGACGCTGGTCATCGAATCGGGTCACCCGGTCGGACTTTTTCCCTCGCGGCCCGAAGCGCCCCGCGTCATTCTGACCAACGCGCTGATGGTCGGTATGTTTGACAACCTCAAGGACTGGGAGGTCGCCGAGCAGATGGGTGTCGCCAACTACGGCCAGATGACGGCCGGCGGCTGGATGTATATCGGCCCGCAGGGCATTGTCCACGGCACCTTCAACACCATTCTCAACGCCGGGCGCAAATACCTCGGTGTGCCCGCGCAGGGCGACTTGACCGGCAAAATCTTTGTCTCGTCCGGCCTGGGCGGCATGAGCGGCGCGCAGCCTAAAGCGGCCAACATCGCCCGCGCTGTCGGCATTTTTGCCGAGGTCGACCGTTCGCGCATTGAAACCCGCCACAAACAGGGCTGGGTCGAGCGGATTTCCGACAATCTGGACGAGGTTTTCGCCCTGGCCAAAGAATATGTGCAGAAGGGCGAAAGCATCTCCATCGCCTACCACGGCAACATCGTCGATCTTCTGGAAAAAGCGGCCGCCGAAAACTTCCACATCGATCTGCTGAGCGACCAGACCTCGTGCCACAACGCCTATAACGGCGGCTACTGCCCGGTTGGCCTGACCTTTGAGCAGCGCACCGAAATGCTGCATTCGGACCGCGAAGGCTTTGCCCGGCTGGTTGACGCGTCGCTCAGACGGCACTTTGCCGCCATCAAAAAGCTGGCGGCGGCCGGCACCTACTTCTTTGACTATGGCAACTCCTTTATGAAAGCGGTTTTTGACGCCGGCGTGCAGGAAATCTCCAAAAACGGCGTCGATGAGAAAGACGGCTTCATCTTCCCGTCCTATGTCGAGGACATCATGGGCCCCATGCTCTTCGATTACGGCTACGGCCCCTTCCGCTGGGTCTGCCTGTCCGGCAAGCCCGAGGATCTTGACAAAACCGACAAGGCGGCCATGGACTGCATCGACCCCGAACGCCGCTTCCAGGACCGCGACAACTATATCTGGATTCGCGACGCCAAAGAAAACCGTCTGGTCGTCGGCACGCAGGCCCGCATTCTGTACCAGGATGCCGAGGGGCGCACCCGCATTGCCCTGCGGTTTAACGAAATGGTCCGCAACGGCGAAATCGGCCCCGTCATGCTGGGGCGCGACCACCATGACGTTTCGGGCACCGATTCGCCCTTCCGCGAGACGGCCAATATCAAAGACGGTTCCAACGTCATGGCCGACATGGCGGTGCAGTGCTTTGCCGGCAACGCCGCGCGCGGCATGAGTCTGTGCGCCCTGCACAACGGCGGCGGCGTCGGCATCGGCAAGGCCATCAACGGCGGCTTTGGTCTGGTGCTCGACGGCTCGCGCCGCGTTGACGAAACCATCAAATCGGCCATGATGTGGGACGTCATGGGCGGCGTCGCCCGCCGTGCCTGGGCCCGCAACGAAGCCTCGATCGAAACGAGCATCGCGTACAACCAGAAGAGCGGTAAGGCGGCGCACATCACCATTCCGTATGTCGCGTCCGACGCTCTGATCGACAGATTGGTAAAATAAAGACCCGCTTTCGCCCGCTCCCGCCTGGGGCGGGCGCGGGCAAAAGGGCCGTACGGTTCGTACTTATAATAAGGAGAAAAATAAAATGGCTAAAATTGTTGAATGCGTTCCCAATATCAGCGAAGCGAGAAACCAGGATGTCGTCGAGGCCGTCGTCAACGAAGTGCGCGGCACGCCGGGCGTCACCCTGCTGGACTACAGCTCCGACATGAACCATAACCGCACGGTCATCACCTTTTTCGGCTCGCCCGAAGGCGCGGCCGAAGCGGCCGTCCGGCTGGCCAAAAAAGCGGCCGAACTCATCGACCTGCGCAAGCACGAAGGCGAGCACCCCCGCATGGGCGCCGTCGACGTCATCCCCTTTATCCCCATCAAGGAAATGACGGAGGAAGAGACCGTCGCGCTGTCCAAACAGGTGGCCGAGCGCGTGTGGAACGAGGCCAAAATTCCCGTTTTCCTGTACGAAAAATCGGCATCCGCCCCGCACCGCCAGAATCTGGCGGCCGTCCGCAAGGGACAGTTCGAGGGCATGGCGGAAAAGGTGCAGCAGCCCGAGTGGGAGCCCGATTTCGGCGGCCGCACCATCCACCCGTCGGCCGGCGTCGTCGCCGTCGGCTGCCGCCCCTTCCTCGTCGCCTTCAACATCAACCTTTCGACCTCGGATGTGTCGATCGCTTCAAAAATTGCCAAAATCCTGCGCCGTTCGAGCGGCGGCTTTGACTGCGTCAAAGCTATGGGCGTCCTGCTCGAAGACCGCAACGTCGCGCAGGTCTCCATCAATATGACCGATTTCCACAAGACCCCGCTGTACCGCGTCGTCGAGCTGACAAAGGCCGAGGCTGCCCGCTGGGGCGTGCATGTCATCGGCACGGAAATCGTCGGCCTGACCCCCATGCAGGCGCTGGCCGATTCGGCCGAGTATTACCTGCAAATCGAAAACTTCGATTTCAGCCGCCAGGTACTTGAAAATCACATGCTGTAAGGGAAAGAGTCATGGGTGAAAAGCTGCTGATTCGCAACATCGGCCTGCTGCAGACCCCGGTGGGGAGTGAGCGCCATTGCGGCGCAAAGCAGGGCGAAAACCAAAAGCTGAAAAACGCCGCCGTTTTGTGTGAGGACGGCGTCATCACCGCCGTTGCCGAAAACGGGGCGCTGCCCGCGGGCAGTGAAGGCGCCGCCGTCTATGACGCGGGCGGGCGGCTCGCGACCCCCGGCCTGGTTGACGCGCACACCCACCTGGTGTTCGGCGGCTGGCGGCAGGGGGAAATCCCCCTCAAGCTGCGCGGCGCAGGTTACCTTGATATTCTGCGCGCCGGCGGCGGCAT
>CANEGK010000003.1 GCA_947427035.1 uncultured Clostridium sp.
CACGACGCGCACTTTAACCATGACATAGGTATTGACACGCCCATAAAAATCACCTCAAAGCTATTATACCACAACAGTGACTACTTCGCGAGAATTTTTATTTCCTCCCGCCGCACCCGCACAACCTTCACGCCGTCCTTGATGGGAATTAGCTCCACCCGGTCGCCTTTTGCAAGGGCGGATTCTGCTTTTCGGATTTCCGGTTCTTTCAATAGGCGTTCTTGCATGGGCTACCCCTTTAATTCGTCTTGGATAATACCTTTGTATGTGGAAACATGGTCGGCGACTGCCGGTTTGATGTACGGATGCGCCCGCTGGCCGTGGGTCAGGTGCCAGTTGCCTTTCGCGTCCTGGTATACCCACGGGGTAGGCCGCCCACCGGGATAATACTTTCCAGTTCCCAATTCGAGATATATGCCATAAGATGTTGGCCCTTGTGGAACGCCGACATAAACCGTATTTTCATTTTCTGCAACTAAATGAGTGATGCTGTTCCGTAAAGCCCCCGTTCCTGTTTTTCCGGGACTTGGGGCAAGCTGTTTTGCATACCCTTCCGCCGTCAGCCCGCACTTTTCCAGCGCACGCAGCACGGCGGCTTCAAACTCTTCCTTGACTTTTCCGCTGTTGTCGGTGATTTCGATGTGCATGGAATCGCTCAATCCTTGCTTTTGCCTCCTTATTTCTCCGCCAATGCGGCAATCACATTGGCCACCGTCTTGGACGCCAGCTCGACGCCAATGTCCCGTATTTCCTGATAAGCCTTGCGCAGGGAGTTGTTTTCCTGCATGTATGCCATGCCATCCAGGGTGACTGCGGGGCTGGAATTGGCCCAGAGGATGACAGGCGCCGGCTGATTGTCCACATCGTCGATTACAAAAAGCCCCTCAATATATCCGGCCTTTTGCAGCTTCAGGGCCATCCTGTCCCGGTCTTTGGCCGTGGCCTTCAGCACCCGCTCATCCACCAAAGCGCAGTTAAATGGCCCGCCCTCACCGGCCCGAATTGCCGCCAGCAGCCGGGCCATCAGTTTAAAATCATTCATTTGCTTTCACCAGAAAAGAATTGTCCGTTAAGTATTCGATGCCCATCGGCGTAATCATACAGTTTTCCCAACGAACAGGCCGTTCATATGAACAGTTATTCACATGCCCGGAAAACACAATACCGTCAACCAGCCGCATACTTTGAAGCTGATATAGGATATAGCACCAATATCTATCGCTCAACGCTCTCCCGTCAACAATGAAATATTCACTGTCCTTGCCCAGCATTTTAGTGTCAATGTCTTTCCCGGATTTCAGACACTGATACAGATACGCAAGTATCTGGTACACGATAACGTGGTAATCGTCTTTTGCCATGTCAGTCTATCCTTTCCAGCTCGTCCTCGGTGCAGTCGAACAGCTTCCAGCTATCTGCTTCCCCCCAGCCGCCAGGGACTCCTTTTTCATCGCTCTCAACCGTATACTTCTTTTCTCCGCTTGCAGGATAGTAAATGTCAATAATTTCTCCTATGATTCCGCTTGCTTTAATTCTTACCTTTTCGTATTCCTGAAACATATCATTTCTCATCCTTCCGGAACCCTGTAATGACTCTGGGCTTATCACCAGGTTTATCTATACGCCATCCCGTTTTAAACATTTTTTTCTTGGTAACGCCAAGTTCCATGTAGATATTAAACTTTTTAGCTCCATCATCCAAAATCTCGGCATCCACGGCCTTCTCCATATCAAACTGCCGTGCCATATCATACCGCAGCTGCAAGGGATTATCCTGCGTGTAACCAACACCAAAGAAATCCTGTGAATGCTTTGTATCCGGCTTCAGGAAATATCCGGTATACTTCTTTGGCGTTGTCACGCAAGGCGCATTTTCCACAAAATCGGTCTGCCGCTTCTCTGTTTTCAACGCCGCCCATTTCTTAGTATTATTATACTTCAAATCCTGAAAATCCGCAAATGTTTTCGGAGCGTTTTTGCCCAGGGCAGCGCGATATTCTTCGAATTGCTTTCTGTCAGAGGATTCCCGCTCAGCCTTTTTCCTTGCGGTTTCCATCTCCGCTTTTCCGTGCTGCTTTTCCTTCATTTCATACCATTCCTGGTATGTCATGTTGGATACGACTTCGCTTTCGCCCGTCACAGGGTCAACAGCCCGCCGTTTGGCATCGCTCATATCCACGCCCTTGACCTTCGCAATTTGTGTGCAGCGGCAGTTATAGATATTCCATCCGCTGCCGGAAGGGTCGCCGGGAAACATCAGCTTTTCTCCGCCCACGGTAAATGGCTCGTCTACGCCTGCAATCTGCCCATCTGCCATAGCGTGGTCATGGCGCGTCCTGCCGTCCAGCGTTGCCAGCCACTGTTTTTCCATCTCAATGCCCATCTTCACGGCGGCATCGTAGCTATCCTGCCGCCCTGCGTTCTGCGCTCCTGTGACGGCAGTGCGCGCCGCACGGATGGCGCTGTCCCGGTTCATGTTCGGGATGTTTTTCTGGAGACGGTCAGCCAGATGCTTGATGCTCTCTCCCTGCAAAATCCCGCTCGTCACCTGCGCAGTGATTTGCCGTTTCCCATAGGCAAGGTCAATGCCGCGCTTGACTGCGCGTTCCGACGGATAATAGGGCATCATACTCGGCTGCTCCACAATCAGCCGCTTTACCGTCTGTTCGTCCCACAGATCGAAGCCCACGTCCCCGGCTACTTGTTCGATGGTATAAGCGGCATAGTTGCGGTTGATGGAGTACAGCCCCGGCGTTGCGTCATTTATGTACGCCGCCGCAACCTCGTTCGCGTGGGTCATGCGCTCCGCATTGACCATGTTGGAGCAGCATAAATCCAGCGCGTCAATGGTGTTGCGCCGGCCGGTCAGCTCGGACTTGCAATCGCAGTTGTTCCTGAGCGGCACAATGGGAAAGCTCTGGCAATTTTCACCGCATAGATTCTTTCGCTGTTCAGCGGCGCACCGGTAATATGCAGAATAAAAGCCTGCTTGGGCTACATGATTTGCATTTCCGCTCCGGATATATTCCGTATGCCCGTCTGGCTCATAAAGGGTATACCGCAGGAGTTTGTCGTCTGTAACCTGCCAGAACCGGACGCCCGCCATCAGCGCCCTGTTGTCCTTGCTGTAAAGCGAGACAAACTCGGTGACCGCGAACACCTCTATATGGTCAAGGTTCTAAAACCCAAACGACACGCCGCCTATCAGCGCGTACAACGCAGCCCGGCTCACCAACATGTCAAACCTTTTCCCCAGCCTGTTGTCTTTAAAGGTCATGCTGTTGCCCAAAAGATAGCTGCATTCCTGCCGCGCGAAATGCAATGATTTATTGTTCTTTTTGCTGCCCGTAATATTTCCCTGTAATCATGCTTACTCTGATTTCCAGCACCGCTGTGCCTTTGACCATGCTTTCCGGTAAGACCCCGCCTGAAAGCTCCGGCGTATATTTCTGCGCGATTCCTTCTAAAATGGTTCTCTTGGTTTCTGCATTTGCCAGTATAGAAGCTGTCCCCTGAAGGATAACGCTCTGATAGCTCGTATTCGTGTCACACGGGTTTCCTGACGGGTCAAGCAGAACCCCATCCATTTTGCAAACAGTCAGACAGACAGCGGGATTCGCCTTGATATTATCAATTTTCTGTCCAGCAGGAAGACCGTGGACGTAGACGGCTCCCTCCTGATACAGAAAATGCACCGGTGCCACATAGGGCGTCCCATCTGCGTTGATGGTTGCAAGACTGGCTACCTCCGCCCTGTCCAGCAGACTGTCAATCTGCTGCCTGTCCAACTGGTGAGTTTTCATTCTGTGCTGCATGGGTCTATTCCTCCTGCCTATACAAAAAATCCTGATAGCTGTCCGGAACCTGGATACCGAACGTATCCTTCAACAGCGTGACAATCTCCCGATTTGTCTGAAGCTCACGCCGCTCCACCATCTTTCCGCCGCGATAAACATTGAAGGTATTGCCCACAATCGTCAAATCGCTGTCCGGCATGAAAATGGATACCTTTATAAACTTGTTAAACGTAGAATCCGGGTGCTTCTCACAGTAAAACGAGGGCATGACATAATCGACGTCAATCTATACCTCCTCGGTAAAGCCCAGCATGGGTTTCCAGTCCTTTCCGGCCTCCCGCTACATCAGCACCCAGCCGAAAAACAGGGCTTTCTGATAGCGGTATTCGCTGATGCCGTCGGTCTGCACAAGTCCATCCGTAAGTTATGGTAATACCTATGGGCCAAAGAATCCTGTTCTGCGTGACTACTACCAGGAGAAGTGCAAATGCAAGGCCAAGATGATCGCGATCGGAGCAGTCATGCACAAACTCTGTAATATTGTTTTTGCAATACTGCGGGATGAGAAACCTTTCATCCTGGTCTCGCCGAAAGAGCATCGCCAAAATCATCTGCTACAGTCAAACGCCGCTTGAATTATCTACTATATTTTTTGAGGCCCTGCGGAGCCTCTATTTCCTTATGTCCTCCCCCTCCGGTTTTTGCAATGTTTTCTCGTTTCCCTCTTGACTTTTATTAGCTGGACTTTCGCTGGGGAAACTCTCGCTTTCCAGTTCGCCATATTGGAAACTGTATTGGATCATTGGCAGATCACAGGCACGCTTTGCAGGCTCGACTGTTAACCGTTCCTTCCACGGGGACTCCTGATATAAGTCGAACTCCATCCTGTTCACCGTATATCCAGAGCCGGGAATAGCCGCTATGTATCCCTCTAACACGAGCTTTTCATAGGCACTCTCCACGGAATTTCTGCCAACTCGAAGTTCCTTGGCCAGCGTCCGGGTCGATGTTATACGGAAGCTATCCGGCAGATTCCCTGATAAGATGTCGGCTTTGATCTGTTTGTATATCTGCTGATAGATTGGTACGCCGCTGCCGCGTTCGATTTTCAGCATCTTCCAGCCATTCATCCAACTTGTTTCTTTTATTATAGCATATTTTGCGAGGCTATACCCGCAAAACAGTCCGATGTTGACAGCAGTTTGATTTTCAGGCATGGGGGAATTAGGATACCACCCCTTCAAAAAACGAGCCTGAAAAGCCTTATGTCAAGCAGGTTTCAGAAGCCTTAATCCTCCGTAACGCCTTACCCCTTTGAATAAGCCCTCAAAACGGCAACAGAGCATAGAAAAAGCGATGGACTTAGCTGTGAAGCTAAATCCATCGTTTTCCTTTTTTGACCGCTCCTGCCTGGCAGATGCCGCAATTCAGTAATTTTCTAGTATTATCTTATGAGAACCCAGCATTCTCCGGGGGCGCGCCGCTTACCCAAGCAGCTTTTGCAGCAAGCCTGAAAGCATTTTGGGCGATTTCCAAACGTAAATCTTCATCTTCATCCTCCCGTCAGCAAAAACAAATCAATGCGATCAATGCGCAGATAATCCAAAAACACCACCAAACGGGAAGCAGCATGGCAATCAGCACGCCTACGGCAACGGCGGCTATGTATACGCTGCACCCTTTTCGTCTGCATCTCATCAGCATCACCCTGTTGCTCTATCTTATTCCGCTCAGGTGAAAAAGGTGCAAGCCCGCACAGTATTTTGCTGATACTTCCGTAGCCGATCTATTGCCAATCTTTTATCTGCTTAAGCTCTTCATACAGTTTTACATAGCTTTCATATCGACTTTCCGCCATACCGCCGCTCTTCACCAGCGCGCGCACCGCGCAATCGGGTTCTTTGACGTGCGCACAGCCGGTAAACCGACATTGGCCTAAAAACGGCTCCATTTCCGGAAACAACAGCTGTAAATCTTCTTTGCGTATACGCTCCATCTGACGTACTTCAAACGAAGAAAAACCCGGCGTATCGGCCACCAGGCCGCCGCCCGGCAGATACAGCAGCTCAACATGGCGGGTGGTATTTTTCCCCCGCCCTATCTTCCCGCTGATGGCGCCTGCCAGCAAATCCTGGCCTGTCAAGCGGCTGAGCAAGCTCGACTTTCCCACGCCAGAATTGCCTGTAAAGCATGATACTTTGTTGCGCATCAGCTCCGCCAGTTCGGCACAGCCAGCCCCTGTCGCGGCGCTGGCGTGCAACACAATAAAACCCGTTGGGCGATAAGCTTCTTCTAAAGCTGCGCTCTGCTCCAAATCGGATTTGTTGAGAACGATAATCGGCCGTATCCCCTGTTGCTGTGCAATCACAGTTACCTTATCAATCAAGTAAGGGTCTGTGATGGGCGGCGCCTGCGAAGCCACAATAAAAATCTGATCAATATTGGCAATCGGCGGACGGATAAGTACATTCTTACGCGCATTTATCGTGACGATAAATCCGTCCCCGTTATCCGCCTGTTCCAGCTCGACCACGTCGCCAGCCAACGGCGGTGCGCCTCCCAGACGCAGCCGGCCGCTGGCCTTGCATTCAATCACCTGCTGCCCGCAGGCGACATAGTAAAATCCGCCGATTCCCTTGAGAATCGTACCGTTTTTCCGTTCTTTACCCATTAAAACTCTTCATTCGCTTCATATGTGGTTTCTCCGTTTTGGATGATGCGAATGGTGTGCCGGCCTTCTTCAGCGACGAGCGGCACCAAAATTTCACCGTCCTCCGTCAGATGTGTGGCTTTATACTGCGTCTCGCCGTCCACCTTGACTTCAACCTGTACTTCGCCTTCAGCTTCAATAATGGTGAAGGTTTTGGTCTTGCTCTTCATCACCGGCTCAGGATTTCTGCTGATTTGCAAATCGACTACCGTGTTTTCTTCTACTTTTGATTTTGCGGGAATGGCCTGGAAAATGACCGTGCCGTCCGGCTTATCGCTGTCCACCGCCGTTGCCGTTCCCGGCGTCAATCCTGCGCCGCGCAGCGTCTCCTCGGCCTTGGCCAGCGTCATTGTCGTTACGTCGGGAACAACGACCTCTTTCAGCTCCGGCCCTTCACTGACTACCAGCACCACATTATCCCCTGAGTTAAGCTCTGTGCCTGCTGCCGGCTCTGTGCGGATGACATTGTCCTTTTCCGAATCCTCATCATTTTCATATTGAATAATGGGGATTAATCCCAGACGGCGAAGTTCAATGTCGGCCTGACGATATTCCTGTCCGGCATAATCTTCTAACGTAATGGTTTTCGGGCCGCGGCTGATCGTAACGACAATAGCCTGCCCTTCTTTTAAAACATGATCTGCCACCGGATCCTGTGAAATGATATTGCCAGCCGGCACCGACTCGTCGTACACCAGCTCGCCTTCGCGAATATCATAGACATCCCAAATTTCCGGATCCGCCTTGATTTCCTCCATCGTTTTTCCCACAAGCGGCGGTGCTTTGAGCACCTCGGCATCTTCGTCGCCGCCAAAAGGATTGATGACAGAAATCATAAAATAAATGGCGCCGACGATAAAAACGGCGACCGATACGACACTGAAAATCAGCGTGGCCTTGACCGACGATCGCTGCCTTTCAGGCGATTCACGGCCCTCTCGCTGCGCGGGCCTTGTCCGCGCATTGCGGCCGTTTTCACGCATTTCACCGGTATTGGTCAGCTTGCGCGTTGCATCTGCTTCCTGCTCGGTATACGAATGCTGCGCATCGTCGGGAGGGATTTCCACTTTAAACGCTGGATCATTTTTAAAGCGCTCCAAGTCGGCGTACATCTGCCCTGCCGACGCATATCGCTTGGACAGCGAAGGGCACATGGCTTTCATGGTGATGCCCTCAAGCGCCGCCGGGATATTGGGCACAAAATCAGAGGGCGGAAGAGGGATGGAATTGATGTGCTGCACTGCCACCGAAATGGCGCTGTCCCCCTCAAACGGCAGCCGGCCGGTCAGCATTTCGTACATGACGACGCCAAACGAATAGAGATCCGCGCGGTTATCAATATGACTGCCGCGCGCCTGCTCCGGGGAAACGTAATGGACCGATCCAATCGCTTCGCTGATATTTTCGGTTTTCTGCTGCGCCATGTGGCGCGCTATTCCAAAATCGGCAACCTTCAGCGTACCGTCGCGCAGCAGCATGATATTCTGGGGTTTGATATCGCGGTGGATGATGCCGCGGGAATGTGCATGTTCCAACGCTTTGGCAATCTGCATGGAAAAAAAAGTTACTTCCTGCCATGACAGCGGCCCGCGGCGAGCCAAATATTCTTTTAGCGTAATACCCTCGATCAGCTCCATGACGATATAGTCGATGCTGCCGCTGCGCGAAACATCGTACACCGCGACAATATTCGGGTGCGAAAGCATGGCAACCGATTGTGACTCGTCGTGGAAGCGCTGGCGGAACTCGCTGTCCCGCGCGTATTCCTCTTTCAGCACCTTAATGGCAACATAGCGGTTGAGCCTGTGGCACTTCGCTTTATAAACGACCGCCATACCCCCTGTGCCTATCACTTCCAGGATTTCATAACGGCCATCCAACATCTGTCCTATCAGCTTATTCATAGCTCAGCTCTCCTTAAAAAGACACCAAGACAACGGTGATATTATCGTGTCCGCCGCGCGAATTTGCAATATTCACCAGGGTTTGGCAGGCTTTTTCCGGGGCCTCGGACTGATAAACTTCATAATAAATTTCCGGTTCGCTGACTTCGCCCGTCAAGCCGTCGCTGCACATCAGCAGATATTGGCCCGGCTTGGGCTGCAATGTAAAAAGATCGCACAAAATTTTTCGATCCGCCCCAATTGCACGCGTAATGACATTCCTGCTGGGGTGGCGCTGCGCTTCATAAGGGGTCAGCTCCCCGCGCGCCAGCATATCGCCGACCAGAGAATGATCCTTTGTGATTTGGTGAATACCTTCATCGTCAATCAGATAAGCGCGGCTATCGCCGACATTGCCCACCACAGCGCTTCCATTCTGCACCACAGCGCACACCATCGTTGTTCCCATTCCGCTCAGCGAAGGATCGGTATGGGACATTTCCCACACGCGGGTATTGGCATTCTGAATAGCGCCCTTGACGCGCTCTTCCAGCTTCTGATATTCCGTTGCCGGGTCAAACTGCCCGGCAAAAGTATCGGTTGCCAGCCGGCTGGCAACGTCGCCCGCTTTGGCCCCTCCCATACCGTCACAGACAATGAAATGCCCGTTCTGTTGATCGGCGGACATACAGATGTGAAACGAATCCTCATTGAGCTTTCGGGCCATGCCGACATGGCTGATTCCCCAGGCTTTCATTTAGCTTCCTCCCTCCAGGATGCCACTTTCTTCCGCAACTGGCCGCAGGATGCGCTGATATCTCCCCCCAGGCTCCGTCGAACCGTCGTGGTAATTCCTTTTTTCATCAATGCGTTTTGAAATGCCCGCAAATCCTCTTTTTTCGACGGTACCAGCGGACTGCCCGGCACGTGGTTAAGCGGTATCAGGTTGACATGGCATTGCATTCCCGCCAGCAGATCTACCAGCGCGGCGGCACATTGAGGCGTGTCATTCACTCCGTGGATCATAGCGTATTCAAACGAAATTCTCCGCCCGGTTGTTCCAAAGTACCGGCGGCAGGCCGGAATCAGCTTTTCCAGCGGATAGCTTTTATTAACCGGCATTAATCTGTCGCGAATCGCATTGGTCGGCGCATGAAGCGACACCGACAGCGTTAGTTGCAATTTGAGCTTAGCCAGCTCGTCAATTTTGGGCGCCAGACCACAGGTCGACAATGAAATATGCCGCATTCCAATATTCAGTCCCTGCGGATGGCTGACAATGCGTAAAAAAGTGAGGACGTTGTCGTAATTATCCAGCGGCTCGCCGGTGCCCATCAGCACAATGTTTGACACACGGACACCGCTGTCCTTCTGCGCCCAAAGGATCTGATCGTATATCTCGGCCGGCGTCAGGTTACGCGTCGCTCCCTTTTCGAATGACGCGCAGAATACGCAGCCCATTTTACAGCCGGCCTGTGTCGAAAGACAGATGCTGTAGCCATGTTCATACTTCATCAAAACGGTCTCAATGCAGTTGCCGTCTTCCAGCTCGAACAAATATTTAACCGTCTCATCGCGTTCGGACTTTTGCCGAATGCGAATCTCCGGCTTGGTGATAAAGCAGCGCCTGCCCAGTTCTTCGCGCAGCGCCTTTGAAATGTTGCTCATCTCGTCAAACGATGTCACACCCAAGCTGAGCCAGTGGAAAATTTGCTGCGTGCGATAAGCGGGCTGCCCCAGTTCTTCCATCAATGTGCCGAGCGCTGCCGGATGCAGAGATTTGATACAAATTTTATCTTCCATGGCCACCTCACATTCTTGCCAGCCGTGCGATAAAAAAACCATCCGTCCCATCGATATGCGGCCAAAGGGTCTTTTCGCTTTCCATTGTCCACTCCGGCGCGCTGTGTAAGAATGTTTCAATAACATCTTCATTTTCCTGTTGCAAAACAGTGCAGGTGGAATACACCAGCCGCCCTCCCGGCTTTACATACCCTGCGGCAGCGCGCAGAATTGCGCCCTGAATTGCCGGCAAGCCGGCAATTTCTTCCGGCTTTTTAAACCGGATATCCGGCTTTTTCCGAATAATTCCCATTCCGGAGCAGGGCACGTCACACAATACAAAATCGGCGCTTTCCCGCAGCGCTTTCACCGGTTTGGAAGCGTCGGCAGCAACGGCCTGTATGATATCCACACCATAGCGAGCCGCGTTTTTTTCGATGAGTTCCGCTTTATGCGGATGGATGTCCATAGCCAGAATGCGCCCCCGATTCTTCATCAGCTGCGCGCACAACAGGGTTTTCCCCCCGGGAGCGGCGCACATATCGATGACAAAGCTGCCCGGCGCCGGCGCCAGCTCGTGTACGCACAACTGACTGGCCGCATCCTGAATGTAAAACAATCCATCCTGAAAAGCCGGCAATGCGGCCGGGTTTCCCAGATGCTCCGTCTCCAGCGCGTCGTCCAGCCCTTTGGTCGGGCGGCAGGGAATTCCATATTCAGCCAACCGTGCCGTCAGCTCTGCGGCGTTGGTTTTCAATGTATTGACGCGCAGCGTGGCCTTGGCCGGCTGATTGTTTGCCCGCAGCAACGCTTCGCAGCCGCTTTCCCCCAGGCGTTCGAGCATGGCCCGTACAAACCACAGGGGGTGGCTGTACTGCACCGAAAGGCGTTCTGGCGGCGTCCCGCCGGGCTGCGGCAGCTTGTCCGCATCGCGCAGTGCAATCAGTTTACGCAAAACTGCGTTGGCATAGCCGCCGGCGCGGGAACCGCCGTATTTTTTGACCAGCTTAACCGTTTCGTTCACAGCGGCGCTGTCGGGCACGCGATCAAGAAAGAGCAGCTGAAATACACCGAGCCGCAAGGCATCCAATACCTGCGGCATGACTTTTTTCAGCGGGATACTGCTGACGTGCGCAAGGGTAAAGTCGATCAGTGCCCGGTTTTGCAGCGTTCCGTAAGTAATCGCCGCCGCCAGCGCGGCGTCTTCGCCGGAAAGCCCTTCCGACAGCTTTTTCAGCTGCAAATCGGGCCATGCACCGGAGCGGCGGAATGCGATCAGCCCCTGCAACGCCGTTTCGCGCGCGCCCGCCATCAATCGCGGCGGCGGCCGCCGCCAAAAATGAGCAGCAGACGCAAAAGCTGGGCGATGGATACAGCCAGCGCCGCAACGTATGTCATGGCAGCGGCCGACAGAGTTTTTCTGGCGCCGGGCATCTCATCCGAACTTAAATAGCCGCCTTCGCCCAGCACGCTGACTGCGCGCGCCGATGCGTTAAACTCGACCGGCAGCGTGACCAGCTGGAAAACCACCGACAGGGTAAAGAACAGGATTCCGGCAAAAAAGAGTGATTCATAATTAAACAGCAGGCCGATGAGCAGCAGCGGCCACGCCAGCGACGAACCGATTTGTGTCACCGGAATGATGGCGTTGCGCAGCCGGATAGGGCCATAACCTTCGGCATACTGCGCGGCATGGCCGGCTTCGTGCGCTGCAACGCCGACCGCCGCGACCGATGCAGAATCATATACCGACTCGGACAGCCGAATGACCCCCGCGCGCGGATCAAAGTGATCGGTCAGGTTTCCCCGCACCCGTTCGATGCGGACATTGGTTACACCACACGCGCGCAATACGGCTTCGGCCGCCTGCGCGCCCGTCATCCCGTTGCGGGTACGCTGGGTAGAATAGCGGTTGAAGGTAGACGAAACCTTGAACTGCGCCCACATAGCGAAAAGCATGGCGGGGATGATGAGGACAAAGTAATAAATGTCAAAGCCCCAGAACATAAACGTCAGCCTCCTTAGGCGTTCGGGAGCTGTGCGCCGGCATGGCGCACAAACTCAGCAATTCGTATAACGGCTCTGCCGGAAAATACGGTCTTTTGCCCGCCTTCAGCAAAACCGCTGCCGGAGCAGAGCGCTGTGCCCGCGAAAGAAAGCGTCAGCGGGCATCTTTTTGCCGCCGGCCCCCTGTACGGACGCAATACGGACACAGCCGTCGGCACACTGCACAACAGCCCCTTTGCCATCTACGCAAATGACAGCGCCTGCCGGCGCGCCTGTGCTTTCACCGTCAAGCGCCTGCGCGCCAAACAGCTTGAGCTTGTCCCCGCCCAAAAAGGCAAAAGCGCCGGGCGCCGGGTCGTATGCGCGAATGGCGCAGGCGGCGTCGCGGCAGGGCGCGGAAAAATCAATTTGCGCATCTTTAGTTTGAATGAGCGGCGCATAGCTGGCCTTTGCATCGTCCTGCCGGCACGGCTTGGCGCAGCCCTTTTCCAGATCTGTCAGGGCGCTCAGCAGCGCATCAGCCCCGATGCCGGCCAAACGTTCCTGTAGCTGTCCATAACTTTCAGCAGGGCCAATCGGCGTGGCAACGCTCATCAGCATATCGCCGGTGTCCATCCCTTCATCCATCTGCATGATGGTGACGCCCGTCTCGACGTCTCCGTGCAGAATGGCGGCGTTAATCGGACTGGCTCCACGGTATGCGGGCAGCAACGACGCGTGAACATTGACGCAGCCGTATCGGGGCAAAGCCAGAATGTCGGCCGGCAGCATACGACCATAGGCCGCGACGACAATGACGTCGGGCGAAATATCCTGTAAAACACGCAGCGCTTCACCGTCACGCAGGGTTTTAGGCTGGTAAACAGGCAGTCCGGCCTCCAGCGCTGCCACCTTGACCGGCGGCGGCAGCAGCTTCATGCCCCGATTTTTGGGCGTATCAGCACGGGTAAAGACGGCCTCGACCGTGTGTTCGCTGCGCAGCAGCGCGCGCAGCGTCGAAACGGCGAAATCCGGCGTGCCCATAAAAACGACTTTCATTCCTGCTCCAGATCCTCCAAGTCGATATATTCGGTGACCAAATCGGTAAACAAATGGCCGTCCAGGTGATCGATTTCATGACAAAAGGCGCGGGCGGTAAACCCCTCGGCCTGATAGGTGAACTCCTTGCCAAAGCGATCCTGCGCGCGCACTGTCACATTCATGGGACGCTCTACCATCCCCCATACGCCGGGGACGCTGAGGCAGCCTTCAGCCCCATTCTGCGCACCGCTGCGCTCTGTAATCTCGGGGTTGATAATTTCCAAATAAGAGCCATCTTCCAGCATGACAAGCGCCAGGCGGCGCAGAACCCCGACCTGCGGCGCGGCCAGGCCCGCGCCGTTGGCCTGTGCCAGCGTTTCATGCATATCATCAAGCAAGGTGTGCAGGCGCTGGTTAAAGTCTTTGACAGGGCGGCAGACCTTTCGCAGGCAGCTGTCCCCTTCCTGAACAATATTTCGAGTGGGCATTTTCACAAAACTCCTTTATATGTAGGCTACGCCGGCGGGTTTCGCGCGGCAGTGACGGCAGCCGCACGGCATTGCGGCGAAGCGTAAAAAGTGCTCAGTGCCAGCGATACCAGCTCGCGCACACGCCTGCCGTCCCGGCCGCGAAAGGATACGGTATAACGATATTTATTATTCAACCGCAGGATGGCGCAGGGTGCAGGCCCCAGCACCGGCGTCCGCAGATCAGCATATCGCTCTTCCATGGCCCGCACCAGAATGCCCGCAACACGCAAAGCGGCGCGCAGAGCGTCGTTTTCACGCACGGCGCTGATCTGAAAAACAAATAAATCGGCAAACGGCGGCGCCTGCAACGCTTCCCGCGATTTGATTTCATATTCAAAAAAGCTCTGGTAATTCTGGTCGGCGGCTGCGCGAATAACGGCATGACCCGGATGATAGGTCTGAATGACCGCTCTGCCCGGCTTGTCGCGCCGCCCGGCGCGCCCCACCACCTGTGTCAACAGGGAAAAAGTCCGTTCCTGCGCATGGTAGTCTCCACAGTAAAGGGACAAATCCGCATCAAGCACTCCGACCAGCGTGACATTGTCAAAATCAAGCCCTTTCGCTACCATTTGTGTGCCGAGCAGGACATCGGCTTCGCCTTTTGCAAAACTGTCAAGCAATTTTTCATGCGAAGTGCGGCCTGTGGTCGTGTCTGCATCCATACGGATCACGCGGATACCGGGCAGCAACGTTAAAAGCTCCTCTTCCACCTTCTGTGTCCCCGCCCCTATCAGGCGGATATGCTCACCGCCGCATACAGGGCAAGCCGTTTCCAAAGGCGCGGAATATCCGCAATGGTGGCACATCAGCCTGCTGTTTCGCGAATGAAAGGTCAGGGCCACCGAGCAGTTTTTGCACTCGGGTACATACCCGCAATCCACACACACGGCCATACGCGCACTGCCGCGGCGGTTGATCAGCAAGACCCCCTGCTCGCCGCGCTGGAGCGTCGCCTCAAGTTCACGCCGCAAATCCGGGCCAATCAGGGCGGCATCGCCTCCGGCCAGCACCGAACGCATGTCGGAAATAGACGCCTGCGGCAGCGGTGTATCATTATAGCGCTGCTCAATGGTAAACAGCGGATATTTCCCTTGCACTGCGGCGTAATAACTTTCTACCGACGGAGTTGCCGACCCCAGCAGCACCAGTCCGCCTGTTTTGTGACAGCGGTATTTTGCTACCTCAACCGCGTCATAGCGCGGCGTGCTCTCTGAATGATAGGTCGATTCCTGCTCTTCGTCGATAATAATGACGCCCAGATTTTTCAGCGGCGCAAAAACCGCGCTGCGCGTCCCCACGACCACCCGAGCCTGCCCGGCCCGCACCCGTTTATACTCGTCTACGCGCTGCGCCGCGGTCAGCGCACTGTGCATGACGGCCACCTGATCGCCAAAATATAGGGAAAAGCGCCGCAGCATCTGCGGGGTCAGCGCGATCTCAGGCACCAGCAGAATTGCGTCCTTCCCTTTTTTCAGTGTTTCCCGAATCAGCTCGATATAAACAAGGGTCTTTCCGCTCCCCGTCACGCCATGCAGCAGCGCAGCGCCCGGCCGCGACTTTTCCTGAAGCCGCAAAATGCCGTCCAGCACCTCGCGCTGGCGCGGGGACAAAACAATATCCGGTGCTTTTTCGTTTGCGGCAACAGCCGGCCTGCGGTAAACCTCCTGATACTGTGCAGTCAGCAACCCCATTTTTTCCAGCGTGCGCACAGTGGACGGCGAAACACCGGTCAGATAGCACAGCTCTTTTTCCGGAAGAAGCCTTTCCTTTTCCAGACAGGCAAGCACGGCTTTCCGCTTTTCGGCCAGCCTGCCGCGGCCAATTTTTTCACACGCCTGAGCAAACGGGAGCGCCAAGCTCAGCATTTTAATGGTTTTATCTCCTACTTTTCGCTGGTACTCTGCCTGAACATTCAACACCCCCGCCCGGGCAAGCTGTGCCGCCAGTCTGGGCGCAGAAGCAATCCCTGTCTGCCGGGCGATTTCCGCCGGCTCCATAGGCTTTGGGCTTTCATATACCGCTTTTACAATTCCGGCTTTTTGTCCGGCGCCCGCAAGAACAAGCGCTTCCTCCAACGGCAGAGCGCCGGGGACATAAGCTTCGCGCCGCTTATTCCACAATCCGGGCGGAAGCATAACGCTGGCCGCTTCGAACAACGTACAGAAATAGCGTTTTTTGATCCACAGTGCCAGTGAAAGCTCCTCTTGTGACAATATGCATTCGTCGTCAAAAAGATGCGCCAGCGGCTTCAGCTTCCGGTCGTCGTCTACAGCGGCTTCAACAGCAAAAATAATACCCTCGGCCTTGCGGTTTCCCGTTCCAAAAGGCACCATGACCCGGTGCCCCGGGCAGGCGATCCCGCGCCATTGTTCGGGAATCCAATAATCATATGCCTTGTCAATGGCAAAGACGGCAGAGGAAACAGCCACACGGGCAATGGTATTTTCCTGTGGCATCGTCCCTCTCCTTTCAGCAGCCGAGCATTACTCTCCGTCCTGTTCCGCTTTGGGCCCGCCGGTCTCTTCCACGGCCGGCGCACCATCCTGTTCGGACTCGGCTTCAGCGATCTCTTCGTCCTCGGTTTTGTCCAGCAAAACAATACGTCCGCTCATAATATCATTGAGCGCCAGCTTGACCGGTTTTTCTGCCAGGGGAGTCTCAT
The DNA here is from genome assembly GCA_947427035.1 of uncultured Clostridium sp. GTDB lineage: Bacteria > Bacillota > Clostridia > Oscillospirales > Butyricicoccaceae > Ventrousia. Next base: position 16,392 of record CANEGK010000003.1, read on the forward strand.
TTTCTTCCGCCAGGGTGGCGATATCCCGAGCGCGTTTGGCCGTCAGGTTGACAAGCATATAGCGGTTGTTGACATTTTTCAGCAGATCACTCATGGAAGGGTACAGCATACAGTCACCTCAGTAATTCAATTCGTTTTTCGGTTTTGCAGCGCTGAGCGATTAGGATGGACGACAGCTCTTTTACGGCTTGCTCCAAATCATCGTTGACAACTATGTAGTCGTAGCGATCGCCGCATTTATACTCTGAACGGGCCTTTTCCAAACGCCGTGCAATGACGTCATCCGGCTCGCTTCCCCGACCGCGCAGACGCTGCTCCAGCAGCGAAAACTCGGGGGGGATGATAAACACCAGCACGGCGTCCGGGCGCTTCTTTTTGACCATCAGCGCCCCCTGCACCTCGATTTCCAGCACGACGTCGTTACCCGCGGCCAGTTCCCGCTCCACGGGAGCGGCCGGGGTACCGTAATAATTTCCGACATATTCCGCATATTCCAGAAGCTCGTCGCCGTCAATCATCGCGCGGAACTGTTCATGCGTCAAAAAATAATAGCTTTTGCCGTCTGTCTCGCCGGGCCGAGGCTTGCGTGTCGTCGCCGAAATAGAGTAATGCAGTCTGTCAAAGGCCGGCAAAACGCGCCCCAGCACGGTTCCTTTGCCCGCTCCCGACGGGCCGGTTACAACCAGCAGGGTTCCCTTGCCCGTTTGATCACTCATCATCGCCATCCCCTTCATCCTCTGTGTCAAGATCGTTGCCCAGGCGGTTGGCCACCGTTTCCGGCTGTATAGGCGAAAGAACCACATGATCCGAGTCAGTGATCAGCACCGCGCGGGTCCGCCTCCCATAAGTGGCGTCGATCAAAGCGTCGCGCTCTTTGGCTTTCTGGATAATGCGCTTGATAGGCGCAGATTCGGGGCTGACAATGGCCACCAGCCGGTTGGCCGAAACCATGTTCCCGAAACCGATATTGATCAGCTTCACTGCACACTTCCCCTTTCGGCCTGTTCATTCAAGGTTTTGAATCTGTTCACGAATTTTTTCAATTTCAGCCTTTAACTCAACAACCGTTTTGGCAATTTCGTAATCATTCGCTTTTGATCCGATGGTGTTTGCCTCGCGGTTGAGCTCCTGCACCAGGAAATCCAGCTTGCGCCCCACCGGCTTATCATCCGAGATCATACTTTTCAGCTGCGCCAAATGACTGCGCAGACGCACCAGCTCTTCCGTTACCGACACCTTATCGGCAAACAGGGCAGCTTCACTCAATATACGCTGCTCCTGCAGCTCGCTTCCATCCAGCAAATCGGCCATGCGGGCGGCCAGGCGTTGACGGTATTCATTGACGCTGTCGGGCGATCGCTTTTCAACAAAATCAACCAACTCCGCAACGGTATCCGCACGGCTCAGAATATCGGCGCACAGGTTTTCCCCTTCGCGCCTGCACATCGCGCCGTGCTCGGCCAGCGCCTGCTTTAAAACGCCCAATACATCGGCCGTCAATACTTCCTGATCAGCCTCTTCCTTTTCCGAACTGAGCGCATCTGGCAGGCGCGCCAGATCAAGCGCCCCCATTTCACACGGAATATCGTAGGCTGCCGCAATACTGCGCAACGCCTTGACATATCCATCCAGGACAGCCATATTCGGGGTGATTTTAATATCTGCTCCATCCTTTGCACGAATGGCAACGTAAACGTCGACTTTGCCGCGCACCAGCTGCGCGGTCAGCACCGACTTGATTTTTTCTTCCAGAAAGCCGTAAATACGCGGCACTTTGATATTCAGATCCAGATATCGGTGATTGACCGATCGGATTTCCACCGTTATTTCCTGCTGCACGGTCTCGGCCTTAATCCGGCCGTAACCCGTCATACTTTTGAGCATTGAATCACTCCATTATCTCTCATTGGAAAGAGTGTTCGGCCTCCTTCCATAAAAAACATTATACCATAGCCAGTGCTAAGAATGCAAATCGCCTGACGGCAAAACCGCAGTAACCACAAAAGACAGTCGGCGTATCCGCCTGCTCTTTCTCGTGACTGCCAAACACAGAAGCAATCCGGCGCTTAGCCCGCCCAGACTGAACAAGATGCTCAGACGTTCGTCCCGCGCAGGAACAAGGGCGCCCGCCAACATAAGAACCACAGGTAGAATGTAAAGCAGCGACGCCCACCCCAATACAGCGCCCGTCGCACTTTCGACCTCGACGCGCTCCCCCGGTTGGGCATTCAGGGGGTTCTGCGCCGTCACCCGCACGCGCTCTTCCGGATGAAGGCAGCCGTGGCAGGTTCCGCAGTCGCCCGCGCAGGCCGATTTGCGTAGCACCTCTATCAACGCCGTACCGTTGGAATAGGTTTCTTTGACTGTAGCCATTGCTTTCATTGCCTATAACTCCAAAGGAAGATATTCACTAAAAATTCGCTCGGCCGCACGAATGCCGTCTACCGCGGCGCTCATAATGCCGCCAGCATATCCCGCGCCCTCTCCGCACGGAACAAGCCCCGGCAAGCTGGGGCTGTAAAGCTCGCCGGTGCGCAGAACCCGCACTGGCGATGAAGTCCGCGTTTCCAGCCCCGTCAAAACGGCATCGGCGCTGTCAAAGCCGGGCAGCTTTTTTCCAAAGGCGGAAATGGAGTCGCGCAGCAGTGCGGACGCTGCCGAAGGCAGAACGGAACCCAACTCGGCAAACCGCCACCCGCGCGGATAGGTCGGCTGGACGCCGCCCAGCCGGCGGCTGCGTTTTTTTCGTAAAAAATCGCCGACGCACTGCACCGGCGCACTATAATCCGCGCCCCCCGCCATAAAGGCCTTTTGTTCCAGCATACGCTGAAAGGCAATGCCGCCCAGCGGCCCGTCGGCGTCAAAATCCGCCGGAGTCACCGATACGGCCAGCGCGGCGTTGGCATTTTTGCCGCTGCGGGCATGGCTGCTCATCCCGTTGGTGACAACCATCCCCTCTTCGCTGGCAGCCGCTACAACGGTCCCGCCCGGGCACATGCAAAAGGAATAGCATCCCCGCTCACCGGCCCGCCGTGAAAGAAGATATTCACCGGGCGGCAGCCCGGGCGAACCGGCATAACGTCCGTACAAACCGCGGTCAATGGTTTCCTGCCTGTGTTCGATGCGTACACCGATGGAAAACGGCTTGGCCTCCAACAGGATATTCTGCGCATATAACCGTTCAAAGGTATCTCTTGCACTGTGTCCAACAGCAAGCACCGCTATTTCGCAGGGAATGGTTCCCTGCGACGTCTGAACGGAGCACAGCCGGCCGCCGCGGCTGGCAAAGCCCAGCGCAGACGTATAAAAGCGAATGGTTCCCCCCAGCTCCAAAATGCGGCGGCGCATGGAAACCACAATGTCTTTGAGCAGATCGGTGCCGATGTGCGGCCGCGCCGAAGTCATGATTTCAGCCGGAGCGCCATAAGCGCAAAAGCGGCGCAGCACCAGCTCGCAGCGGGGATCGCCGATGCGCGTGGTCAGCTTGCCGTCAGAGTAAGTCCCTGCGCCTCCTTCCCCAAACTGGACGTTGCAGCGCAAATCAAGCGGTCCGCCGCCAAAAAAAGACTCTACTGCGCGGTCGCGCTCGTCCATGGGGCCGCCGCGCTCCAACACGACAGGGCAATATCCCTGTTCAGCCAGCAGCAGCGCGCAGAAAATACCGGCAGGGCCGAACCCGCATACCACGGGCGGATGCGCAAGCCGCTGATCGCCGGTCACCTGCGGCTCCGGCTGCGGCGTACGCAGCCGGATATCCGGGCGATCCAGCCTTTCAAACAGAGCCTGTTCATCGCCGTCAATTTCCAGCTCAACCGCATAAATTTTATGCAGCGCACCATGCCGCAGGTCAAAGGACAATTTGTGTACCGATGCCGAGCGCACCTGTTTTTTGTCAAGCCCACAAAGTTGAACAGCGGTGCCAATGGCATCGCTGTCAACCGATTGATATGAGCATTTAATTCCGGAAACAATCAGGCTCATGCGCTATTCCTCCGGGGGATTAGGGTCTGGGGTGGGCTCCGGGACGTCAGGTGTCTCCTCTACCACAATAGTGACTGTATACTGTCCGAGCAGCGCAACCTGCCGGCCTGCCGCAGAAACCGAAATCGGAACGACGTTTTCACCCACCGTCAAATCCTCGGCATTATATACGGGCGCAATCGTCAGGTCTTCAGCCGACAGAGCCAAAAGCTCCTCATCCGTCCCCATAAAGATTAGGTTCAATTCATTTTCTTTATAAGAATACGGCGCAATATCTGCAAACCGCGTATTGGGGACTGTGACCAGCGTTTGCCGCAGCCCTTTGAACGTAATGGTGACGCGCGCATAGGTCTCTTCGCTGTCCGTCGTGACCCCGTTTGGCAAAATGATGGGAAGCGTCAATTCTGTGATGTTGTCCTCCAGCAGCTGTTTAACGCCGATACTGCCCAGATTGATTTGGTTGATGGATGAAACCACCCCCGGCTCACCGCTGATTTTAATGGTGGACGGTTTAATATCACAGTCGATCATGTCGGCCGTGATAAAATTGTACGGCACAATGTCCACGGTTAACGGGATCTCGCCGCTTTGATGCACCTGCATCTGAAAGTCGAGCGTCGGCTGCTGCAAGGTGATGAAGGTCATGTCAATCTCTTTACCGTTTTCATCCACCAGCGTATAGTCAAGCGAAGTATCAATGCTGGCGGAAGCGCCAGCCAAATCGTAGACAGCGGCCGCATGATCGATTTGCGCCAGCACCCGCTCCGGCCCTTCAACAATGACCGCTCCGGGTGAAAGGCTGTACCCGCTCTGCACATACCCGTCGGCCAGCTGGCCTTCCAGCTCCAGCTGCACCGGCACCGATTTAGTTGCCATTCTGTCCACCGTAATGGGAACCGTGTTCGTGATGCGGGTATAGTTCAGGCTGGAATTTTCCAGCGACACGGTATAGTTCAAATTATACTGCCCGGGAACATTGACAGAAGAAAGATCCACTGCAACGGTAATATTGTTTTTTTTCAGGCCGGTCATATCGCTGCGCTTTCCCCGCACCTTGATATCGACCGTGGGATTATTGCCTTCAATAATGACCAGGCCGGCCTCATTCAAATCGGACAGATTCCGCATCTGCACTTCAAGCCCGTAAAAGGTTTTTTCGCTGTCAGGATTCTGTTCGTCCATGACGTAAAACCACAGCAGCAGCGCGACCAGAAGAGACAGCGTCTTGAGAAGGATGTCGTTGTTTTTTATCCATTTTCTCATTTCAGCTTCCCCCTCAGACGCGCCCAGAAGCCCGGGTCGGCTTCGGTTTCTTCCTGCGGAAGCAGCTCCTGCACCAGCAGGCGTTCAAGGGTTTCGGGCGCAAGATGCCGCTTTAAAATTCCTCCTACAGCAAAAGAAATGGATCCGGTTTCTTCTGACACGACGACGCAGGCAGAATCATAGTTTTCACTCATGCCGACCGCGGCGCGGTGGCGGGTCCCCAGCTCTTTGCTGATATTGAGGTTGGTCGACAGCGGCAATAGGCAACCGGCCGCCTGAATACGGGCGTTGGACACGACGACCGCGCCGTCGTGCAGCGGAGCTTTGGGATAAAAAATGTTTTTCAAAAGCTCGGCCGATACCTCTGCATCGATATTGGTGCCCGTTTTGGAAATGGATGAAATGTTATCCCTTTTTTCAAAAACAATCAGCGCGCCGGTCTTGCTCCACGACAGGGTGCTGGCAGCCTCGACCGTCTGCAAAATAGCCATCTGCATTCCCTGCTTGTCGACCTCACGGTTTTTGAAGAGCTGTAAATGATTGCGCCCGAACTGCTCGAGAATTTTGCGCAGTTCCGGCTGAAATACAATGATCAGCGCCAGAAAGCTGAATTGCAGCACGTTGGACAGCAGGAAGTTGACAACGTTCAGCCCCAGCATGGACGGCGACGAAATCTGCATAAAAACCAGCAGCACCAAAACGCCTTTAAGAATCCGCGCGGCGCTGGTATTGCGTACCTGCTTAATAATCCAGTATATGAAAGCAGCCACGATGAGGATGTCCAGCGCATCCAGCACCGTGGCGAACTTCAATTGTTCCCAAATCGTATCAAAAATATTCATAACCCGTTATCCTTCGCATCACTGTTCTGGAATAATTTTATCAAGGAACGGGTGATTTTTCAATAGATTTTTGACACTTTTAAGCGGAAGTTAACACTTTTTTTACAGCAAAAAGAAAGCTTTTGACTTCGGCCATACTATTGAAGCAGGAAAAGCTGACGCGGCAGGCGCCGTCGGGCAGCGTTCCCGCGCTGCGGTGCGCCAGCGGCGAACAGTGCAGGCCGTCGCGCAGGCAAATGTCACGCTCGGCCAGTCTCTGGCAGACCACTGCCGAAGGCGTCTCTTTGACGGTAAAGGAGAACAGCCCCTGGTGGCAGGTATCGTTCGAATAATAGGCCGATACGCCTTTCAGCTCATTCAACCCTGCGACCGCCGCTTCGATCAGGGTGCGTTTATGCTGCGCCATAGCATCCAGCCCCTGCTTGCGCACAAAACGAAGGCCCTCGCACAGCCCGGCAATGCCCGGAACGTTGAGCGTTCCGCTTTCAAAAATATCGGGCAAAAAATCCGGCTGGTTCAGGCTGAGCGAATTGCTGCCCGTCCCGCCCTGCGTCAGGCTATAAAGCTCTGCATCTTTACACGATATGAGAATTCCGGTCCCCTGCGGCCCGTACAGCGATTTATGCCCCGGCATACAGACAAACCGCACGCTTTGCAGTTTCTGCACGTCGATTGGCAGAATGCCGGCCGACTGCGAGGCGTCGACAATCATGGGAATCCCGCGTCGGCTGCATAGCTGATCAATGGCTTCCACCGGTAAAACAAAGCCGAATACGTTGGAGATGTGATTGATGACGACACAGCGCGTGTCTTCACGAATTGCCTCGCACACCGCTTCATAGGCTGCGCGCTGCGAAAAAAGGGGCGACTGCGCCACTGTATAGGTTACGCCCTGACTGCTCATGGCCTCAAGCGGCCGTACGACCGAATTGTGCTCATAGCCGGAAATCACGGCGTGCCCGCCGTTGTGCAGAACGCTTTTGATGGCGATGTTGAGCGCATGTGTCGCGTTCTGTGTAAAAACAATGGATTCCGGGCTGGGCGCATGAAAGAGTGCGGCCGCCTCCTCTCTGCACCGGTAGACCGTCTCCGCCGCTTTAAGCGCCGGCCGATGGCCGCTGCGTCCGGGATTGGCACAGCTCAGCATAGCGGCTTCCATCGCCTTGAGCACCTGCCGGGGTTTTTGGAGCGTCGTCGCTCCGTTGTCAAAATAAATCACAGTTCGGCCTCCCTGATCTCGCCGCCGGGCATTTCATAAAAGAGCCCGGCAAAGGGCACGTTTTTCTGCCTGAGCAGCCGTACGGCTTTAGACGCGCCGATTGCGTTCATCCGCAGCGCATAGCCGCAGGAACCGCGTGCCAGCACGGTCGCCGGCCGAACCAGATGCGTGATAATTCCGTTACTGGCCAAAACCCGTGCGCCGTTCTGCGCATAGGTCACCGATTTAAACGTGATAAGAAAGCCCACCGAAAACACTCCTTGCTCTTTCAGCGTACTCCATCGTATGCGTCCGAGCGGAAAGCGGTGCAAAAAAAACGGCCGGGGATGTCCCCGGCCTGAGTTGACCCGTTATTTTTCCTGCCTGCTCAGCAGGCACACGGCATAAGCCGCTATCCCTTCACCGCTTCCGGTAAACCCCAGACCTTCTTCTGTTTTGGCTTTGACGGAAAGCATCGGAAGCTCGATTCCCATCGCGCGCGCCATATTTTCACGCATTTGCGGCACATAGGGCATCATTTTAGGCTTTTGCGCAACAATAATAGAGTCAATATTTTCAATATCCCATCCCGCGCTTTTCAGCCTTTGACAGCTTTCATGCAGCAGATGCAGGCTGTCCGCACCCTTATAACGCAAATCGCTGTCCGGGAACAGAACGCCGATATTATCCATCGCCGCAGCGCCCAGCAGCGCGTCAATGACAGCATGGGCCAGTACGTCTGCGTCGCTGTGACCCAAAAGCCCCTTTTCAAAGGGGATGTCTACGCCGCCGATGATCAGCCGGCGGCCTTCCACCAGACGATGGACGTCATAGCCGTTCCCCACCCGTATCATTCTCTCGCCCCCAAAATTGCTTCCGCGACGATCAAATCTTCCGGCGTAGTGATTTTGATGTTTTCGCCCGTACACAAAACGGCGGCCGGGCGCAGGCCCATACGCTCCAAAGCAGCGCACTCATCGGTTACTGTTTCACCCGTTTGAACGGCGTCCTGCAAGGCGGCCCGCAGCAGCTGAATATCAGCGCATTGCGGAGTCTGCGCCCGCACCAGGCTGTCGCGGTCGATGGTCCGCTCAATCCTGCCGTCGCGCACCTGTTTGACCGTATCTGTCATGGCGGTAACAGCGGCGGCACAGTTCTGCTCAAAAGCCGCCTGGCAAACGCGGGCGATGTCATCTGGCGTGACAAGAGGCCGCGCTGCGTCGTGTACGCAGGCAAAGCGACAGTCCGGTGAAACCTCGGCCAAGCCGCGGAAAACGCTTTCAGCCCGGCTGGCGCCGCCGGCCACCACACGGCTCAGCTTGCCGATGGAAAAGCTCTGGCAAAGCTGCGAATATTCCACTAAAACATCGCCGCGCGCAACCAGGATAATTTCGTCGACAGCATCGCACATTTCAAAAGCCAGCATGGTATGCACCAGCACCGGCAGCCCTCCGATTTCGCACAAAAGCTTGTTTTCCCCGCCCATACGCGCAGAGCTGCCTCCCGCCGCTATGACGGCCGAAACAAAGGGCTTTTCCTCTTTCTTTTTAAACAAGCGCCACATACTATTCCCCCGGAAATGATGCAAAAAGCCCCGCAGGGCTTTTGATTTGCTTTATTCTATGAGCCCCGCATCCACCATATGCGCGACTTCTTCATATGCGGCCGACTTGGCCATCATGATCTCGGATATCAGGATTTGCCGCGCCGAGGTCAAAAGCTTTCGTTCGCCGGTCGAAAGCCCCCGACGCCCCTCGCGGCGCAAAAGGCTTTTGGCCACCTCGGCCACCTGCGTCAGATCGCCGCTTTTGATTTTCAGCATGTTTTCACGAAAGCGCTGGCTCCAATTCTGTGTTTCATCGACCGAAAGCGTCGGAAAACTGCGCAGCAGCCGGTCGGCTTCTTCTTCGGCGATGATGGCGCGCACGCCGACGCTGTCGCAATGGTCACAGGGAATCATCACTGTCATGGCCCCCACCGTCATGCGCACGACATAATACATCTGCTTTTTGCCGCCATGACACTGCTCTGCAACGCTCTCAATGACGCCCGCGCCATGCATGGGGTGCGCTATTTTGTCGCCGACTTGATACATTTTGCCAACCTCCGTTCAGTTTCTTTCTGCTGCCCGCGTCCTCCTACATATTTACTCTATACTTTAAATTATAACTCTTTTCCCGTCAAAAGACAAGAAAAAACGTAAAATTTGGCCTTTCATGAAGTTGTTGCTGTATAAAGCGGCAGTGGTTTTATCGGTATTTCTTGAACTTCCGGGCGCCCGGTGATACGCAATCACCCACCGCTATAAAAGCTTCGATATCGGCAAAACGAACGGGGCAATCCAAAAGTGGATTGCCCCGTTCGTTATTTAAAGTTACTTTACAGCCGATAACCCATTTGAATCGCCTGCATGTTTTTTTCAATAAGATCGGCCTTTTTGGGCGGGACGACCTTTTTCAGCGTTTTTTCAATCAGGTTCTCTTCACAGATATTGGTCTCTTTGATGAACTTGCCCAGTATGATCATGTTGGACAGGCCCTTCATGCCGTTTTCGTTGGCCATTTGTGTGGCGGGAATGTAGAAGGCTTCCACGTCGCTGCGCGACACCTTGGCGGAGATCAGCGTCGAGTCAACGAAAATCTTGCCGCCGGGCAGGACGGCATTTTCAAACTTTTCCAGCGAAGGCGCGTTCATCGCAATGAGCGAGGTCGCTTTGAGCACGATGGGCGAACCGATCGGCTGGTCGCTGATGACGACGTTGCAGTTGGCCGTGCCGCCGCGCATTTCGGGGCCGTAAGACGGAAGCCACGAAACCTCAAACCCCTGATACAGCCCGGCATATGCCATAAACTTTCCGGTGAAAAGAACGCCCTGGCCGCCAAATCCGGCAATGATAATCTGCTGATTCATCCTTTATTCCCCCTGTGTAATGTCTTTATAGACGCCCAGCGGATAATAAGGCATCATGTGCTCGCGCAGCCACTCGGTCGCCTTGACCGGGGACAGGCCCCAGTTGGTCGGGCAGGTGGACAGCACCTCGACAATGGAATAACCGCGCTTTTCCTGCTGCATGGTAAAGGCCTTTTTAATGGCCTTTTTGGCGGCGTTGACGTTTTTGACACAGTCGACCGCCACGCGCTCGGCATAGGCCGTGCCCGACAGCGTGGAAACCATTTCGCAGACGCGGACCGGGTAGCCGGCCGTTTTGACATCGCGGCCATACGGCGTGGTCTGCGTCACCATTTCAGGCAGCGAGGTCGGGGCCATCTGCCCGCCCGTCATGCCGTAAATGGCGTTGTTGACAAAAATCGTGGTGATATTCTCACCGCGCGTAGCGGCATGAACCGTTTCGGCCGTGCCGATGGCGGCCAAATCGCCGTCGCCCTGGTATGTAAAGACGTTGACGTTTCCGCCCAGCGAGCGCTTGATGCCGGTTGCGACGGCCGGCGCGCGCCCGTGCGCGGCTTCCACCATATCGCATTCAAAATAATTATACGCCATAACCGAACAGCCGACCGGGCAGACGCCGACGGTATTTCCGGTCAGGCCCATTTCGTCCAGAACCTCGGCCACCAGGCGGTGGATAATACCGTGCGTACAGCCGGGGCAGTAGTGCGTCGTCACATCGGACAGCGCCGCAGGTCTTCCAAATACTTTCTCCATTATTTCGCACCTCCCTGAGCCTTGACGATGACGGCCTCGACCTCGTCGGGGGTCATAACCATTCCGCCGACGCGGTTGCACAGATACACCGGGCGAGAGCAGTCGATTGCCAGCCGAATGTCATTGATCATCTGACCCATGCTCAGCTCGACCGACACAAAAGCCTTGGCTTTTTCCGCCGTTTTGCGCAGGATGTCCGTGGGGAACGGCCACAGGCTGATGGGGCGGATAAGGCCGGCTTTGACTCCCTTTTCGCGCGCGGCGCGAATGGCGTTTTTGGCGATACGGGCCGACGCGCCGTAAGCGACGACGACAATCTCCGCGTCGTCCAGCATAAACTCTTCCCAGCGCTGCTCGTTTTTCATTACTTCTTCATAGCGTTTGAAGCGTTCCAGGTTGATGACCTCAAGCTGGTCGGCCTGCAAAAACAGGGAGTTGATGATGTTCTTTTTGCGCTTGCCCTGCGTGCCTGTCGTCGCCCAGGGTTTTTCAAACTTTTTGACGTCGGCGCCCTCGGGGAACTCGACCGGCTCCATCATCTGCCCCAGAATGCCGTCGGCCAGAATCATGGCGGGCATACGGTACTGATCGGCCTTTTCGAAGGCCAGGAAAACGGTGTCGACCACTTCCTGCACAGTGCTCGGCGCAAAGACCAGCAGGCGGAAGTCGCCGTGCCCCGGGCCGTGCGTGGCCTGGAAATAGTCCGACTGCGCAGGCTGAATGCCGCCCAGACCCGGGCCGCCGCGCTGCACATTGACGACCAGAGCCGGCAGATCGCAGCCGGCAAGGTAAGACATTCCTTCGCTTTTGAGCGAGACGCCGGGGCTGGAGCTGGATGTCATGACGCGCTGACCCGCTGAGGCGGCGCCGTATACCATGTTGACCGCGGCGACTTCGCTTTCGGCCTGTAAGAAGGTGCCGCCGACCTTGGGCAGCTTTTTGGCCATATAGGCGGCCAGTTCGGTTTGCGGAGTAATCGGGTACCCGAAGAAGTTGCGGCAGCCGGCCAAAATGGCGGCTTCGCCCAACGCTTCGTTGCCCTTCATCAAAAATTTCTCACCCATTTTCATTCCTCCCTCAGCGGTAAACTTCGATGACGCAGTCGGGGCACATGGTCGCGCACATGGCGCAGCCGATGCACTGCGACTCGTCGGTGCAGTAAGCCGGGCTGTATCCCTTTTTGTTGAGAACGCCCTCTTTCAAAGCGAGGATTTTTCGCGGACAGGCATTGACACACAGGCCGCATGCCTTGCACCTGTCTTCATTAAACGTGACTTTGGCCATATCTTTTACCTCCTGTTTTCTAAAACTGGTGGGAAAGTACGTGTATAGTTCAATAGATCTTCCATTCTTCCTTGCCGTAAATACGCACAGGGAACAGATGGGGCACCGGCTCTTTCAGAGAAGCCGCCAGATCGGCGCGCAGGCAATGCATTAAAATGGGCAGCCCCGTCAGCTCGGAAACCCTTTGTGCATACGGGATGCTCTGCAAAAAGCTGTCGCACGTTGTCTCACGGCCCAGATTGGAATTGTTGGCAATGCCGGTAAATCGCATATGGGATGCGTTCTCCATCTCGCGCACATAGTCCACCACGTCTTCCGGCTTGGCGGTCAGCAGCCGGTGACGATTGATGACGAGCACCATTTCGTGCTCTTCTTTTTTCATCTTGTCGGCAAACTGCCCCAGCGCCACGGCGCCGCTGTCGTCGCCGCCGACGTCAAACACCGAAAAAACTCCCGATTTGTCAAAGGCTATCGACGTCTCCGGCGGCACCGACGGAATGTCCACATTGGAATTGGCAAAGGGCGACGCTATCAGACGCACGCTGTGGCGGTTCAGTACCTCTTCACTGTCTTTGGTGCGGAAATACGGGTTGACGATATCAACGTCGCAGATGATGACCTCTCTTCCCTCTTCGCGCAGAGCCAAAGCATAGTTGACCGCCAGATTGGTTTTGCCGGACCCGTAATGCCCAGCGAAAATGGTGATGCGTTTTGCCATGCCGTCCCTTCTTTCCATGCAAAATAACCAATTCCATTATATCATCCTGCCTCGGCAGATTACAACAATATTATATTGATTTCCGCCTTTAAAAATATAACATCTTGATTTTTACAAGCTTTTTCCTGTCAAAAAAATGCCGCAGGGGACGATTTCCCCTGCGGCATAAAAATCTTTGCTCAGCCGGCGAGCATCTGTAACCGGATGCGGTCAGCTATCATCGAGATAAATTCACTGTTGGTCGGCTTGCCCTTGGAGTTTGAAACGGTATACCCGAAAAAGTTGTTGAGCACTTCGATATCGCCCCGATCCCACGCCACCTCTATCGCGTGGCGGATGGCGCGTTCCACGCGGGAACTGGTGGTGTTATACTTTTTGGCAACCGTGGGATAGAGTACCTTCGTGATGGCGTTGATAGTTTCCATATCCTTTACCGTCATAATAATGGCTTCGCGCAGGTACTGATAGCCCTTGATGTGTGCGGGCACGCCAATTTCGTGAATGATGTTGGTCACCCGCATTTCCAGATCCAGATCGGGGTCGACTTTCCTGGCCGGTTTTGCAAAGCTGACCGCCAGCGAATCATATTGCTCGACCCTTTGCGCCAGAGATTCCGGATCACAGGGCTTGGGGTTAAAATACTGCACACCCAGCGAGGCGGCTTCGGCAAACATCTGCTCGCTGATAAAAGAGGACAGCAGAAAGAACGCCGGCTTTGACGGGCCGCCCCGATTGGTGATTTGCCGGACGGCGGCCAAACCGTCCTTTCTCGGAAGCATTGCGTCGGCCACCACAACGTTGGGGTGCAGCTCGCCAACCTTTTCGACCAGCTCCACTCCGTCTCTCACCATCTCCATTACGTCGATATGGCCGTAATGCTCGAGATCTTTCTTCATCATCTGCAAATAATCTTCATTCTCGAAGGCGAGAACCACTGTAACTTTATCTTTCATGACGCCTCTCCCTATAAACCAATTTTTTTCATCAGCGCTGTAACTATAAAATAGCACAGTTCCCGTCAGATTTCAAGAGAAAACTTGAAATTATTGGAAATTATTATGCGACGTCATTTTACAATAAATTACATTTATTGGATCTGCGCCCCTTCGAGCATCCGCTCAATACTGATCCCGTAACCTCTGGTAGGATCGTTGATCAGCACATGTGTGACCGCCCCGATCAATTTGCCGTTCTGAAGAATCGGGCTTCCAGACATTCCCTGTACAATGCCGCCTGTCTTTTCCAGCAGGCCTTTGTCCGTCACCTGGATCATCATATCGCGCATACTGTCGTCGTTCTCCGGATACACGCGAATGATTTCAATGTCATAGGTTTCTGACCTGTCGCCGTCGACATTGGCGATGATGGTGGCTTTCCCCGTTTTTATCTCTTTTTTGGATGCAATGGGCAGCGCCTTACAGCCTTCATAAACAGCGGGATCGCTGATACAGCCGTAAATACCGCTGTTCGTATTTTGATATAAAACCCCCTGATCGCAGGTCATATCAAAGGAGCCCGTCAGCTCGCCCGGCGTCCCTTCCTGCCCCTTTTTGACCCCGACAACGCTGGATGACATCAGACTTCCGTTTTCAAACGGCATGAGCGCGCCGGTATCCACATCGCAAATGCCGTGCCCCAGCGCGCCAAAAACGCCGGTTTCGGGATCCACATAAGTGATGGTTCCAATCCCGGCCATGCTGTCGCGCACCCAGGCGCCCAAACGCCAGGTTTGCTCCTGCCCGTCATAAACCGCGCTGACGGCACAGGTCTGCTGCGTGCCGCCGCGGTCATAGGTTATGACTGCTTTGCTGTCTTTCAAGCTTCCCAGGGCTTCGACGAGCGCTTCATTGCTGTCTACCGACATGTCGTTGACGGCCAGAATGACGTCGCCGCACTGCAACCCCGCCTGTTTGGCCGGCGAACGGCTGCCTGCGCTTTCCAGCTCGGCAAAGCCCACGACCATCGCGCCCTCTGAAAACAGTTTAATACCGGTTGTCCGGCCCAGCGGAATCAGTTTTTGCGAAGCGGGAACCGCCGTTATATCCGCCGCTTGTACAGGAAATACTAAAAAAAGCAAAGCGAGCAAAAACGAAAGCGTCCACAGCGTTTTTAACGAAATGCGCGCTGCTGTTTTTGCATTTTTTCCCATCGGTTCACCCCTTTTCCAGTTTTGCAGGGCGTGTGCCGCGCCCTACGCTGCTATTCTTTCCACATCCTCGCCGTTCTTTCGTGTACGAACCTGCCATTCGCGATAAATTGCGCCATGTCAGCGTATTTTCTGCCATGCGCACAACATAAAAAGCTGCCGGAAAGCATTCCGGCAGCAATATTTTTTCAATTTGGATTTTAGTGCTATTCCGCGCTGTTCGAAGACCCCAGCACGTCTCTGATTTTATGGCTGACAATATCGCGAATGGCGTCGCGTCCCGGGGCCAAAAACTGGCGCGGATCAAAATGCGACGGGTTTTCGGCCAGATGCTTGCGCACCGACGCCGTCATGGCAATGCGCAAATCCGAATCGATATTGATTTTGCAGACAGCCATTTTAGCGGCCTGACGCAGCATCTCTTCGGGAATGCCGATGGCGTCGGGCATTTGCCCGCCGTACCGATTGACCTGTTCGACGTACTGCTGCGGCACCGACGACGCGCCGTGCAGAACAATGGGGAAGCCGGGGATACGGCGCTGGATCGCTTCCAGAATGTCAAAGCGCAGGCGCGGCTTCTGCCCGGGTTTAAATTTATAAGCGCCGTGGCTGGTGCCGATGGCGATGGCCAGCGAGTCGACCCCGGTCTTTGACACAAACTCTTCCACCTGCGCGGGATCGGTAAACTGCGCGTCTGCGTCGGACACGTTGACGTCGTCCTCAATCCCTGCCAGCTTGCCAAGTTCGCCCTCGACAACGACATCGTGCGCATGCGCGTATTCGACGACCTTGCGGGTCAGCGCGATGTTGTCCTCAAAGCTGTGCTTGGAGCCGTCGATCATGACCGACGTAAAGCCGCCGTCGACGCAGCTGCGGCAAATCTCAAAATCCTCGCCGTGGTCCAGATGCAGCGCAATGGGCAGTCCGGTTTCCTTTTCAGCAGCCGTCACCAGCCCTATCAGATAATTGTGCTTGGCGTATTTGCGCGCGCCGGCCGAAACCTGTAAAATGACGGCCGAATGTTCGGCGGCAGCCGCTTCTGTAATGCCCTGTACGATTTCCATGTTATTGACGTTAAAGGCGCCGATGGCATAACCGCCCTCATACGCTTTGCGAAACATTTCCTTTGTGGTGACCAATGGCATAATAAGCCCTCCCCGTTTGGTTGGTATATGCTTATTTTACCATGAAGCTTCAGCTCTTGCAATTGATTTTCAGCGGCCGGTATGGTATTCTGGTAATAAATCCATAGATTTCATTTAAACCGGAGGAAAAACTGATGCAACTGAAAGGCGCCTGTATTTTCGGCCAATCCGGCGGCCCTACTTCCGTTATCAACGCCAGCGCTTACGGCGTTTTGTCCGAAGCGCTCAAAACCGACTGTATCACCCGCGTCCTGGGTGCGAGCCACGGCATCAAGGGAGTCCTGGGCGATCGCCTGTACGATATGGGGCTCGAAGAGCCTGGCGAGCTCGCCTTATTGCAGCACACCCCGTCTTCGGCACTGGGCTCCTGCCGGTACAAGCTCAAGGATGCGCAGGTTGACGACAGCGATTACCGCCGCATCCTCGAGGTATTCCGCAAGCACGATGTCCGCTACTTTTTCTACAACGGCGGCAATGACTCGATGGATACCTGCAATAAGATTTCCAAATACCTGATCTCTCAAAATTACGAATGCCGTGTCATCGGCGTGCCCAAAACCATTGACAACGACCTGTGCGGCATCGATCACTGCCCCGGCTACGGCAGCGCGGCCAAATATATCGCGACATCCTGCATGGAGGTTTACCACGACGCGCACGTTTACGACACCGGCTCGGTCACCATTATCGAAGCTATGGGCCGCAACGCCGGCTGGCTGACGGCTGCCGGACACATCGCCGTCCACTTTGGCGCCGGCCCCGATCTCATTTACCTGCCTGAAGCGCCTTTTGATCTCGACGAATGCATCGGCCGCATAAAAAGCTGCTGCGACGCCAAAGGCGGCTGCATGATCCTGCTTTCCGAAGGCGTCAAGGACAAAGACGGCGTTTTTCTGGCCGAATATGCCGGCGAAGGCAAAACCGACGCCTTCGGCCACAAGCAGATGGGCGGCGCCGCTGCCGCCGTCGCTGCGCGCGTCAAGGAAAAGCTGGGCGTCAAGACCCGCGCCATTGAACTGTCACTGCTTCAGCGGTGCGCCGCGCACTGCGCTTCACAGACCGATATTGACGAGGCGGTGCTGCTCGGCCGCGAAGCGGTGCGCGAAGCGGTCGCCGGCCAGAGCGATAAAATGGTCGGCATTGTCCGCCGCCCCGGCGCCGCGCAATATCAGCCGGAGGTTCAGCTGTTTGATCTGACTGCAACAGCCAACGCTGAAAAGAAATTCCCACTGGAATGGATTACCGACGGCGGAACCGCCGTTTCCGATCAGTTCTTGCCCTATGTCCTGCCGCTGATCGCTGGCGAGCCCGCTTTCCCCTGGGAAAACGGAGTGCCGCGCTTTGCCCGCCTGAAAAAGATTCTGGCCGAATAACCGGCACATTCCCTTTTTAATCAAAAACCGCGCCCTTGCTCTGCAAAGGCGCGGTCTTTTTACAGTTCTTTTTGAGAAAAAATCTTTTGCGAAAGCAGATACGATATAATCAGTCCGCCAATGACAAGCACTGCCGCCAGGCAAACCGCTACTCCGTCGGACAGATTGACAAGCCCCATACTTTTCAGCAGCCGGCTCAATACAAACATTGCTCCCAGGCCGATTGCCATCACGCCGACAAGGATTGCCCGGCTTTTTTCAGCGCCGTATTTGAACATCAGCGGCAATACAATGGCATTGATCAGAAATCCGGCCGCCAGGCTGGCAAGCAGCGTCAAGACCAGAACCTTGAAATCGGCCTCGGGGGTTATCAGCGCCATCACCCCGTCGACCGCCAGACAAATCAGGCCAACCAGTCCCGAAATGATGAAGGTCGTGACATATTTGGCCTGTACCACTCCCCGCCGTCCGGCCGGGGTGGAAGCGGCATACTTATCCCAGCGCGCCAGCTCGTCATAGCTGAAAGAAGTGATGGGCAGCATCATGACAATGACTACTGCCATGGATGACAGCATGGTATAGTCAAAGATCCCGGCCAGCGACATCAGCGCATAAATGCCGATGATCATGGCATACGATTTTCCCTGCTTGCGCAGCACCAATAAATCTTTCAATACAATTCCGCTCATTCTTCGTCCCCCCTGACGGTATAGACCATAATTTCCTCCAGCGTCGCCGGATCAATGGACAACTCCGGCATCAGCAGTCCCAGCTCTTTGCGGTCTTTGACCAAAGCTTCGCAGCCAAAGTGGTTTTTGCGGCAGCCGACGAGATAATCCTTGTCGATTTTGCTCAGCTGCTCGGCCGTGCAGGCTACCCTTCCGTAACTTTCAAGCAATTCATCTTTTGCACCGGACACCACGACCCGCCCTTTGTGCATGTAAGTGACATAGTCGGCGATTTTTTCCAAATCGCTGGTGATATGCGACGAAATTAAAATCGCATGGCTTTCGTCCTGAATAAAGTCAAGAAATACATCCAGGATTTCGCTGCGCACCACAGGGTCCAGACCGGCTGTTGCCTCGTCCAGAATGAGCAGCTGCGGCCTGACGCTCAGCGCCGCCGCAATCGACAGCTTCATTTTCATTCCTTTTGAAAAACCTTTGACGATTTTCTTTTCCGGCAGCTCGAACTGGGCCAGGAATTGCTTAAACAGATTGCTGTCCCAGTTTTTATAAACGCGGGAAAGAATTTTGTTGACGTCGGCCGCTGTCAGAATGTCGTGAAAGGTGCTCTCATCCAGCACAACGCCGACATGTTCTTTCAGGGCCTGCTCGTCGCGCACGTTATTCATGCCCAGCACGGCAATCTCGCCGCTGTCCCGGCGTATCAGGTTCAAAATGGCTTTGATCGTCGTCGATTTCCCCGCGCCGTTTTCGCCAATCAGCCCCATAATCGAGCCGCGCGGCAGCGTAAAGCTGACATTGTCCAGCTGAAACGAACCGTAGTCCTTACACAGCCCTTTGACTTCTATCGCGTTTTCCATATCATTCATCTCCATGCAGAATGGTCAATATCTCGACAAGCTCTTCAAAGGCAACGCCGCCCTGCCGGGCGATTTCCAATGCTTCTCCAAGCTTTTCCTCCACACGCCGCAAAGTGTCCTCGCGGGCAAGCTCCAGATTCCGCGGCGTGACAAAGCTTCCCTTTCCCATCACCGTTTCAATGTAGCCTTCCCGCTCCAGTTCCTCGTAAGCGCGCTTGGTGGTAATGACAGAGATCCGCAGCTCCTTGGCCAACAGACGCATTGAGGGCAGGGCCTCGCCCTCGCGCAATTCTCCCCGTGCGATCAGGCCCTTGATCTGCCGGGTTATCTGCTCGTAGATCGGAACGCCGCTGCTGTTGCTGATCAATATTTCCACGTCATCACCCACCAAATTGTATATATACATTATATACACTATACTCAATTTGTCAAGAGTATTTTTGAATGATAAAAACGCCGCGGATGCCCGCGGCGCTTCATACAAAATCTGTAATCTGGATATACGCCGGAACTTATTCGGACTGCCTGTCCTATGCAAACACTTCCAACATCCAGTCGTAATAAAAATGCGCAGCAATGGCGTTCCATAAAGCCCCGCTCCTGTTAAGCATCGCTCCGAACAGCAGCCCACAAAACCACACCGACAGGCTTTGCGTCACGATTCCCAACCAGTTGAACTGGCTATACAAAAACCACTTGATAAAATAAGCCGGCCAATGAAGAGCTGCAAATAGGAAAGCCGATAGGAGCAGCGAAACCAAATTGGAATGTGCTTTCTTCAAAAGGTTATATCCCCAGCCGCGAAATACCGTTTCTTCGCCGATTCCGACTATCAGAAGCTTGATTGTCAAAAACAGAAGGTTTTCACCTGTAATGTGCCAGGAATGATGGCTTATTCCCATGGATATGAAAGCATATATTGTCGTGAACCCGATAAATGCCATAAATACCGGCTCTGCTTTTAGCTTTGAGAATAATTGCTTTCTGCTCCAGAACAAGCTCTTATCAAACCTGCGAATCAGGAGAAATGCCGGGAGCATCCAGACAATTCTGCTGAGATAACCGTACAGATATTTGCAGAGTTCAGGAATACGGGCCGAAAAGAGAATCGCGCTGTAATTCCAGGCGTCCGTTACAACGGCCCACAGGGCAATAAAACCCGTCATGGACAAAACGGCAAATTGCTTTTGCTTTTTTGCGTCCATTGCAATTCCCCCGTGCTTTTGAACAACACCCGCCGAAAAACAGCTTCTTTTCAGCGGGTGTCAGTTTTCTCGCAAAAGCTGCTGCAAGCCCTGCGGTATATTGTTCTAAAGCCCCAGCGCGTCAAATAAATCAAGCTGGTTGCTTTTGGGCAGGCTCCCCAGCGCCCCGACGCGCTCCAGCGTTTCAGCGACAGCACGGCTGCACTTGTCGCAGCGCAGAATCATGTCTTCCATAGACATAAAAGCCCCTTTTTCCCGCTCGTCGACAATACTTTGGGCCGCGGCCTCTCCCACGCCCGGCAGCGAAGTCAGCGGCGGAATCAGGGTATTGCCCTCAATATGAAATCCGCTGACATCGCTTCGGTAAATATCGAGCGGCGCAAAGGCAAAGCCCCGCTTGTAAAACTCATGGCAGATTTCCAGCGTTACCATCATGTCCTCTTCGACAGCCGAACGCTTGTCCTGTCGCTTGAGCGCATAATATTTTTCGGTGATCGCCGCATCGCCCCGCGTCATCAGCTCGGCGTCAAATGCGCCGGCGCGGATGGAAAAATAAGCGCTGTAAAACTCCAAAGGCCGATGGACCTTAAACCATGCGATACGATACGCCATCATCACATAAGCGACGGCGTGGGCACGCGGGAACATATACTGAATTTTTTTGCACGAGCCGATGTACCATTCGGGCAGATTGTGCGCGCGCATCTCCTCTTCCCACTCGGGCTTGAGCCCCTTCCCCTTTCGGACGCTTTCTGAAATGGTAAAGGACAGCTTGGGCGCCAGGCCCATCTGCATCAGCTTGATGGTGATGTCATCGCGGACGCAAATGACATCCTTCAGCGTTCCCAGGCCCGAGGTAACGACGTCCTTGGCGTTGTTGAGCCATACATCAGTGCCGTGCGACAGGCCGGATATGCGCAAAAGCTCGTCAAAGGTCGTCGGTTTGGTGTCTTCCAGCATACCGCGCACAAAGCGGGTGCCAAATTCGGGAATGGCAGCCGCGCCGCTGAAATGCCCCAGAATATCGTCGCCTTCAATGTGAAGCGGCTCGAGCGAGGTAAACAGCTTCATGGTTTCTTTATCGTCGAGCGGCACCTGCCGCGGGTCAAAGCCCGACAGATCGTGCAGTTTGCGAATCATGGTCGGATCGTCGTGCCCCAGCAGATCGAGCTTGAGCAGATTATCATGGATCGAGTGATAATCGAAGTGCGTGGTGATGATATCGGAATTGGGATCGTCAGCCGGGTGCTGTACAGGGCAGAACTCATAAATGCTTCTCCCCTGCGGTACGACAATCAGGCCGCCCGGGTGCTGTCCCGTGGTGCGCTTAATTCCGGTGCAGCCCTGTACCAGCCGGTTGATCTCGGCATTTCCCGCCGCCCTTCCGCGCTCTTCCAAATATTTCTTTACAAAGCCGTAAGCCGTTTTTTCTTTGACCGTGCCTATGGTTCCCGCTTTATAGACATTCCCCTCGCCAAACAACTCAATGGTGTCGCGGTGGGCCTGTAGCTGATACTCACCCGAAAAGTTCAGGTCAATATCGGGCGCCTTGTCCCCCTCAAACCCCAAAAAGGTGGCAAAAGGAATATTAAATCCGTCTTTGACCATTTTTGCGCCGCAGCGTGGACATTCCTTGTCCGGCATATCGACGCCGGTTGCGTATTCGACCCCCTCGTAAAACTCGGAATACCGGCAGTCGGGGCAGCGATAGTGCGGCTGCAGGGCGTTGACCTCGGTAATACCGGTCAGGTAGGCGACAAACGACGAGCCGACCGAACCGCGCGAACCGACCAGATAACCGGCGGCCAGCGATTTGGCCACCAGCTTCTGCGCGATGATATACATGACGTCAAAGCCGTGCTTGATGATAGAGCCTAATTCCTGTTCCAGCCGATCGGCAACGATAGCGGGCAGCTCGTCGCCGTATAGCTCGGTTGCGCGTCTGCGAGACATCCCCTCAATTTCCTCCGCCGAGTTTTCAACCGACGGCGGATAGGTGCCGTCCGGAACCGGCTGAATCTCGTCGCACAACGCCGCAATTTTGTTGGGGTTGGCAACAACGACCTCAAAGGCGCGCTCCGGCCCCAGATACGAAAACTCCTCCAGCATTTCGTCGGTCGTCTTAAAATAAAGCGGCGGCTGGTTGGAAGCGTCTTCAAATCCCTTTCCCGCCATCAGAATTTCACGAAAAATCGCATCGCCCGGCTCCAGAAAATGCACGTCGCCCGTCGCACAGACCGGAATGCCCAAAGAATCACCCAAGCGCAGAATGGTGCGGTTAAAGTCGCGCAGCTGCTCTTCGTCGCGCGCCAGGCCGTTTTGCAGCATGAACCGGTTGTTGCCAATGGGCTGAATTTCCAAAAAGTCATATCGCCGCGCCAGCTTGATCAGATCGCTCCACGGCTTGCCGTCGACCACTGCGCGAAACAACTGGCCGGCCTCGCACGCCGAACCGATGATCAGATTTTCACGCCGTTCCAGCAAAAGGCTGAGCGGAATAATGGGCACCTTTTTGAAATATTGCAGGTGTGCGAGCGAAATCAACTCGTACAAGGTGCGCAGACCGGCCATATTGCGCACCAGAATGATGGTGTGCCAGGTTTTTTCGCGCTTTTGCTTCGCTCCGTTTCCATCGCGGATGACGGCCAGCGCGTCGTTGATTTCGCTGACCTTCCGCACGCCGTGCTGTTCCAATTTTTCGCAAAGACGGAAGAAAATTTTCGCCAGCACCTCGGTATCAGCATCGGCCCGATGATGTTCAAAAGTAAAGCCGAAATGCTCGGCCACAATGTTGAGCTTGTGCTTTTTCAGCTCGGGCAGCAGCGCGCGCGACAGCTCGACGGTGTCGATTGAACAGAAGCTGCGCTCGATCCCCATTTTTTCACAGGCCGCACGGATAAATGAAATGTCAAAATCCGCGTTGTGCGCGCACAGGGGCCGTTCGCCGCAGAAGGCCAGAAAGTCGGGCAGCACCTCTTCTATGGCGGGGGAGTTTTGCACCATTTCGTTTGTAATGCCGGTCAGGCCGGTGATTTCAGCGGAAATAACGCCCTGCGGCTTGACGTGCGTATGAAAGCTGTCGGCAATTTCGCCCCCCCGCACCAGCAGGGCGGCGACTTCGATAATTTCGCATTCGGATGGCTTGAGACCGGTTGTTTCCAAGTCAAATACAATAATTTCGCCGTCCAGTGCCGCGTCGGTATGTCCTTTTACCGCGCCGCCCTTCTGCAGGTCGTCGGTACAATATGCTTCGACGCCGTAGAGCACCTTGATCTCTTTTCCGTCTTTTTTCAAAGCTTTGGCCGCTTTCAT
This sequence comes from uncultured Clostridium sp., assembly GCA_947427035.1. Taxonomy (GTDB): domain Bacteria; phylum Bacillota; class Clostridia; order Oscillospirales; family Butyricicoccaceae; genus Ventrousia. The sequence goes on from CANEGK010000003.1 coordinate 40,068, forward strand.
GGCGTCGGGATAGGCCTGCGCAACCCCGTGATCGGTGACCGCCATGGCCGTGTGACCCATCGATGCGGCCAGCTTCAATGCGGCGCCCGCATCCCCAATACCGTCCATCGAAGACATATTGGTGTGCAGATGCAGTTCGACACGCTTTTGCTGCGCATTGTCAGAGCGCAGCTTTTTCTTCCCCTTCAAAATGCAGGAAGGGGTCAGAATGACGTCCTTTTCAAACTGGTTAAAGCTGGCCACGCCCTGTACGATGACACGCATCCCCACTTTCAGCGCTTTGTCCAGCGGGGCCGCTTCTTCGTCGGGCAGCACCTTTGTCACGCGCAGCGAGCCGGTCCCGTCATAAATATCGACGGTGACCACTGTTTTTCCTTTTCCGCCCAGCTTGCGGACGTCTTTATAAAAAATATCTCCGCTCACTGTTGTTTTGCCGGTATCAACGGCAATTTCCGACAAAGGGATCTGGGTGCGCGCAACCGGGCGGCCGTAAATGATCTCATCGTCGCCGGCCGGCGGAGTGAATTTTTCAGCCGGGGCGCTTTTTTTTCGTTCAAAGCTGCGCGGCTTTGATTTTTCCGGGACATGCTGGGGCGCGGCCTGCTGACTGCGGGTCCACTCTTCATTCAGACGTTTGAGCTCGGCCTCTTTGCGCTGCTCATAGCTGCCGCCGTCCCCCATCGTTTGTATTTCCATACGCACTGGCAGACCGGTCAACTGCTGTACAACGGCCGTCAGCTCTGTTTTAAGCGCTTCAACCCGGAACTGCCAGTCAATCTCCACGCAGAAAATCAACGCATTGCCGTCGGCGCACATTTCCGCCCCTTCAAAAGCAAGTGCCAGAGAGGGGTAGCGCGCCGCCAGCTGCGCGCGGACATACTCCAGCGCCGCGCCGTCCAGCTCGCGAAGCGCATAGCTGGGCACAAGCGCAGCCTGCTCCAGCGCGTAGGCCGTACAAATGGCGCAGGACGCTTCTGTCAGTTCCTGCTCGGAAAACAGCGCGTCCGACTGAATTCGCACCGACAGCGCGCAGCTCTCCTCGTCGACGGCACAACCGAGCACGCAGGACTGCCACAGCCTGTCCGCCGTTGCCGCACGCGGAAGCAGCCCGCCCAGCGTGACCTCACTCATATTGCTTCTCCCGTCATCTTTCGCACCTCGTCAATCAGCGCTTCAAACAGCTGGTCTTCCGGCACCTTGCGCAAAATTTCGCCTTTGCGGAACAAAAGCCCTTCGCCCCGGCCGCCTGCGATGCCCAGGTCGGCCTCGCGCGCTTCGCCGGGACCGTTGACAACGCAGCCCATAACGGCCACCGTCAGGCGGGTCTGTACGCCGGCCAGCCGGCGCTCGATGCGCTCGGCCAGCGGAATTAAATCCACCTGCGTCCTCCCGCAGGTTGGGCATGAAATAACGGTGACCCCGCCGGTATGTAAGTCGAGCGCCTTTAAAATTTCGCGCGCAGCGACAACTTCCTGTACAGGATTAGCCGTCAAGGATACGCGCAGCGTGTCGCCGATACCGTCTGCCAGCAGCGCCCCAAAGGCGGCCGCCGATTTCAGTGTACCCATATGGGCCGTTCCGGCCTCTGTAACGCCGAGATGCAGGGGGTAATCGCATCGCTCATGCATCCGGCGATAGGCCTCAATGGTTTTAAAGACGCTGGATGCCTTGATGGATACACAGATATCCCCAAACCCGCAATCTTCCAGCATGGCGATGTTGCGCTGTGCGCTCTGACACAGAGCTTCGGGCGTCACGCCCAGCTTTTCACGCAAATCGCGGTCCACCGAACCGCCGTTGACGCCGACGCGGATGGGAATTCCCCGCTCTTTGCAGGCGTCGGCCACTGCTTTGACGCGATCGCGGCCGCCGATATTGCCCGGGTTGATACGGATTTTGTGAACGCCCTGCCGGCAGCATTCCAGCGCCAGACGATAGTCAAAATGAATATCGGCGACAACTGGCAGCGGAGATCGCCGGACGATCCGGCCTATGGCCTCGGCCGCTTCCCAATCCGGGACGGCAAGCCGAACCACATGGCACCCATTTTCCTTCATTGCTTTGATCTGCGACAAAGAGCTTTCAACATCGCGGGTGTCCGTATTGCACATCGACTGGATGACAAGGGGCGCTCCGCCCCCGATGAGAACGCCGCCCACGTTGATTGATCTGGTTTTCATATTCACGCTCCCGCTCTGGTAAACAGATTGACAATATCGTGGTAAGTGACAAAAACAAACAGGCCCAAAATGAGCAGCATACCGACCAGCTGCACGGCGCCCTCGTGCTCCGGCTTAATGGGCTTGCCGCGCAGCAGCTCGATGAACAAAAACAGCAGTTTGCCGCCGTCCAGCCCGGGGATGGGCAGCAGGTTGACAACGGCCAGGTTGACCGACAGAAAGGCGACAAAATACCAGACGTCGCCCCACGAGCTTTTGACGCGCTCGGACAGCTCGTTTGTAATGCCGACTGTCCCCATCATGTTGTCCGCGCTGACCTGACCGGAAAGGAGCATTCCAATGCTTTTATACGCCGTCTGCACAAAGCTGAGGCAGCTGTTCCATGCAGTGCCCAGACGCTGCGGCACCGACAGGGCTTCCGCCCCAAAAATCAGGCCGAACTTGAGCTGTCCGCCGCTGTTTTCATCCGGAATATCTTTGGTCAGCATCAAATTGTCAAGCGTCACTTTTTCCCCGCCGCGCCGCACGACGACGGTATAGGGCTTTCCCTGTCCCAACTCGAGCGCATTGACCACGTCGCTGTAAACAAAAATGTGAAAGCCGTTGATTTTGAGGATCTCGTCGCCTTCCTGCAGCCCGTCCTGCCCCGACCATTGGAAGCCGTCCATAAAACTGGTGATTTCGGGCACCAGCACAGCTTCTGTGGGAAGCATGACGAGCAGCAAAATGACCAGCGCGCTGATAAGGTTCATCACCGAGCCTGCGGCGCTGATGCAGAAACGCTTCCACCATTTGGCGTGCAAAAAACTGCCTTCGGTGTCGTCGGGGTTTTCTTCCGGCTCATGGCCGGCCGGCGTTTCGATCACCGTGCTGTCCTCGCCCTTCATGGCGACATAGCCGCCCAGCGGAATACAGCGGATGGCATACACCGTCTCGCCCACCTGCTTTTTGAAAATAGCCGGCCCAAACCCGATGGAAAACTGGTATACCGTGACGCCCGTCAGCTTGGCGACGGTAAAATGCCCCAGCTCGTGCAGCAGCACAATCAGGCCAAAAATTAAAATCGCAATGACAATACTCATGTTTTAACCGCCTTATCCACACTGTACCGCTGCGCGCACAAAAGCGCGCGCCCAGCGATCGCTCTCCAAAATATCCTCTAGCTGCGGCTTTTCCATCCAGGCCGCGGCCTCTGTCGCCGCACGCGCCAAACGGGCAATATCACAGTACCCGATGCGTTTCTGCAAAAAGAGCGCAACGGCTTCTTCATTGGCGCCGTTGAGCACCGCCCCCAGGTTCCCGCCGCGCCGCAGCACCTCTTCGCACAGCGCCAACGCCGGAAAATTTTCGCGATCGGGCGGATAAAACGTCCAGCTCATCGGTTTTGTAAAGTCGATTCGTTTGCGTGCAGAAGGCTGGCGTTCCGGCCAGGTAAAGGCCAGCTGGATGGGCAGGCGCATGTCGGGCGGCGAACAGATGGCGGCAACCGTGCCGTCGCAGAATTCCACCATGGAATGCACAATGCTTTCACGGTGGACGGCCACATCGATTTTCCCGGCCGGCACGCCGAATAACCAATGCGCCTCCATCACCTCAAAGCCCTTGTTCATCATGGTCGAAGAATCGATGGTTATTTTCGCCCCCATGTCCCAGCTCGGGTGCCGAAGCGCCTGCTCGGGCGTGACGCCGCGCAGTTCACTCTCCGTCTTTCCAAAAAAAGGGCCGCCTGACGCCGTCAAAATCAGCCGCTCCACCTCGGTCTTTCTACCGCAGCAAAGCGCCTGAAAAATGGCGGAATGCTCGGAGTCGACAGGCAGAATGTCTACCCCATTGCACCGTGCCCGCTCAGTAACCAGCGCGCCGCCGCACACCAATGACTCTTTGTTGGCCAGCGCCAGCGTCTTTCCCGCTTCTATAGCCGCCAGTGTTGGTCGCAGGCCGGCAATGCCCACCGCAGCATTGAGCACGATATCCGCAGCGGCAAACGAGGCCGCTTCACACACGCCGTCCTGCCCGGCCAAAACCCGGATAGGCGTGTCCGCCAGCGCACACTTGAGGTTTGCCGCCGCCTGCTCATCTGCCAGTGCAACGCATTGCGGCGCAAAAGCGCGCGCCTGTTTTTCCATGCTTTTGACGTCGCGGCCGGCCGCCAGTGCGCAGACCGACAGGCCGAGTTCGCGGACGACGTCCAGCGCCTGCACACCGATAGAGCCCGTTGAGCCGATGATGGAAACCGTTTTCATATGCCCACCTTTTCGCTTTCAGATTATAGTATGCCGGTGAAGGCCAGCAATATTTCAAAAAGCGGGGCCGTAAAAAGAACACTGTCGAATCGGTCAAGCACGCCGCCGTGTCCGGGAAACAGCTTTCCGTAGTCTTTGATCCCGCAGTTGCGTTTGATGAGCGACATGGCCAAATCGCCGCATTGCCCGGCCGCCGCGCCTACGCCGCCGGCCAGCGCCAGCAGCCAGTAATTGGGGGCCGCGTTATAAAAATGATGCATCGCCAGGCCAAAAAGCACCATGCCCAGCGCTCCGCCGGCCAGGCCGCCGATCGCCCCTTCGATGGTTTTTTTCGGACTGACATGCGGCGCCAGCTTGTGCTTGCCGCAGCACCGTCCCGTTATGTAAGCGGCGCTGTCGCTGCACCAGGCCGCCAGAAAAGGCATGAGAATGTATTGCCGCCCCAGGTCACAGGAGATCATGATGCGGATGATGGATGACAGCAGAAACGGGATGACAAATGCGCCCAAAAAGCCTTCGGCCACCTGTGAGAAGCCGAGCCGTTTATAGTCAAAGATAGCCCAAAGGAAGCTGATGCAGGCATAGGCGTAAACGCCGGCCAAAATCGCGCCTTCACCGCCGTAGCAGGTAAACAGCGGCACAAAAAAGGCAAAGGCGCACGACACCCATAAAAGCGGATGCCCCTTTAACGCGCCGGTCGCCCCGAGCAGCTCATAAGCCGCAATCGCGCACAGCGCGCAAAAAGCCGCCACCGCAGCAAAGGGCGGCAGAACATAAATGACAACAATAAAAATGGCGATGGCCACAATGGCGGTAATGACTCTTGTTTTCATTCTATTCCCCCGTAACGGCGTTTTCGCCGCTGATATTCTGCAATCGCCGCTTTGAGTACAGCTTCATTAAAATCAGGCCAAAGCACATCGGTAAAGACAAACTCGGTATAGGCCAGCTGCCACAGCAGGAAATTGGAAAACCGATATTCCCCGCCGGGGCGAATCAGCAAATCAGGGTCGGGCACGCCGGCCGAATACAGCCGGCTTTCCAGCATTTCCGCGGAAATATCCGCAGCGCGCAGGCTGCCCTGCTCACACTCTTCGGCCAGCAGACGGCACGCACGGACCAGCTCGTCCCGCCCGCCGTAATTCAGACAGACATTGACACGCATTCCGCTCGTCGTCTCCGACAGTTTCTCTGTCTCGGCAATCAAATCGCGCAATTTGGCGCTGAGCGGGGACAGATCGCCAAAAAAGTACAGCCGTATGTTTTTTTTCTGCATATCTCGAATGGCTTCGTGCAGATACTTTTCCAAAAGGCCCATAATGGCCGACACTTCGTCAGCCGGGCGTTTCCAATTTTCGGTGGAAAAGGCGTAAACCGTCAACACCTCAACACCCAGCCGGGCCAGCGTGTCGGCCGTGTTCCGAAAGGTCTCGCTGCCCGCCGAATGCCCCGCAGTACGCGGCAGCCCCCGCTTTTGCGCCCATCGGCCGTTGCCGTCCATAATAATGGCGACATGGCGCGGAATATTGTTGGGATCGATCTCTGCCGCCCGCTGTTTTTTTGAAAACCAGGCCATTTTCAAAACCCTTTCCACGGTATTCATAGTTTGAGGCGGCGATGACCCGCCGCCTCAAACACATGATCAGATTTCAAGAAGCTCTTTTTCCTTGCGCGCTATTTCTGCGTCGCAGTCTTTGCAGAACTTATCCGTCAGGTCCTGCATTTCCTTTTCCAACATCTTGAGGTCGTCTTCCGTAATGTCCGACTTTTTCTTCATATCCTTGAACTTGTCAATGGCGTCGCGGCGAATATTGCGCATAGCGACCTTTCCGTCTTCGCCCTGCTTGCGGACGCCTTTGCTCAAATCCTTACGGCGTTCCTCGGTCAGCTGCGGAAACACGAGCCGGATCACCTTGCCGTCATTTTGCGGATTGATGCCGATGTCCGAGGCTTGGATGGCTTTTTCAATGCTCTTGAGCGCGCCGGCATCCCACGGCTGAATGGCAAGCACACGCGGTTCGGGCGACGAAACCGACGCCAGCTGATTGACCGGCATACTGGAACCAAAATATTCAACGGACAGCTTGTCCAGCACGTTCGGATTGGCGCGGCCGGCGCGGATCGTGGAAAGCTCATGCTTGAGAACATCAAGGGTCTTCTGCATCTTTTCCTGATAAGGGGTGCAAAGCTGATTCATGATGATTCCTCCAATAATGAATTATTCGCGCCCAGTGCCGATGTACGAGCCTATGCGCTCGCCCATGACGGCGCGGCAGATGTTGGACGGGTCCTTCAGCGCAAAAACGAGTACGGGGATGTTGTTGTCCATGGACAGGGTTGTCGCTGTGGAGTCCATGACGGCCAGACCGCGGCTGAGCATTTCTGAATAAGTGATGTTTTCCAAACGGCGGGCCGTTTTGACCTTGTTGGGGTCGGCGTCATAGACGCCGTCGATGTTTTTGGCCAGCAAAATGATGTCGGCGCCGATTTCCGCTGCGCGCAGAGCGGCTGCTGTGTCGGTTGAAAAGAACGGGTTGCCTGTGCCGCAGGCAAAAATGACAACCTTTCCCTTTTCCAAATGCGAAATAGCTTTGAGCCGGATGTACGGTTCTGCAATTTTGTTCATGTCAATGCCGGTCTGCACACGCACTTCAACCTCGTTGTTCTCCAGCACGTCGGCCAGCGCCAGCGCATTGATGGTGGTCGCCAGCATTCCCATGTGATCGGCGCGCGTCCTTTCCATACGCCCGCCGCCATCTTTAACACCGCGCCAGAAATTTCCGCCCCCGACAACAACGCCGATTTGCACGCCGAGCCTGACACATTCCTTGATAGCCTTGGCCACACTGTCGACCACGTCGAAATCCAACCCGATTTTTTTGTCGCCCGCAAGGGCTTCACCGCTGATTTTCAGCAGCACACGCTTAAACTTAGGAGTATCCATCTCTGCCTCCTGCTCATTATGTTTCTATTCTATTTTAAACCAAAATCAGGGTTTTGAAAAGGCTATTTTCCATTGTTCAAAATCTTTTTAAGATATTGGCCGGTATATGATGCTTCCACCCCGGCGACCTGTTCAGGCGTCCCCTGCGCCACAATGGTGCCGCCGCGGTTTCCGCCTTCCGGTCCCAGGTCGATGATATAATCGGCCGTTTTGATAACGTCCAGGTTGTGCTCGATGACGACGACACTGTTGCCCGCTTCGACCAGCGCCTGCAAAACGTCGATGAGCTTGTGCACGTCATACATATGAAGCCCCGTCGTAGGTTCGTCCAGAATATAAATGGTGCGGCCGGTGGCGCGCCGCGCCAGCTCGGTCGCCAGCTTGACGCGCTGCGCCTCGCCGCCGGACAGAGTCGTCGACGGCTGTCCCAGTTTGACATAGCTCAGGCCGACATCATACAGCGTTTGCAGCTTTTTGCGCACCCGCGGCACGTTTTCGAAAAATTCCAGCGCCTCCTCCACCGTCATTTCCAGCACTTCATGAATGTTTTTCCCTTTATACCGCACTTCCAGGGTTTCGCGGTTGTACCGCTGCCCCTTGCAGACGTCACAGGGCACATAGATATCGGGCAGAAAATGCATCTCTATCTTGAGCAGGCCGTCGCCCGAGCATGATTCGCAACGGCCGCCCCGCACGTTGAAGGAAAAGCGCCCCGGGCCGTAGCCACGAGCGCGGGCATCCTGCGTCTTGGCGAAGATTTCGCGGATGTCGCCGAATACTCCCGTATAGGTCGCCGGGTTGGAACGCGGAGTGCGGCCAATCGGCGACTGGTCAATATTGATCACCTTGTCCAGAAATTCCAGGCCCTCAATGTCGTCGTGCGCGCCCGCGCGGGTGCGCGCCCCATTCAGATCGGCTGCCAGCCGCTTGTACAAAACCTCGTTGATGAGCGAGCTTTTTCCCGATCCCGACACCCCGGTGATGCATGTCAATGTGCCCAGCGGAATGGATGCATCGACGTTTTTCAGGTTGTTCTCCCTTGCGCCGCGGATGACCAGACGGTTGCCGCTACCTGTCCGTCGCTGCGCGGGTATTTCAATTTTCTTGGCTCCCGACAAGTATTGACCGGTTAAAGATTGGGGGCATTTCATAATTTCCTGCGCCGTGCCCTGTGCCATGATGTGCCCGCCGTGAATGCCGGCGCCCGGGCCGACATCGATGATGTCGTCAGCTTCCAGCATGGTTTCTTCGTCGTGTTCGACTACAATCAATGTATTGCCCAGATCGCGCAGACGCTTGAGGGTTTCCAGCAGCTTGTGGTTGTCACGCTGGTGCAGCCCGATGGACGGCTCGTCCAGAATATACAAAACGCCCATCAGCTGTGATCCAATTTGCGTCGCCAGACGAATGCGCTGGCTTTCGCCGCCCGACAACGTTCCCGACGAACGCGACAGCGTCAGATATTCCAATCCCACGCTTTGCAAAAAGCCCAGGCGCGCACGGATTTCTTTGAGGATTTGGTGGGCTATCATGGACTCTTTCTCGCTCAGCCCAGGCTCCAGTGCGTTCATAAACTCCAACGCCTCGGTCACCGTAAAATCGGAAAACTGTGCGATGGACAGCCCGCCGACCGTGACGGCGAGCACCTCTTTTTTCAGCCGTTTCCCCTTGCAGTCTGGGCAGGGAATAGGGCTCATGCATTCCTCAATTTCAGCGCGCATATACTCACTGGTCGTCTCTTTATAACGGCGCTCCAGGTTGCCGATCACCCCTTCAAACGCTTGCTCGTAAGTTCCTCCGCCACCCTCGCGCTTCCAGTGCAGCTTGAGCTTTTCGCCTTTGGTTCCGTACAAAATAAGGTCGATTGCCTCTTTGGGCAGCTCGCCGACCGGCGTTGTCAGCGAAAACCCGTATTTCTGGGACAGCGCGTCAAAATACATCCGGCCTATGCTGCCTTCTTCCACCGAAAAGCCCGACGCTTTGACAGCCCCCTGCAAAATGGACAGCTTGGTGTTGGGAATGACGCGATCCGGATCGATTTTCAGCTGCATTCCCAGACCCGTACAGGTCGGGCAGGCGCCATAGGGGTTGTTGAAGGAAAACATGCGCGGCGTCAGCTCTTCGATGGAAATACCGCAGTCCGGGCAGGCGTAATTCTGCGAGAAGGTCAGCTCGCCTTTATCCATCATATCGGCGACCACCAGCCCGCCGGCCAGCGACGAGGCCGTCTCCACCGAGTCTGTCAGGCGCTGCCGTGCTTCAGACTTGACGACCAAGCGATCGACAATAATTTCTATGGTGTGCTTTTTGTTTTTTTCCAGCTTGATTTCTTCCGAAAGGTCGTACACACTGCCGTCGACGCGCACACGGACATACCCGCTGCGGCGCGCATCCTCAAACACCTTCTGGTATTCGCCTTTGCGCGCGCGGATGACCGGCGCGAGGATTTGCAGCCGCGTCCCCGGCTCCAAGGCCATCAGCTGATCGATGATCTGATCAATACTCTGCTGTTTGATTTCCTTGCCGCATTTGGGGCAGTGCGGTATGCCGATGCGCGCCCACAGCAAACGCAGATAATCGTAAATTTCCGTCACGGTTCCCACCGTAGAACGCGGGTTTTTGCTCGTCGTCTTCTGATCGATGGAAATGGCGGGCGAAAGGCCCTCGATATAATCGACGTCCGGCTTTTCCATTTGCCCCAAAAACATGCGGGCATAAGAAGACAGTGATTCCACATAGCGCCGCTGTCCCTCGGCATAAATGGTGTCAAAGGCCAGCGAACTCTTGCCGGAGCCCGAAATGCCTGTAACGACGGTCAAAGTGTCGCGCTTGATTTCTACATCGATATCTTTCAGGTTGTGCTCGCGCGCCCCTTTGACCACAATTTTATCCTGCATTGCACTAGATCCTCCACGGTGAGATTATTTTTGCTTTTTTTCCTGCTTTTCCAGCTCGGCGCGCATTTCCTTAATGCGGTCGCGCAAAACGGCGGCATATTCGAATTCCAACATTTTTGAAGCTTCCCGCATTTCCTTTTCCAGGCGCTGAATAGCGGCTTTGCGCGCCGCCACCGACATTTTCTGCTGGCTTTCAGCCGGAAGCCGAGCCGTATCCTGCGAGATCTCAATGATGTCGCGCACGCCCTTATAGACCGTCTTGGGCACAATGCCGTGCTCCTGGTTAAAAGCATTTTGAATGTCGCGGCGCCGGTTTGTTTCGTCGATGGCCGCTTTCATCGACGGTGTGACGGTGTCAGCGTACATAATGACCCGCCCCTCGGCATTGCGCGCCGCACGGCCGATAGTCTGAATAAGCGATGTCTGGCTTCGCAGAAAGCCCTCTTTATCGGCGTCCAAAATGGCAACCAACGATACCTCGGGTAAGTCCAGCCCTTCGCGCAGCAGGTTGATGCCGACCAGAACCTGATATTCACCCAGGCGCAAATCGCGCAGCAGCTGCATTCGCTCAATCGTGTCAATGTCATGATGCATATACCGCACCTTGATGCCCCGCTCGGACAGGAAGTCGGTTAAATCCTCGGCCATGCGCTTGGTCAGCGTCGTCACCAGAACGCGCTGATTTTTCTTCTCCCGCGCACGGATTTCCGCCGTCAGGTCGTCAATCTGCCCTTCGATGGGCCGAACCTCGACTTCGGGGTCAAGCAGGCCGGTCGGGCGAATGATTTGCTCAACCAACTGTGACGAACGCTCACGCTCATACTCCCCCGGCGTAGCGCTGACGTAAACGACCTGATTGACACGCTCCTGAAACTCGGGAAAGGTCAGCGGGCGGTTGTCAAAGGCAGAAGGCAGGCGAAATCCGTAATCAACCAGCATTTCTTTGCGGGCGCGGTCACCGTGATACATGGCGCGCACCTGCGGCAGCATGACGTGCGATTCGTCGATAAAGAGCAGATAATCCTTTGGAAAGTAGTCCATCAGGGTAAAGGGCGCCGAGCCGGCTTCACGGCGCGACAGCACACGGGAATAGTTTTCAATGCCGCTGCAAAACCCGATTTCACGCAGCATTTCCATATCATATGTGGTGCGCTGGCGCAGACGCTGTGCTTCCAGCAACTTGCCGTTCTCGGTAAACCAGCGGCAGCGCGACTCCATCTCCTGTTCAATGTCGACAAGGGCTTCTTCCAGCTTGTCCTTCGGCGTCACGTAGTGCGAGGCCGGATAGATCGCAGTGTGGTTGACAATGCGCTGCACCGCGCCGGTCAGCGGGTTGATTTCTGAAATGCGCTCGACCTCGTCGCCGAAAAACTCCACCCGTATGGCCAGCGCATCGGTATAAGCCGGCCTGATTTCCAGGGTATCGCCACGGACCCGGAAACGATTGCGCTCGAAGTTGATGTCATTGCGCTCGTACTGTATCTCTACCAGCTTTCGGCAGACGGCGTCACGATCGTATTCCTGCCCCGTGCGCAGCGAAACCACCATTTTGGCGTAATCAATGGGGTTGCCTAACGAGTAAATGCAGGAAACGCTGGCGACGATGATGACATCGCGGCGCTCAAACAGCGCCGAGGTTGCCGAATGCCGCAGGCGGTCCAGCTCGCTGTTGACATCAGAATCCTTTTCTATATAGGTATCAGTCGAAGGGATGTACGCTTCGGGCTGATAATAATCGTAATAGGACACGAAAAACTCAACGGCGTTATGGGGGAAAAACTCGCGGAATTCTGAACAGAGCTGCGCCGCCAGCGTCTTGTTGTGCGTCAGCACCAGCGTCGGTTTTTTGACTCGCTCGATGACGTTGGCCATGACAAAGGTTTTGCCGGCGCCGGTGACGCCCAGCATGGTCTGCTCCTCCATTCCCAGCTCAACGCCGCGCACCAGCGCGTCAATAGCCTGCGGCTGTCCGCCCGCGGGCTTATAGTCGCTGACAAGCTTAAAATCAGGCATCGTTGCTCCCCCTCCATGATAACTCAGAATACAGTATATCAGAACAGTTGTTCTTTCGCAAGATTTTTTCAAACACTTTTCAGCGTTCCCCGCATTGCGGCTTTTAACGCATGACTGTTTTTACAGAGTCAGAAAAACACCGGCCAGCGGCCGGCGTTTTTCCGTCAATCATTCTTTTTCAGCGCCGCAGCGGCAAACAGCCGGATTCCGATAATGAAACGGCGTCATTGTCCGCCACAATGATGTGATCGATCAAATCAATCTTCAGCGGCGCCAGCACCTGCAAAATACGCTGGGTGGTTGCCAGATCTTCTTCTGAAGGCAGCGCCACGCCGCCCGGATGATTGTGTGCCATGAAAACGCCGACAGCATTGCAGCGCAGTGCGGTTTCTACCAGCTTGCGCACATTGACTTCGACGGCGTTCACGCTGCCGCGGTGCAGCAGTGTGGTGGACAGCACCTTGCTTTTGCCATCCAGACAGGTCAAATAGACCTGTTCTTCATTGATGCCCAGATACAAATCAATAAAGTACCGAACCGCTTTGTCAATACTGTCCAGGCAGATATCCCGGCACTTGTCCGCCGTATAATACCGCGCGGCCGCCGGAACCAGTTTGAGCAGCAACGCCGCGTGCGGGCCGATCCCTTCGACCTCCAGCAGTTTCTCGTAGGGCGCGTCAATCGTTGCCGCAAATCCGCCGAACTGATCGACGATGCGATGGGCCAGCGCGTTGACATCACCCTGCGGAATGGCATAAAAGAGCAGCAGCTCCATGGCATTATGCGGCGGCAGGTTTTCCATTCCCTCGGCCAGAAAGCGGGCCTTGACCCGCTCCCGGTGCTTTTTGTGGATGTTATCGGCTGCCATGCGCTACCCGCCTTTCCGTCATGTACAAGCCGGAGATTGCTTTAAAACCGCTTGGCTTCTTCTTCGCCCTTCAGGGCGCGCAGCGCTCCCTCAACCAGCGCCAGCATCTCGTTTTCGCCCGGGAAAAGCATGACTTGGGCAATAAAGGAAACGCGATCGGCGATGGCGCCTGTCAGGCGCTTGCTATAGGCCAGGCCGCCGGTCATTACGATGGCGTCGACCCTGCCCGACAGAACGGCGGCGCAGGCTCCGATTTCCTTGGCAACCTGATAGGCCATAGCGTCCAACACCAGATTGGCCTTTTCATCCCCGGCTGCCGCCATTTCTTCAGCCTTGCGGCCGTCGTTGACGCCCAGATAAGAGTAAAACCCGCCCTTTTTCACAAACATATCATACAGTTCCTTGCGGGTATACTTGCCGCTGCAGCATATGTCAAGCAGCGAAACGACCGGCAGGCTGCCGGCGCGCTCGGGCGAGAAGGGGCCGTCGCCATCCAGGCAGTTATTGACGTCGATAACGCGGCCGTTCCGGTGCGCGCCCACGCTGATGCCGCCGCCCATATGCGCGACAATCAGGTTGAGTTCTTCATATTTTTTGCCAAGCTCTTTGGCGGCGGCGCGCGCCACTGCCTTTTGGTTGAGGGCGTGGAAAATCGAAATACGCTCGATGCCGTCATAGCCGGAAACGCGCGCCAGCGGCTCCAGCTCGTCGGTAACGACCGGGTCGACGGTGTAAACGGGCACTTTGAGATCCGATGCGATGTCATAGGCAATGATGCCGCTCAGCGATGAAGCATGTGTGGCGGCCTGGGGGTCGCGAAGCGCTTCGATCATAGCCTCGTCAATCACAAACGTGCCTCCCGGCAGCGGACGGGTGATCCCGCCGCGCGCCACAACGGCGTCCACCGTATGGATATCGACGCCTTTTTCCCGGACGCCGTCCAGCACCGCTTTGCAGCGATAGTCCTTCTGGCTGATAATATCGGGAAAAACCGCCAGCTCCTCTTTAGGGTGGCGAATTGTCTCTATAAAGACCGGTTCGGTGTCGCGATATACGGCGTACTTGCTTGAAGTAGAACCCAGATTGATGGCGAGAATCAACATAAAATCAATACACTACCTTCCTTTATTATTTAGCCAAACGGCCAAGAAGACATTCAAACTGAACGCCGTCGATGGGCGGTGTCCCCTGTGCCAACGTGTACTGCGCACAGTCATGGACAAAATCGACGGCGCGCCCGGTGCTGCTTTGCAGGCTTTCCCCGTCGCGCAGCAGCACCCCGAGCAGCACCGATGCGAACAAATCCCCTGTTCCGGGGAAATACGCGGGAACCTCGCCGGCAAAGCAAAAGCCGCTGTGCCCGCTGTGCGCGTGATAGTACCCGGCGCCGATGTTTCCCTGCTCGTGCAGACCGGTGACGATAATTTCTTTGGGGCCCAGCTCGGCCAGCCGCCGCATCGCCAGCACAACGCTTTGCCTGTCTTCGGCAAAGCCGCGCGGCTCTTCGCCCAGCAGCATGGCGACCTCTGTAAGATTCGGGGTGATCACGTCCGCGTGACGGCACAGCGCCCGCATAGCGTCGACAAATTCCTGATTCTGCGCCACCGTGTAGGGCTTTCCATTGTCCCCCATAACGGGATCCACCAACGTCAGGCAACCGTCGGCCGCACAGTGTTCGGTCAGCCGCACAACCTGTTCAATCTGCCGCCCAGAGCTCAGATACCCGGAATAGATGGCGTCAAAACGCAGCCCCAGCTTCTCAAAGCTGTGTACATAAGCAGGCAAATCCTCGGTCAGGTCGCGGTAGGTGATTCCCTCATACGCAGTGTGCGCCGACAAAACGGCAGAGGGCACTGGGCAGCACTGGTGCCCGCAGGCCGACAGCACGGCGATGGCCGTTGTCAGCGAACAGCGTCCGAACCCGGATATATCA
This sequence comes from uncultured Clostridium sp., assembly GCA_947427035.1. Lineage (GTDB taxonomy): Bacteria > Bacillota > Clostridia > Oscillospirales > Butyricicoccaceae > Ventrousia. Next base: position 55,146 of record CANEGK010000003.1, read on the forward strand.
TGGACTGCGGCAATCTTTTTTTGCATAAAGGCTCTCCTTTGCCATTGGATGCTAACCTTCTTTTATTATAGGAATTCTGCCCACGGTTTGTCAACCGATAGTTTTACCGGAACGCCTTTCCAAGAAAATTTTCGCCAATACGACTGCTTTTTTTTGCATTTTCCTGTATAATATAAAAATCGGCCCCTGCCGACGAAAGGAGTATCTCATGAAACCGACCCGCATTTTTCTGTGCCTGTTCGCCCTGATGGCCGTCTTGGGAACCCGTTCGGCCGCGGCCGAGCCGGAATTTCGCGCTCTTTGGGTTTCCAGTGTTTATAATCTGGATTACCCGTCGCAAAAAGGGTTGTCGGCCGATGCGCTGCAAAGCGAAGCCGATGCGCTGCTCGATTTGGCCGAAGACTGCGGCCTCAACGCCATCGTCTTACAGGTGCGCCCCTGCGCCGACTCGCTTTTCCCTTCCGCATTTTTTCCGTGGAGCGAGTACCTGACGGGCACCCAGGGGCTTGCGCCCGACGAAGGCTTCGATCCCCTGGCCTATTTTGTCGAAGCTGGGCACGCGCGCGGCCTGGAAATCCACGCCTGGTGCAACCCTTATCGCGTGACGCGCAGCGCGGCGGGTAGTAAAGAAGAGGCGCTTGCGCGGCTGGCTAACGGGCATCCGGCGAAAAAATCGCCCGAACTGGTGCGCTTTCACAGCGATGGGTGCCTGTATTTTGATCCCGGCCTTCCGGCGGCCCGGCAGCTCATATTGGACGGAATGCTGGAAATTGTGGAAAAATACGACGTCGACGGCCTGCATCTCGACGATTATTTTTACCCCGGCTCTGAATTTGACGACGCGGAGACGTTTAATGCCTATGGCGGCGCATTTGATGACGTCGGCGATTTTCGCCGCGACGCTGTCACCCAGTTTGTTTCCGCGCTGTATCAGGGCGTCAAGGCCTTGAAGCCCGACGTCCAGGTCGGCATTTCCCCCTTCGGCATCTGGGCCAATCAGTCAAAAAACCCGTTGGGCAGCGATACCATCGGCGGCCAGTCCTACTACGATCACTATGCTGACAGCCGCGGCTGGGTCAAAGCCGGCATTGTCGACTATATCGCGCCGCAGCTCTACTGGCCGACCGGCGCACGCGAAGGGGAGTATTCCGAGCTGCTGCGCTGGTGGTGTGACGCCGTGTCGGGCACCGGCGTTAAGCTGTACATAGGTCTGGGGGCTTACCGCCTTATCGACGCAGAGCCGGGCAGCCCGTGGGAAGGCACGGCAGAAATTGAAAGCCAGATCGCCCAGCTCTGCGCGTCAGACGCCAGCGGTTTTCTGCTGTTCCGCGCAGGCTCGGTGCGGCAAAACCCTGCGCTGGCCCGGCTTTTGGCCCGCCGTTTTGACTCCGGCGGTGGCAGCGGGCCTGCTCTTTCGCTGTTTATCGGCCGGCCGGATGGCACCATCCGCACTCCGCTGGGCGCTTTTTACTGCACCGGGCTTTCCGACCCGTCTTCACCGCTGACCGTCAATGGCCAGACGGTGGCCGCGCGCTCAGAATCAGGCTTTTTCGGCGTTCTGCTCCCCTTAAAATTCGGGAAGAACACCTTTGTTTTTGAAAACGCCGGCTTACAGGAAAAACGTATCATTTACCGTATACCGTCGATCGTTTTGTTCGGCCGGCAATATCCCCAGGCCGAAAGCCGCCTGCCCGTCGGCGATGTGACGCTGTCCTGCACTGCGCCGCAGGGCAGCCGTGTTTCGGCCTGGATCGGCGGCACTTCCGTCGCACTGACAGCCAAAGAAGACGGACTTTACGGCGCTGCCCTGACGGCTGCCGCCGATTTGGACGAACCCAGCCGCGTTCTCTATACCGCCGAAAAGAATGGGTTTGTGCGCGTCTCCTTTTCGCGCGGCACGCTGTCCCGGCTGAATGACGGCGAATATCTCTCGTTTACGGCACAGACGCCGAATGGCGATTTATGCCTGACCACCGATCCGCAGGATGGCTCCGGCGGTTTTTTGCAGCCCGGTATGTCCGGCATTGCCTCTGCGATGGATAACGGCTTTCTCATCCTTCCCACTATGGGCTGCCTGCGCGCCGAGGATGCGAATAACATCGAGACCATACAGCAAAGCGATGTACAGGCTGTCGATCTCACGCATATTACGCAGGAGGAAGACGAGCGTTTTCATTCTATCCGCTTTTCCTGCGGGCATATCCCGGCCGCCTCATGCCGGTTTGAATCGGGGCGGCTCATTTTGTGCGCACAGCCCACAAGGCGTGCATTTTTATTTGAAAGCCCGCTTTTTTCCACCGTCGAGCTTGAGCAGGACGGGTTGACAGCGCAATATACGCTGACGCTGCGCAGTGATTTGAAAATTGACGGTTATCAAATCGATGTCGATGCCGACGGCTTTGTGCTGAGGCTGAAAAAACACCAGACGATCCAGGGCGGCCTGCCTCTGGCCGGACTGACCGTCGTGGTCGACGCCGGACACGGCGGCGAGGCGCTGGGAGCGTTGGGCGCCGATGTCGACTGGCCTGAAAAGCGCTTCAATCTGGAAACTGCGCTGACGCTGCAAAAGGCGCTGGAACAGGCGGGAGCCGATGTCATTATGACGCGTGAAAGCGATGTTGATCTTCCTCTGCGCGAGCGTCTGAACGCCGCCCTGGCCCAAAGCCCCGATGTATTTCTGTCCCTGCACTCCAACAGCGCTGCGGACGACACGGACATTTCACTTTTATCCGGCGTAGGGCTTTACGGAAAAAGCACGATGACCGGCGCGCTGTCGCAATGCATTGCGGCGCAACTCAGCTCTGTGGGACGTGAAGTGGACATCATCAGCGACTCTCGCTTGTACCTGTGCCGCGCAGAATGCACGCTGGCTCTGCTCATCGAAAACGAATACATTCCCAGCCCTTTTGGTCTGGAGATACTGCTTTCCAGCATCGAACGCGACGCTTTCTGCAATGCTGTTGTACAAGGTCTGGCTGATTATTTCGCCATCTAAATGATGTTCTTCTATTATAGCTGGCAACCGTTTTCAACACAAAAAGCCGTGAAAAGGGCTGATTTTCCCCTTTCACGGCTTTTTCTTTATCTTTGTGTACGCTCCCGCTGTCTATTGCAGCTTTTCTGCAAAAGGACAGGCGACAAAATGGCCCTCGGCCACCTGGCGGAACTCGGGATCCTGGCCGCTGCACGCATCGCAGGCGAACTCGCAGCGCGCCGCAAAACGGCAGCCCGGCTTGGGATCGATGGGGCTGGTTACCTCGCCGCGGATGACATGCGCCTTTTTGGTGCGCATACTCAAATCGGGCTCGGGAATCGCCGACAAAAGCGCCTTGGTATAGGGGTGCATCGGGTTTCTGAACAGCTCGCGCGACGGCGCTTTTTCGATACACTGCCCCAGGTACAAAACGGCGATGTCATCGGATATGTGCTTGACAACCGACAGGTCGTGTGTAATAAACAGATAAGTCAGGCCAAATTGATCCTGCAAATCCATCAAAAGGTTGAGAATCTGCGCCTGAATGGAGACGTCCAGAGCGGAAACCGGTTCGTCGCACACAATAAACTTGGGGTTGAGCGCCAGAGCGCGCGCCACGCCAATGCGCTGGCGGCGGCCGCCGTCCAGCTCATGCGGATACGCATTTGCCAGGCGCGGCGCAAGGCCTACCGTGTCCATCAGCTCCCGGACACGCTTGTGAAGCTCCTGCTTGCTCGCATACATTTTATTGACGATCATCGGCTCGGCGATAATAGACGACACCGACATACGCGGATTAATGCTGGCGTACGGATCCTGGAAAATGATCTGCATTTCGCGGCGCTTCTGCTTCATCTGCTGTTTGCTCAGCTTGGTGATGTCCTCGCCGCCGAACAATACCTGACCGCTCGTCGGCTCCAGCAAGCGAAGAATCGTGCGGCCCAGCGTCGACTTGCCGCAGCCCGACTCGCCGACAACGCCCAGCGTATTGCCTTCGTCAATGGTCAGATTGATATTGTCCACCGCGTGCAGGAAGCTCTTTTTGACCTTAAAATACTTTTTCAGCTCTTTTGTTTCCAGCAGAGGAGCTTTTTTCGTCTCAGCCATTGACTTCTCCCCCTTCCTTGTGCTGCGTATACAGGTGGCACGCAATCCGGTGGCTTCCGCTGACATATTCTGTCGGGGCTTCCTGTTTGCAGATGTCCATACATTTCGGGCATCGCGGCGAGAAATTACAGCCTTTAGGTAAGTTGGTCGGGTCGGGCATCAAACCGTCGATTGGGTTCAGTCGATCGGTTTCCACACGCAAATTGGGGATGGAATTAAAGAGCCCTACAGTATACGGGTGATGCTTATCCCCTTCAAAAATATCCTCTGCGCTTCCCTGCTCAATCAGTTCGCCCGCGTACATCACGGCCACTTTGTCGCACATCTGCGCAACAATGCCCAAATCGTGGGTGATCATGATGAGCGACGTGCCCAGCTTTTCCCGCAGCTCGTTCATCATGGCCAGAACCTGCGCCTGGATGGTGACGTCAAGCGCCGTTGTCGGCTCGTCGGCTATCAATAATTCCGGCTCGCACGCCAGCGCAATGGCGATGACGACGCGCTGCTTCATCCCGCCCGAAAACTGGTGCGGATAGTCGTTTTTGCGGAACGCCGGAATGCCGACCAGCTCCAGCACCTCTTCCACACGCTTCTCGATTTCCTGCTTGCTTTTGTGGTCTTTGTTGTGGTAACCCAGCGCTTCTGCGATCTGTGCCCCCACCTTGACAACCGGGTTGAGCGCCGTCATCGGATCCTGAAAGATCATGGCGATTTTTTCGCCGCGATACACGCTGCGCATCTGTGCTTCGGGCAGCTCGAGCAGATTGACGCCTTCTACTTCAATGCTCCCGCTTGTGATCTGCCCGACTTTGGGAGGCAGCAGGCGCAAAATAGCCAGCGCCGTCGTCGTTTTACCGGCGCCCGTCTCGCCTACAATGCCGATGGATTCGCCTTTGTCGAGTTCAAAGCTGATTCCGTTGACAGCGCGCACAGTTTCAAGGTCGGTTTTATAAAGAACTCCCAAGTTCTCTACTTTCAACATTGGATTGCTCATTTCCTTTTCCCTTCCTTTCTACCGTGCTCAGTCCTTCAGGCGCGGGTCGAGCGCATCGCGCAGGCCGTCGCCCAAAAGCTCAAAGGACAGCGCCGTCGCCACCAGCGCAATGCCCGGGAAGATCATCAGATACGGGCTGGAACGCATGAACTCGCGGGCGCCCGTCAGCATCGATCCCCATTCCGGCGTCGGCGACTGAACGCCCAGGCCCAGATAAGACAAGCCCGCCGCCGAAAGAATGGTGCCCGAAATGGTTCGGGTGGTCTGCACAATAATGGGGCCAATGCCGTTGGGCAGAATGTGTTTGACAATAATGCGCGCATCCGACGTGCCGCAGGCGTGCGCCGCCTCGACATATTCCATTTCAACAACGGTCAGCACCGACGAGCGCACAATGCGCGTAAAGACCGGCGCATAAGAAATGGTCAGCGCAATGAGCAGGTTGGTCATGCTTGGCCCCAGCGCTGCGACAACGCACATGGCGAGCAGTGTTGAAGGCAGGCTGGTCAGCATGTCCATAAAGCGCATGATGACTTCGTCCAGAATACCGCCGTAATAGGCCGCAATCGCGCCCAAAACACCGCCGACGATAAGCGCAATGCCCGAGACAATGACGCCGATAAACAGCGAAATTCGCGTCCCGTACACGACGCGTTTAAAAACATCGCGTCCAAACTCATCTGTGCCGAACCAGTGTGCCCCGCTCGGCTCCTGTAATCGGTTGACCGCATCCTGTTTGATGCAGGCCGAATAGGGTGCAATGACCCCCGCGAAAATCGCCACAATCAGAAAGAACACAATGACCCAAAGCGCTATCATGGCGCTTTTATTCTTCTTCAGACGGCGAAAGACTTCTTTCAGAAAGCTCTGCTGCTTTCCTTCCAGCATTTCCTGGCTCTCTGCCGCTTCGCTGGTCTGCTTCTTTTTGCTCATGCTTCCGCCCCCTTACTTTGCGTATTTCGCTTTGATGCGCGGGTCGGCAAAGGCATAAAGCAGGTCGACCAGCAACATACATGTGCAGAACAGGAAGGCGTAGAAAACCGTCGCCCCCATGGTGCACGGGATATCTTTCTGACGAATGCCCTGCACCAGCAGCGTCCCCAAGCCCGGCAGCGAGAAAATGGACTCGGTGATGACAGCGCCGCCCAGCAGACCTCCGAAGTTGGTACCGACCACCGTAATGATGGGCAGTGCCGCATTTTTCAGCGCATGGCCAAAGACGACGTTTTTCTCCGGGGCGCCTTTGGCCCGCGCCGTTTTGATATATTCCTGCCGGATAGTTTCGAGCATGGCCGAGCGCGTAAAGCGCAGCTGTGAGCCTGCCGAGGTGATGGACAGCGCCACCGTCGGCAAAATATACCCGCGCCATGTGGCGACACCGCTCGAAGGCAATATCTTCAGGTTGAGCGCAAAGGTGAAGATGAGCAGCATTCCCAGCCAGAAGGCCGGCACCGAAGCCAAAAAGATACTGACCATACGCGAAATGGTGTCAAACATCGAATACTGCTTGACAGCCGACAGAATGCCAAGCGGGATGCCGATAAGCGCCGACGAAATGGTCGCCAGAATGGCCAGCGTCGCGCTGACCGGGATACGCGCCATGACGTCATTGAGCACCGGCTGACCGGTTTTATACGAATTGCCGAAGTCAAACTTGGTGAATACATTTTTCAAAAAACTGAAATACCGCACAAAAAACGGCTGATCCAGCCCCAGCTCATGGTTGAGAGCATCGACATCCTCCTGCAACGCCCCCTCGCCCAGCATGGCGCGCGCCGGATCGCCCGGCACGATATTCAGAATGGTGAACACAATGAACGACACGCCGATCATGATAGGGATCATGAGCAGGACTCTTTTCAACACATACCGAATCAAAGATATCCCTCCTCCTTTACTCTAAAACAGGCAGGCCGCCAGAGCTCAGCCCCAGCGGCCTGCCGCTTGCAAAACTTATTTCCAGGACCAGTTATAAACGAAGTAGGGGTAGCTGGAGTCCGGATGTACCGTGCAGTTGAGATCCTTATTCCAGGCGAACATCAGGTTCTTGTGGAAAAGGGGAATGTCAACTGCATCTTCGGTGACGATGGAAATAGCCTGCCCATACAGCTCCTGACGCTTGGCGGAATCGGTTTCGCCCTGCGCCTGCTCAAACAGCGCGTCCACTTCGGGGTTGGAGTAACGGCCGTAGTTGCCCGAGCCGATACCGGCCGTAGTGTACTGACGGGAAGCGTACGCAAAGTCGGTCGAGAAGCTCTGGCCCGGAGTAGCCATATCAAAGTTGCCTGCCAGAATCTCGGACGTCATAGCGGTCGAATCCATACCGACCAGATCGATGGTGCAGCCAAGCTCGAGCAGGCTGGACTGGAAGACGACGGCACACTTGTCAAAGTACGAACCGGCAATGGTGTACATGGTGCCCAGATTGACGCCATTGGGGTAACCGGCCTCGGTCAGCAGCTCTTTGGCCTTTTCAAGGTCATAGGGATACTTGACTGCATAATCATAATCGATGCCAAAGCAGGTTTCGTTGCCCTGGAGCCACGCCGGCTCGGCATAGCCTTCAAAGGCGACCTGGCACATGGTCTCGCGGTCGGTGGCGTAGTTGAGCGCCTGGCGAACCAGCTTGTTGTTGAACGGCTCACGCTCATGGTTCATGCTGAACAGAGCGGTATGTTTGGTGGGGATAGCTGTAAAGCTGTACGCATCCGGCTGCGCCGAAATCTCAAGGTACTGGCTGGCCGGGCACATGATAAAGTCGACTTCACCGGCCATATAGGAAACGGCGGCCGTCGTGTCGTCGGTGATGATGGTGAAAGTAATATCTTTGATAGCGGGAGCGCCCTGCCAATAATCTTCAAAAGCGGTCATATGGCATACGCTGTTGAGATCGACGTCAACCATTTTATAGGGGCCGGTGCCGTTGCAGTTGGTATCCAAATCGCCGTTATGCTCTTTGTAATAAGCCTCGTTGACGATACGGATATTGGCGATAAAGGACATGAAGGGAGCAAACGGGCTCTCCATCTTGCAGACGACGGTGTAGTCGTCGGTGGCCGTCGCTTCAATAAAGGAACCCAAGTGGCTGCGCAGAACAACCGATTCTTTGGCAGTGTTCAGCGTAAAGGCGACGTCCGAAGCCTTGAGCTCGTCACCGCTGTGGAACTTGACGCCTTTGCGGATGTGCAGCGTGATCTCTTTGCCGTCCTCGCTGATATCCCAGCTTTCGGCCAGCACAGGGGTAATTTCGCCCTCGTCATTAACCCAGGTCAGCGTTTCGTACATCTGGTTCATTTCAAAGTACTCGACGTACAGGGTGGACTTAAAGGGATCAAAGGTCCCCCAGGTCGCTTCAACACGGACAATGACATCGTCGCGTCCGCTGCTGCTGCCGCCCTCGTTGTTCTCGTCAGAATCGCCCTGCTGGTTCTGATCCTGATTGCCTCCCTGGTTCGATTCGCCGCCGCCCGTCGTCGCGCCGGAGCACGCAGCCAGACAGGCAACCACCATCGCCAGCGCAAGCAGCAATGCCAGTTTTTTCTTCATGTGTTTTCCTCCTGTTTTTGTTTTAAATTTATAAAAAAGTTTTATAAATTTTAATGCATCAAAATACAGTAACATTCGTTTTTACAAACTTCTCATCATTTCTCATATGTTCTTTCGACTTCCGATTTTCTATTATATTCTTAGCCTCAAAGCCTGTCAATTCGACATCTTCCCCTAAAATGCCCGCTCTTTTTTATGTATTATAACCAATTTTTAAGCTTCTTTTCATTCGTGCTTTTCAATTCGACAGCTATACTGATCATTTTTTAAGATCATATATAAAAAAATAGAATCGTTTTTTTATCCATCACTGTATGAACTTGCTTTTGCTGCCGCGCTTTTTATATCTGTTACTATATAAACCGTTTGCATCTGCTTCCTGTTTTTTCGGCAATTAAGAGCGGTGCTGCCCAGACAGGCAGCACCGCTCTGATTGAATATGCAGATCCTGTGAATTAATACATGTCGCCCATTCCGGCGCCGCCGGCAGGCATCGGAGGCTGGGGCTCCTTCTTTTCAGCAACCAGCGATTCCGTCGTCAGCACCATGCTGGCGATGGACGCAGCATTCTGCAAAGCGGTGCGGGTAACCTTGGTGGGGTCGACAATGCCCGACTGCACCATATCACAGTACTTTTCGTTGTAAGCGTCAAAGCCGTAACCGACTTTCTCAGAGCTCTTGATCTTTTCAAGGACAACCGAACCGTCAACGCCGGCGTTGAAAGCGATCTGGCGCACAGGCTCTTCCAGAGCGCGCATGACGATTTTGACACCGGTCTTCTCGTCGCCTTCGACCTTGGAAACGACTTTCTCAACAGCGGGAATCGCATTGACAAAGGCGACGCCGCCGCCGGCGACAATGCCCTCTTCCACAGCGGCGCGGGTCGCGTTAAGAGCGTCCTCAATGCGCAGCTTTTTCTCTTTCATCTCGACTTCGGTGGCCGCGCCGACCTTGATGACAGCGACGCCGCCCGACAGCTTGGCCAAACGTTCCTGGAGCTTCTCGCGGTCAAAGTCCGAGGTGGTGTTCTCAAGCTCTGCACGGATCACGGCGATACGCGCCTTGATGTCGTCGGCGTTGCCGCCGCCATTGACGATGATGGTGTTCTCTTTCTGCACCTTGACCTGTCCGGCACGGCCCAGCATGGCCATGTTGGCGTCTTTCAGCTCATAGCCCAGCTCTTCCGAAACGACGGTGCCGCCGGTCAGCGTGGCGATGTCCTTGAGCATTTCCTTGCGGCGGTCGCCAAAGCCAGGCGCCTTGATAGCGACGCAGGAGAAGGTTCCGCGCAGCTTGTTGACGATCAGCGTGGACAGAGCCTCGCCCTCGACGTCTTCCGCAATGATGACCAGCTTTTTGCCGCTCTGGACAATCTGCTCGAGCAGGGGCAGGATTTCCTGAATGTTCGAGATCTTCTTGTCGGTGATCAGCAGGTACGCATCTTCAATAATGGCTTCCATCTTCTCGGTGTCCGTGATCATATATGGAGTGATATAGCCGCGGTCAAACTGCATCCCTTCGACCACTTCGCTGTAGGTTTCCGCGGTCTTGGATTCTTCGACCGTGATGACGCCGTCGGCCGTCACCTTTTCCATGGCTTCAGCGATCAGCTTGCCAATGAACTCGTCACCCGAAGAAACGGCGGCGACGCGGGCGATATCGTCCATATTTTTGACTTTTTCCGAATTGGCCTGAATACCTTCGACCGCGGCGTCGACGGCCTTGGCAATGCCCTTGCGCAGTACCATGGGGTTGGCGCCGGCAGTGACGTTTTTGAGTCCTTCGCGGACAAAAGCCTGGGCCAGCAGCGTGGCGGTAGTGGTGCCGTCGCCGGCGATGTCGTTGGTTTTGGTGGCGACTTCTTTGACAAGCTGCGCGCCCATATTTTCAAAAATGTCTTCCAGCTCGACGTCACGCGCAATGGTCACGCCGTCGTTGGTGATGAGCGGTGCGCCGTATTTTTTGTCCAGAACCACATTGCGGCCCTTGGGGCCCAGCGTAACTTTAACGGTATCGGCCAATTTATTAACGCCGGTCTCGAGCGCTTTTCTGGCCTCTTGGCCAAACAGGATTTCCTTTGCCATAATAATCGTCTCCTCCTAAAATCGTATATTACTCGACAATGGCCAGGATATCGCTCTGGCGGACGATGATAAGCTCGGCATTATCCAGCTTGACTTCGGTGCCCGAATATTTGCTGGTGATGACTTTATCGCCGACTTTCACAGTCATCTTGACTTCCTTGCCGTCCACAAGCCCGCCGGGGCCGACAGCCAGAACTTCGGCAACCTGCGGCTTTTCTTTGGCCGAGCCGGTCAGAATGATGCCGCTTTTCGTCGTCTCTTCCATTTCGATCATTTTGACGACCACTCTGTCCTGTAACGGTACAAGTTTCATAATCAAAACCTCACACTCTTTATTTTTTAGCACTCAATCTGCCAGAGTGCTAACGACAGTTACTATCATAGCATAGTCTCAGAATTTTGCAAGCCTTTGCACAAAAAAAATTTTAAAAAAATTGTAACGGCGCGCAAAACCTGTCAAAACCTGTTCGTACAGCGTGTTTTTCTATTTCCCCACTCTTGAGCGGGGCGTCCCGACTTCTGGGCGCACCCCTTCCGGCACAATAACCCGCATCTGTCCTTCTGCCACGCGCATACTGATGTGGCCCGAACGAACGATTTCGCCGTCTAAATTAATTTCCATAGGCATTTCGTTGGGTGAGTAAATGGTCAGCTCGCGCGCCTGCAGTGCTGTAATATATTGCGGATAGTCGCGATAAAACCCGGTTTTGTACGCGCTGATAACCTTAGCCGCCGTTAGCCGGCTGACCGCCTGGATCAGCAGCACGTTCAAAAGGCCATCCTGCACGTCGGACTCGGGAACCGGCGTGAAACCGCCGCCGTAGCAGTGTCCGTTGACGGCAATGACCAGCGTATAGCGGCCGTCATAATCATGCCCATCCACCGTGATATGATAGGGACGCGCTAATCCCTTGGCAACTTCCTCCAATGTTGCAAGCAGGTAAGGCCCCTGGCTGCCCAGCAGAGGCAGCCGCTTGTATTTTTGCATACTGTCGGCCACGCGCGCGTCGACTCCGACGCTGAGCACGTTGAGCGCCAGGCCGCAGTCGGACTCTATCCCATCGATTTCGATAATTTCGCCCCGTATCAGCTGATTCAGATCGCGGAAACGATCGGCGGCGGCGCCAAAAATTTTGATAAAATCATTCCCCGTTCCCGCCGGATAGTGTGTAAACGATGCGTTAGGCGCGCCCAGGCAGCCCTCGGCAACCTCTTTCAGCGTGCCGTCACCGCCGCAGGCATAAAACCGCAGCGGGTGCGTGGGATTTTCTTCAATCACCCGTTCGACCAGTTCAATGGCATGGCGCGGCGCTTCGGTAATCAATATTTCATATTCAACAGGGCTGCGCAAAGCTGCCGCCCGGATAGCGCCTGCAATTTCTGTCGTGCGATCGCGTGCGCCTGCGGCAGGGTTTACGATAAAAATATGTTTGCTGCCGTCCATTTTAGCACCCCGCCCCTTATTTAAAGTACATATACAGGCCGCACTTGATCATGCCGTTATACAGCTTTCGCTTTTTATCGCACGGCCGGCCGTAAATCTGTTCAAAATTTTCATCCGATGTCAAGATGTACTGTTTTAAGCCAGGAGCATTGCCGGTCAGCCGGCCCAGCGCCGCGTAAATCGCGCGCGCCTGTTCGACATCCAGCAGGCGCACGCCATAGGGCGGATTGGTCATAAGGATGCCGCTGCGCCCTTCATAAGACAGCTTTAAAGCATCGGCCCGCTCTATTTGAATACACTCTTCCACGCCGGCACGGCGGGCATTTTCGCGCGTAAGCTCGACAGCTTCGGCTGAAATATCCGACGCGATCAGCGGAAGTCTCTCGTGCTTTTCGTTGGCGCGCGCCTCTTCACGAGCACGCTCGAACAGGCCCGACGGTATGCATTCCCAATTTTCAGCATAAAATGTGCGCCGGGCGCCGGGCGCTATATGATTGGCCGCCATTGCGGCTTCGATGGCAATGGTTCCCGCGCCGCAAAACGGGTCGATGAAATCCTCGCGCCCGCGATACCGCGCCAGCTTGACCATAGCGGCGGCCAGTGTCTCACGCAAGGTGGCCTCGGGGGCTTCCAGTTTATAGCCGCGCTTATAAAGCGCCGGCCCTGTCGTGTCAAGCGATACCTCACACTGGTCGTGGAGTAGTGAAAACTGAATCTGGCATTTGGCGCCCAACTCTTCAAACCACGATTGGCCGTATACGCTCTCCAGCCGGCGTGCTACGGCCTTTTTGATGATCTTCTGGCAGTCCGGCACGCTGAACAGCTTGGAGTTCAGACTATAACCCTTGACCGGAAAGGCGTTCTCCCGGCTGATAAACTGCTCCCACGGCAAAGCGCGCACCCCTTCAAACAATTGGTCGAAGGTCGCAGCCGGAAAAGCCCCCAGTTGCAATAAAACACGCTCGCCACAGCGCAGGTTGACGTTTGCACGGGCGCATTCGGCCATGTCGCCCCTAAAAAGAACCCGGCCGTTTTCCGCCCTGACCTCCTGAAATCGATTAAAGCGCAGTTCGTCCGCCACAAGGCCTTCGCACCCCATCAGGCAGGGAACGCTGAATTGGTATGTCATTCATCAACATCCTTTTTGCTTTTGCCGGGATTTCCTGCCCCGGCAATTCGTACATACAAAGTTATTATGCCGTATTTTGCTTTACATTGCAAGGTATTTATTCCGTTGGCCCGCCGTTTTGCCGCAGAATTTTCGAAGACAAAGCAACACAGCTGCCGGAGCGCCCCATTTTTTATCTGAACGCCCCCTTTCTGCATACAAAAAGGGCGGCAGCCAAAAGGCCGCCGCCCAGAACGAGGGCAGAAACAGATTATTCGCCGGCTACCAGCATACCATAGCCGCCGTTTTTGCGTTTATAGACGACACAGGGCTTTTCCTTTTCCTCCATATTGGCGAAGAAAAAGAACTCATGGCCCAACAGGTTCATTTGCAGAATGGCCTCGTCCACCGTCATAGGCTTGACATTAACCGGCTTGACGCGTACCAGGTCAAACTCGTTTTCCTCTGCCACCGCTTCTGTCACCGCGGCGCCCTTGTCAAACGCGCCCTGGCGCAGCCGTTTTTCCAAGCGGGTCTTATTTTTCAAAATCTGGCGTTCAATACTGGACACCGCGCCGTCAATCGAAGCGTACATATCACCGGTCTGCTCCTGCGCACGGAAATACATGCCGGCGTGCTGTACCGTGATTTCTGCGGTGTGGCGGCCGCGCTCAATGCTGAAGGTGATGAAGGCCGCCGAATCCCTGTCAAAATAACGATCCAATTTTTCACATTTTTTAGTGGCGTATGCTTTGAGGTCGTCCGAAACGGTTACTTTTCTTTCGGTAAAGCGAATAGTCATAAAACGACTCTCCTTTCCTGTGTTTACCCTAACGGCGGAAGGGTTCACCACCGTTTTATTGTTACTATGATACCACAACACCGCCGCAAAAGCCAGAACATTTTGTAAACTTTGTCTTTTCGTTCCTGCCGTACGTTTACTTGACACGCTTGCCGCCGATGAAGACGGCACGGGTTTTGGTCAGGAATTCAAACGGATGTCCGTTAAATACAACGATATCGGCGTCTTTTCCCACCTTAATCGAGCCGATCCGGTCGTCGACACAAGCTACTTTGGCTGCGTTGATGGTAATGCCGCGCAAAGCGCCTTCCATGCTCAGTCCATCGCGCACGCACAAAGCGGCGCTGACCGGCAACAGCTCCAGCGGACCGACCGGATGATCGGTAGTCAGCGCCACTTGGATGCCAGCCTTCTCCAAAATACCTGCGGTGGCGTAGGTCTTATGCGCTGTCTCCGGCTTACTGCTGCCCGACATGATGGGCCCGACAACAGGAATAACGCCCGCCTCCCGGATATAGCCTGCGCAGGCCGCTCCGTCGGTCGTATGAATGATGTTATAGCGAATGCCAAACTCTTTGGCGATACGGATCGCTGTGAGGATATCGTCCGAACGGTGGCAGTGGATATGCGCGACCAATTCTCCTTTAAGCACCGGAATGAGCGCCTCGCATTTGGCATCATACGCAATGTCAGGATCTTTTTCCAATTTCTGCATGTATCGCTGTGTTTTGATAAAAGCCTCTCGCATTAAAAAGGCGCTCGCCATACGGGTCTGCGGCGTTTTGTGCTGCCGGCCATAACAGCGCTTGGGGTTTTCGCCCAGCGCCATTTTCATTGAGCAGGGCGCCTTGATGATCATGTCGTCGATGCGATCGCCGTGCAGCTTGGCAGCGCACATCTGCCCACCGATGACGTTGGCGCTGCCCGGCCCGATGACGGCTGCGGTAATCCCTGCGTCAACAGCGCGGCGGAACGCGTCTTCATTAGGATAAATACCGTCAATGGCCCGCATCTGCGGCGTGACAGGATCGGTGATCTCGTTGCAGTCCTCGCCTTCTTCGCGGATCGATTCCTCCGAAATGCCGATGTGCGTGTGCGCGTCGATAAAACCCGGCATAATAATGCCGCCTTCGGCGTCAAAAACCTCGCCCTGCGCGGCGGCTGCGCCCTGTGCGTCGCCGAACGCGGTAATCACACCGTTTTCAAAATCTACATACCCATTTTCAAAGCACTGGCCTTCCATGGTCAGCAGCTTTCCATTGATAATGCGCATCGTCGTTCCCTCCGTTTATCTTTTTACGGCCTGCGGCCGTATTTCGACAGATTCCCCGGCCTGTCCATGCTATGATGTAAACGAAAGACAGGCCATCTTGTTTCTGCGGCTTGCTCTTTCAAAGCACCGTTCATATCTTTATCCCCACAACCCGAACTCGGCGCCTGCCTTGTGCAGGCGCTCTTTTTTTCCTGTCTGCCATGTACCAGATAAAAAGGCGCAGCCAAGCGGCTGCGCCTTACTTTTACCTTCCGCCGCGGCGGCGTCCGCCGCGCTTGTCAGCCCCCGCCCGCAAGTCAGACATTTTGCTCTCGCTTGTCTGCATAAACTGGCGCAGCTTATCTTCAAACGAACTGTCCTCGGACTTAGTCAGCGTACTGCGCACCGGAGGAGGCGGCGGAGCCGCATGAGCCGGCTGTTCGGCGGCGGCTTTTTTGACCGACAGATTGATCCGGTTCATCTGATCGATGCCAATCAATTTCACTGTTACGGTTTGCCCCTCAGTCAGGTAATTGTGGATATCTTCGACATACGCATTGGCCACTTCGGAAATATGTACCATGCCGGACTTGCCCCCGGGCAGGGAAACAAAAGCGCCAAACTTGGTGATGCCGGTGACCTTTCCCTCGTAAATTGAACCCACCTGTAGCTCCATGTACCTGTGTCTTCCTCCTGAAACGTTTATTTGCTGGAAATATCGACAAACACACGTTCGCCAGGCGATATGTATCCCAGCTTATCCCGCGCAATGCGTGCAATATATTCGTCGTTCTCCTCGCTGTTTAAAAGGGCTTCAATCTCGGCGTTACGCAGACCCTGCTCTTCGATCTGCTTTTGAAGCGCCTGCTGTTCTTCCCTCTTTGCACCGATCTGAATCTGAAGGGAGACAAGTGTAAAGGCGGCATATACGGCAAACACCGTCACAAAAATTTTGGTGGCTAGGCCCACGCGTTTTTTTCTTCTCATTGGCTCCTCATTTCCACCAAAATAAAAATTGGGTGTTTTTTACAGCTGAATATGTCTCTCTTTAATCTTATACATGTTTTTATTATACCGCACTCTGGCAAAAAGTCAATGCGATTTCGACCACGAAGCGGCTACTTTTTCAAAAAATAGGCCAACCCCACGGCTCCCGGCCCTACATGGGTTCCGATTGCGCTCCCCAAGCTGCCGATTAACACATGGCTGGCCTGCGTGCGAAGCGCCGAAAAATATTCCATGCAATCGCGCAGCGCTTCTTCACAGTGGGAATGCCCAAAAGCGATCGGGAGCGAAAGGTCGATGTCCTGCCTGGCCAACCGTTCTTCGATCCAGCGCAACGCAGCCTGGCGCCCGCGCGCTTTGCCAACGGCTTCTACCTTTCCGTCTTCTACCGCGACGATCGGTGAAATACCCAATATACCGCCTACCATGGCGGTTGCCGCCGAAATACGGCCGCCCATCTTCAGGTATTTCAATGTGTCGACCACCGCAATCAAGCGCAGCCGGCCGGCCAATTCCCTGATTGCGCAGGCAAGCTCGGCCGCATTCATCCCCTGATCGCGCAGAGCAGCTGCTCGCTCAACCAAAAGTCCCAACGCAAAGGTTGCATTTCGGGAATCTACGATATAAATTCCCTCGCTTCCCGCCATTTCACGGGCAATCTGCGCCGATTGCAGCGTCCCGCTCAAATCACCTGACAAAAAAATCCCGACTACCTCGTCACCGCTGTCGCGGCAGGAACGGAAAAGGTTGGCCAACTCGTCGGGGTTGAGCTGCGACGTGGTTGGCAGTGTTTCCGACTGAGCCAGGCGGCGATAAAACTCGGCATGTGTAATGTCAATGCCATCGCGAAAGCTTTCGCTTCCAAAATGGACGGAAATAGGCACGGCTTCAACACCGAGTTTTTCACATGCTTCCCTTGACAAATCGCTGGTACTGTCTGTAATAATCCTGATCATATGCTTCTCCTCACGATTGCAAATACGGCTTTCCGCACATTTCCGCTTCATGGGGAAGATTATACAATCACGGCTCAGATAAGTCAATATAATTTGCTAAACTAATTATTTTATTTGCTAATTAAATAGTATTCCCCCGATTGTAGGCAAAGCAGATTTTCAGGTGCTTCCACAGCCAGCGTCCAAACTGCCCTATGTAACACCCTGCAAAGCGCAGCCCCCGCCGCGCCAGACGAATCGGCGGCATGAAAAGCGACAGAATGACCGGCGACAGACCAGTAAAATAAAGCAGCATGGCAAGCGCCATTCCCAAAGCCGTGTACATTCGTAAAACTCCGCCTGAAAAAGACAGAGAGAACAGGAAATATGCCAGCATACACAAAAAGGTAAACAGTAAATCGCACAGCGCCGTTACCCATCGCTTGGCGCCCGACAGGGCGCGCAGACACCGGAAAAAATCATAAACGCCGCCCAGGCACAAGCCCAGCACGGCGGCGTAAATGAAGCTTCTGGTCTGCTCGGCCAGATGCATCTCCATAATCAGAAAAAGCGCGACCAGAACCCGCTGCGCTGACGCTGTTCATCGGCGTAAATCAGCCCGTCAACCATGCCCTGGAGAGACAGCTCCCCAATGTCCAGGCTGAGTTTTTCAACGTGCAGGTCACTGCCTGTCACCGTCAGCAGGCCGCGCGCCGTTTCCATCACGACCTCATCCTCGTCGAAGCTGACGACTTCTGTAACGCCGGAGATGCTGAGGCGTTCGCGGCCTTCTAAAATGACATTGTGCGCGATGTCCCCGCGGCGGAAATCTTCTGCCATATCCGACCCCCCTTATTTTGTTTCAATGATACTTATGCTTCGGGGTGCGGCAATATGCAAAAAGCTTTTCGGCACGCGCCGAAAAGCCTTTCTTTTCTGTTCGCCATACTCTGCAAAAACCACTGCGCTTTCTCAGCGTCGGCGGGCTGCGCCGGGCGCACGGCCTATTCGATTTCTTCGTACATCAGTTGTGCGTCCTGCTTGGCCGCATGTTCAGGCACAGCCAATACGCGCACGCGAAGCTGGCGGCTGCCAAAGGCGACCTCTATCACGTCGCCCACCTTGACCTGGTACGATGCTTTAGCTTCGCGGCCATTGACCAGAACGCGCTGCGTATCGCACGCGTCGTTTGCGACGGTACGGCGTTTAATGAGCCGGGCCACTTTTAAATATTTATCTAAACGCATGAATCCTCCTATCCAGCGATGCCCCCAAAGATACAAAAGGAAGGGCCGCTGGCCCCTCCGTTCGTGTAGCTGTTATTTGGACACCTCGTCCTTTAAAGCCTTGCCCGCCTTGAAAACAGGATAGGCGCTGGCGGGAATGGAAATAGCCTCTTTGGTTTTGGGGTTGCGGCCGACGCGGGCGGCGCGCTTTTTCACTTCAAACGAGCCGAAGCCAATCAGCTGGATTTTCCCACCCTGGGCCAATTCTTCCGTAATAGCGCCCAATGCAGCGTTCAGGGCTTTTTCAGAATCTTTTTTAGAAAGCTCGGCTTTCTCAGCGATGGCGGCAATCAGTTCGGTTTTGTTCATTTTTAAATGTCCTCCTAAGGTATTTTCTATATTAATAACGGATCCAATCCGCTCTTTCTGTCAGCGCCGCTCTTTCTCATCCTGCTTGACGCGATCCCACAGCTCGTCCATTTGCGCAAGCGTCATTCCCGGCAGCTTGTCCCCTGCCGCCTGCTCCAGTCTGGCAAAACGCCGTGCAAACTTTTGCGCCGCATCGGCCAGCGCTTTTTCCGGATCGACATCGGCAAAACGCGCAACATTGACAGCGGCAAACAGCAGATCACCCAGCTCTTCTTCAACGCCCTGACCGGTGGCCAGTGCCTGGGCCAGCTCGTCCGTTTCTTCGCGCACCTTATCCAACGCGCCATGAGCATCCGGCCAATCAAAACCGACCTTGCGCGCCTTTTTCTGAATCTTTTCGGCATAAATAAGCGCCGGCAGGGACTTTGCCACCTGATCCATGGCCTGCGCCGTGCTTTTCTGCCCTTTCTCTTTCTTTTTGATTTCCTCCCAGTTTTCCAGCACCTGCGCCGAGCCCGACACCTGTGTGTCCGCAAAAATATGCGGGTGGCGCAAAATCAGCTTCTTGCAGATGCCGTCGCATACATCACCGAAGTCAAATGCGCCCTCACAGCGGGCCATATGCGCATGGAAAACCACTTGCAGCAAAACGTCGCCCAACTCTTCGCAAAGCAAGGTGCTGTCGTCATTGTCGATGGCCTCTCAGGCCTCGTATACTTCTTCAATAAAATTGCGGCGTATGCTTTTATGTGTCTGCTCCCGATCCCAAGGGCAGCCGTTTTCGCCGCGCAGGATTTCCATAATGCGGAGCAAATCTTCAAAGCCATAACGCTCTTTGTCTTTAAAATCTATCATAAGTTCTCCTCTTTTTCAAGTCAAAACCGGATATTTTCCGCTGTTTTTTATTTCAGCTTTAAAATCCTGGCAATTTTTTCACCTTTTGGAAGCATCAGAACATCTTCCTTGGGCAGGGCGTGCGTCGCAATGAGCATGAGGAGGTAAATGACAGCTGCCAGCGCGATGACAACCAGCACTCCCAGCTTAGCGCCCAGAATCCCTGCTACCGGCGGGTAAAGCAGGTAGGCGAACACACCCATGACCCCCGCAGAAATGAGCGGCTTGAGGAAGGTCCGCGCAAAAGAGAACGAAATGCCGTTGCGGCGGATAAAAATAAGATTGAGCAGCGTAATGGTGCCATAGCACAGACTGGTGCCCATCGGCGCGCCGTAGATGTTGACGGCCGCTATGCCGACCAGGGTAGAATTGGTGATCAGCTTGACAACACCGCCCGTCACCCTGGAAATGACCGGCATCCTTTCTTTCCCCTGCGCCTGCAAAATGGCGTTTGTGA
>CANEGK010000004.1 GCA_947427035.1 uncultured Clostridium sp.
CCCGTGCCGATTTTTGGTTCTTTTGTTCGGAAACAAAAGAACAACGAAGTTCCCTTCTCCCCCGTAGGGGAGAGCTTATTAAAACCTTTTGGTACTTTTTGTCGACACAAAAAGTACGAATGCCCTCTTCTCCCCCGTAAGGGGGAACTAATTTCAAACTCCTTTTGGTTCTTTTGTTCGGTTACAAAAGAACTACGAAGTCCCCCTTCTCCCCCGTATGGGGGAACTAATTTCAAAACCCCTTTTGGTTCTTTTTAAAAGAACACATACCCCTGCGTCACCCAACCCGCCGCCGTTCGGCATTCGCCCGTCCGGATCTGCCGCACACCGGCAGGGGGCGAAGCGCCGCCTTTTCCTGGGCCGTCCGCTCGGCCTGCTCCTTCAGCCATGCAACGTAAACGCCGTAGCTCACCCCGGCCTGCGCCGCGGCACGGGCCACCCGGGCGATGCTCTGCATATTTTCCGATGTCCCGGCCGCCTTCTGCGCCTTGCATTCCAGCCACCGCTGCCTGGCCAAAGCATCGGCCCGTCGGGCGCAGGCCGGGCAGTATTTTCGCTGCCGTGCGCTTTTGTAGGGTATTACATCTACGGCGCCGCATTCAGGGCAGATAAAGGTTACCTGCACGTCATCCGTGTAGCTGCTCATTTTACATATTCCACCTTTTTGAATCTTTTTAAGTTACAATGGCTTGAAAAAATAAGCGTCTGCCCTATATATGGCTAAACGCCAGGAAAAGTTTCATCAAAAACCGCGAGCAAAATCCCATTTTTGATGAAATAACTTTATGAGTTATTTAAAGTATAGCGCAAATGGAGTCTCTTGTCAAGATATTAAAAGCAAAAAAGACAGTGATTAGCGGCATCCGTCATTTGTGTGAAAGCTTTGCTTTTGTGCATGGATATGCTATAATAAACTCATTACCAGCTGAAAAGAGAGAATGCACAGCCGACGTCCGGTTTGAACGTCGGCCGTTGTTTCCGCACTTGGCGGGCTGCCGCCTGTCAGGAACCTGCAAAGGAACGGCTTCTTTCCGGCTGAGCGTTAAAAGGGGGCTGTCATCATGACAATGGGCCAGCGTATTCGGCAGCTGCGGGAAATACACGGCATGACGCAGGAGTACCTGGGTGACTGCGTCGGCGCCAGCAAGCAGACTATTTATAAATATGAACAGGGGATTGTCACCAATATCCCCCTGGACACACTGTACGCCCTGGCGTCTGCCCTGCGGACGACGCCCGGCTACCTGACCGGCTGGGGCGGCCCGGACGACGACGGTCCGGCGCCTGCGCCCAAGGCCAATACGGTTCCGCTGGTGGGGCGCGTCGCCGCCGGCACATCGGTGTGGGACGGGCAGAATATCGAAGAATACATCCCTGCCGCGCCGCGCTGCCAGTCGGATTTTGCCCTGCGCTTTCAGGGCGACAGCATGATCAACGCCCGCATTTTTGACGGGGACATTGTGTACATTCACAGCCAGCGCGATGTTGACAACGGCGAAATTGCCGCTGTGCTCGCAGGGGAAGAGATCGTGCTCAGAAAGGTTTTCCGCACGCCGGACCGGCTGGTGCTGCGCGCGGAAAACCCGATGTACTCTGACAGCGTTTTTGCCGGCGAAGAGATCAAAAATGTGCGGATTCTGGGAAAGGCAACGGCTTTGTCCGCCATGGTCCCGCACGAAATCGACCGCGTCGACGGCGAGTGGCGGCGTTATGTCGGCCAGCCCATTGCCGCGCGCGGCGGCGGCGTCCGCCCCATGAACGAGGCGCAGGCCAAAATGGCCTGGAAGCACGAGCAGAGCCGCCTGAAGAACCGGAAGCCGGAAGAGGGGGAAGAGTAAAGGCGCGTTACAGCGCCGTCCCCTTTGTGGGAATGAACAGGCGCGTCATGTCCGCGCCTTCCAGAGTGAGGAGCTGGATTTTCCTCTGTAAGCCGCCCGCATAGCCGGTCAGGCTTCCGTTTGTTCCGACAACCCGGTGACAGGGAATGATGACAGAGATCGGGTTGTGGCCTACCGCGCCGCCCACCGCCTGGCTGGACATGGTGCTCTTGCCGCGCCGGGCGGCGATTTTTTTGGCGATGTCGCCGTAGGTGGCCACTTGGCCATAGGGAATTTCACATAACAGCTTCCAGACCTCCTGCCGGAATTCGCTGCCGGCGGGGGCCAGCGGAAGCTCGGATATGGCGGGCCTGCGCCCCGCAAAATAGCGGTCGAGCCACTGGGCAGCCTGTTTTAAAACGGGAGCTTCGCCGTTCTGCACGGCGTCGGGCGGCAAAGCGGGAAAGTATTTTTGCCCCTGGATCCACACGCCTGTCAGCGCCTGGTCGTCGGCCGCCAGCAAAAGACGGCCGACAGGAGAATCGCAGTATGTGGTGTACAGCATAGAATGGACTCCTTTTCAAGAAGGATTTTACCGATTGGCAAGTGTTTATGTGCTATAAAAAGGGAGGCTTGAACATGACATTTGAAAAACTGCTGGAAATTGCACAGCAAAAGACCGGCCCGCGGCAGCTGGGGAAAATGGGCGAGGCCGGCGTCGTTGCCGCCGCGCTGGAAACCGAAGGCGGAAATGTTTATACCGGCGTCAACATCGACGTGCCCTGCTCCATGGGCTTTTGCGCCGAGCACGCTGCCATCGCCGCCATGGTGACGGCGGGCGAGACCCGCATTGTGCGCCTGGTCGCCGTGCGCCACACGGGCCTTATCCTGCCGCCGTGCGGGCGCTGCCGCGAGTTTATCTGCCAGATCAACAAGGACAACGGCAGCTGCCAGGTGCTGCTGGACGGCGGCCGGGTGACGACCATTGACGCGCTGCTGCCCGAACGCTGGGACGCTAAAGACTGAGGCCGCAAAGGCAGAGCAATGCGGGAGCACCGCACCGCTGCCGGGCTGAAAGGAAGGAAAGCCATGGATAAAAACATCGAAGCGCTCATGCAGAAAAATGCGCGCCACACAGCGCGGGGGGCCGTCGCGTCCTATATCCCAGAACTCGCCAAGCAGGACCCCTCGCTCCTCGGCCTGTGCCTGATGGATATTGACGGTCATGCGCGCTGCTTTGGCGATTATGACAGCCGCTTTACGGTGCAGAGCATCATCAAAGTGCCCGTTCTGCTGGCGGCTCTGCTCGACAACAGCATGGAAAAGCTTTTTCAGAAAATCAACATTTCCCCGACGGCCGACGGCTTCAATTCCATCGTCAGCCTGGAAACCAAAAGTGATAAAAAACCCCTGAACCCCTTTATCAACTCGGGCGCCATCGCGGCGCTGTCCATGGTGGCGGGCGACACGCCTGCGCAAAAGCTCGAGCGGGTGCTTTCGCTCTTCCGCCGCATCGCCGGCAACGACGGGCTTTCGGTGTGTCAGGCGGTTTACCGTTCGGAAAACGAGACGGGCCACCGCAACCGGGCCCTCGCCTATTACATGAAGAGCACCGGTATTCTGGAATGTGACGTCGAGCCCCTGCTCGACGCCTATTTCCGGCTGTGCGCCGTCGAGGCCGACTGCCGCGATATCGCGGCGCTGGGGTGCTTTCTGGCGCGCAACGGCGTCACCATCGACGGCGAACGGCTGGCCCGGCGCGAGACCTGCCGTATCATCAAGGCCGTTATGGCCACCTGCGGCATGTACGACGGCTCGGGCGACTTTGCCGCGATGGTCGGCATCCCCGCCAAAAGCGGCGTGGGGGGCGGTATTCTGGGCGTCGTGCCCGGGCTGTGCGGCATCGGCGTGCTCGGCCCCGCGCTGGACGAGCACGGCAATTCTCTGGCCGGCGTCATGCTGCTGCACGACTTGTCCGAAGCCTTTAACTGGAGTATTTATTGAAGACTGAGGGGCAGGGCAGCGCAGCACACTGCGCCGGCTGCGGCCGAAAGGGAGCGGGTATGGAAAAGAAAATCGATATGACAAAGGGCGGCATTATCGCCGGCGTTGTGGCCTTTGCCGTTCCGCTGTTGATAGGGAATCTCTTCCAGCAGCTTTACAGCATGGTCGACAGCATTGTCGTCGGCAATTTTGACGGGCACACAGCCCTGTCGGCCGTCGGAACGGCCGCCATGCCGGCCCAGGTGCTGACCGCTTTATTCCTGGGCATCGGCACGGGCGCCGGCATCATGGTGTCACAGTATATGGGCGCGGGGGACATGGACAGCATCCGCCGCACGCTGCACACGGGCAACGGCTTTTTGCTGGCCTGCTCGCTGCCGCTGACGGTGCTGGGCGTCCTGGCGGCGCCGTGGGTGCTGCGCTTTATGAACGTACCGGACGAGGCGTTCGGGTTATCGCAGAGCTACCTCGCCATTCTGCTGCTGGGCACGGTGGCCAGCCTGGGCTACAATATGAACGCCGGCGTTCTGCGCGGCATGGGGGACAGCCGCTCGCCCCTTTATTTTCTGATCTTCGCCTGCGTCGTCAACATCGTGCTCGACGTGCTCTTTGTCGCCGTGTTTCACCTGAGCGCCGCCGGTGTGGGCGCGGCGACCGTCATCGCCCAGTTTTCGGCATGGTTTTACAGCATCTGGCATATCCGCAGAAAATACCCCGAGCTCGATTTGCGCCTGCTGCGCTTTTCCGTCGACCGCGGCAACCTGCGGCAGATGATCCGGCTGGGCCTGCCCATCGGCTTTAACAACGCGGTGTTTTCGCTCGGTTTTGTGCTGCTCAACTCGCTCATCAACCAGCAGGGCACCATTTTCATGGCGGGAGTGACGGCGGCGTCGCGCGTCGACAACCTGATTTTCCTGCCCATCGCCAGCTTTGGCGCGGCGGCCACCACCTTTGCCGGGCAAAATGTCGGCGCGCTGCAAATTCACCGGCTGAAAGAGGGCTTCCGCAAAATCCTGCTGCTGACGCTGGGGGTCAACATCGCGCTGGGCGCCATTATTCTGCTGCTGGGCAAGTATGCGCTTTATATGTTCACACAGGAGCCCGAGGTCATCGCCGTCGGCCTGCAATGCATGTGGTGGTTAGTGCCGGGCTACTCTGTCTACGTCGTTTTCAACACCTGCTGCTGCTTTATGAACGGCGCGGGAGAGGTGCGGGTTCCCACACTGTCCAGCCTTCTGATGTTCTGGGGCGTGCGCATTCCGGCGGCTTACCTGCTCTTTGACGCACTGGGCCGCGATTATATTTACGGGGCTTACCCCATCAGCTGGGTGGCCGGCGTCATCATCGCGGGCAGTTATTACCTGTCCGGCCGGTGGAAGCGGCATTTTTCGGCCCGCCTGGCCGAGCCCGCGCCGAACCTGCCGGAATAGGGGGCCGTATGGTGAACGGAGACGTGCTCGCCTTTTTTGCCAAAAGCCCTGCGGCGCTGCCTTTGTATGAAGCGCTGGAGCGGCGGATTCTGTCGGAAATAGACGGCGTGACGGTCAAGGTACAGAAAACGCAGATCGCTTTTGCGCGCAGGCGCAATTTTGCCTTTGTGTCCTTTTTGCCGGTGCGCAGGGCGAAGGACAGACCGGAAAGCTATATTACCGTCACCTTCGGGCTGGGCTGTCAAAAGGAATCGCCCCGCATCGACGCGGCCGTCGAGCCGTACCCAAACCGCTGGACGCACCATGTTCTTCTTTCTTCGGTGGAGGAAATTGATGGCGAGCTGATGAGCTGGCTCCGGGAAGCGGGCGATTTTTCGGCGAACAAGCGATAAACAAAAGGGCGGTATGGCCTATGGCCACGCCGCCCTTTTCAGCACGGGGTTACACGCGCTGCGCAATGGCGCGGGCGGCGCGCACGCCCGAAGCGCCGGCCTGCGCCAGACCGCGGGTAATGCCTGCGCCGTCGCCGATGGCGAACAGGCCGGGCAGGGTGGTTTCCAGCTCGTCGGTCAGCGTAATGCGCGCCGAATAGAACTTGACCTCGACGCCATAGAGCAGTGTGTCGCAGTTGGCGGTGCCCGGCGCGATTTTGTCAAGAACATAAATCATTTCAATGATGTTGTCCATATGCCGCTTGGGCAGCACCAGACCCAAATCGCCCGGCGTTGCGTCGAGCGTCGGCCGGACAAAGCTGTGGCTCATGCGGTGCTCGTTGGTGCGCACGCCGCGGACAAGGTCGCCGAAGCGCTGTACCAGAACGCCCCCGCCCAGCATATTGGACAGCGAGGCGATGTGTTTGCCGTAGGCATAAGGCTGGTCAAACGGCTTGGTAAACCGGTTGGAGACCAGCAGCGCGAAGTTGGTGTTTTTGGACCGCAGCGCCGGGTCGGCATAGCTGTGGCCGTTGACGGTAATCAGGCCGTCGACATTTTCGGAAACAACGTGGCCGTAAGGGTTCATGCAGAAGGTTCGCACCGTGTCGCCGTACTGTTTGGTGTGGTAAACCAGCTTGGACTCGTACACCACGTCGGTGATGTGCTCGAATACCTTGGCAGGCAGCTCGACGCGCACGCCGAGGTCGACCTGGTTATTGGTCATGGGCAGGCCCAGCTCGCGGCAGCGGTCAGAAAACCATTCGGCGCCGCTGCGGCCGGGTGCGGCGATGCAGAAGGCGCAGTCGACGTCGCCGCCGTCGCGCAGGCGCAGTCGGTAGCCGCCGCCCGAAAGCGGCGTGACGCTGTCGACCGCTGTATTGAAGCGGAACTCACATTTGTCCCGCATGAACTCATAAATATTGGTCAGGATTTTCAGGTTGCGCTCGGTACCCAGGTGCTTGCAGCGCGCCTGGAGCAGGTGCAGGTCGTGCTCGAGCGCCCGGCGCTCCAAAAGACGCGCCTCGGGCGAGTCGGTGGTAAAGACCTCTTCGGTCGCGCCGAAATGCACATTGACGGAATCGACGTAGTCAATCAGCGCCATCAGCTCGCCGTCGTCCAGATAATCGCTCAGCCAGCCGCCGAATTCGGTGGTAAAATTGTACTTGCCGTCGGAAAAGGCGCCCGCGCCGCCAAAGCCCGACATGATGGAGCACGGCTTGCACGAGATGCACTCGCGCACCTTGCCCGCAACGATGGGGCAGCGGCGGCTGTAAATGTCGTTGCCCATTTCCAAAATGGCAACCTTGAGATGAGGCCGCAGCTTCAAAAGCTCGTACCCGGCGTAGACGCCGGCCGTTCCGGCGCCGATGATGGCGACGTCATATGTCATGGAAATTCTCCTTTGTCAAACGGTTTCGGGAAAAGCATACCATTTTTATTATAGCAGAGAGCCGCGCAGAAATGCAAGCAGAGGCAAAGAAAGGCAGCCATGATCGAACAGACGATGTTCTCATTTATCTGGGCGAGTGAACTTACATCGAGGGTATGCGCTACAACCCCAAAACTGGCCATATTTCCCTTTGCGCAAAACAAGCTCGCTGCCGCAGAACGGACATTTCGTTTCGATATTTTTGATATGCTGTTGCTTTTTGCTGGCATCGTTGAAGGTAAATTCCCTGAGACTGTCGGCCATGGATTTGATTTCATCGAGTGTGTATTTGGGCTGGGCAGCTTTGAGCGCAGCACGCAGTTTTTTTAGCATATTCGGGCGGCGAACAATAACAACGTTAGGGGTATCTTCGGGAACTTTTTTTAATGTACAGCGCTCTGAAAATACAATGTATGATGTAAACTCAGCGACAGGTTTTTTCAAATACTCTGCCAATGCCCTGATATGAGTTTGGTTTTGGCGAATGGGGTTATAAAATTGATTTTTGTTGCCGCCTGGCAGAGCTTGTGTCCAATCCAGCTGCTCTGTGCTGCCGAAAATCCACCCGCTGTAATTCTTGCTTTCAAACACGAAAATGCCTTTTTCATGGATCATCAATAAATCGACTTCTGTTGTTTTGTTTTGTAGCGGAATATAAAGATTTTTTAAAACAATTAATTCGCCATCGAGGTTATTGTTCGTCAGAGCAAATTCGGTTGCAAACTCTCCGAACTGCCCTGTATTTTCATAATTCAATAGCGCCTTAATGGGGCCGGGTTGTTCGCCTTTCAGGATTTCCAATAATCCCATACAATAAAGCTCCTTATCGTGAGATTAAGCGATTAAAACAACTTTAGCACAAGGAGTACGGGATATCAAGCATATGCCATTTATGATCAAAAGATTGCCGCGATTGCAAGTAATGAAAATTCTAAAAAACAGCTCAACTATAGCAAACCTCTTTCTGGCAGATAACAAAACAAAAAATACATAAATGTATATTCGGATGTTGCATCTCAGCTGCACAAGTGTTATACTTTAAGCGTATATGTGAAATGTGAAGACTGTACATAGTCGGCGGAAAGGGATATTTATGCATACTGTCTGCATTAAAAACGCAACTGTCTACGATGGAACCGGCGCGCCTGCCTTTACGGCCGACGTCAGCTGTGTGGACGGAAAACTGCATCTGGGCGCGGTTGACGGCGCGCAAGAGGTGCTGGACGGCACGGGGCTGTGCCTGGCCCCGGGCTTTATTGACACCCATTCGCACGGCGACAGCTGCCTGGGAAACCCGCACAACAGCCTGTCGCGCGTGTCGCAGGGCATCACGACGCAGCTGGCCGGCAACTGCGGCCACACGGTCGTCGTTTTGAACGAAGAGATGTACCGCGAAGATAAGCCCGATCTGACCCCGTCGCCGGGGCTGGACGGGCCGGAGCATTTCACCGGCTTCGGCCCCTATCTTGCATACGCGAACAGCCTGCCGCAGGTCGAAAACACCGCTTTTCTGGTTGGTCACGGCAATCTGCGCCGGGTGGCCATGGGCTTTGACGACCGCGAGCCGACGGCCGGAGAGCTGGCGCACATGAAGGCCATGCTGACCGAAGCCATGGAGAACGGCGCCTTCGGCATGAGCTCGGGGCTCATCTACATCCCGGGCGCTTATTCCCGCATCGAAGAAATGGCTGAGCTGTGCAAAATTGTCGCGCAGTACGACGGCATTTACGCCACCCATATGCGCAACGAATCGGAAGGCATCCTCGACTCCATCCGCGAAGCCATCGAGGTGGCGCGGCGCAGCGGCTGCCGGCTCAATATCTCGCACCTGAAGGTGTGCGGCCGGCAAAATCACGGCGTGGCAGAGCAGATGCTCGCCCTGATTCATGACGCGCGCAAAGAGGGGCTGCGCGTCTCGGCCGACCAGTATCCGTACGAAGCGTCGTCGACTTCGCTGTCCAGCTGTGTGCCGCCCAAATACTTCACCCAGGGCACCGAAGGGCTGGTAAAAATACTGCGCGACCCCGCTATGCGCCGGCAGATCCGCGATGAGATCGAAAACGACACGGTCGCCGATTTTGAAAACCTGGTGCTCGGCTGCGGCGGGTTCGGCGGCATCGTCGTCTCGGCCGCGCCCCAAACGCCGGCGGCGGTCGGGAAAACGATAGCAGCCTATGCCCAGGAGCGCGGGGCCGACGAGTACGAAGTCTTTTTTGACCTGCTGGAAGCCAACGGCGACGGCGCCTGGGCCATTTACTTTGACATCGGCGAGCCGGATTTGATGAAAATACTGGCCGACCCGACCATCATGGTGGGCACCGACGGCGTCATCACGACGGCCGACGGCCTGTGTCATCCCCGCGCCTTCGGCACCTTCACCCGCGCGCTCGGCCGTTACGGCCGCGGCAAGGGGCTGCTGCCGCTGGAAGCCATGCTGCACAAAATGACCGGGCTGCCCGCCCGCACGCTGGGCCTTGCGCACAAGGGCGTCATAGCCGAAGGCATGGACGCCGATCTGGTGCTTTTCAACCCCCAAACGGTGTGTGACCGCGCTGATTTTGCCGATCCGCACCAGCTGTCCGACGGGATAGAAGCCGTTATCATCGGCGGCGAAGTGGTCTACAGCGCCGGCGCGCTGACCGGAAAAACGCCCGGCCGCGTCATTCTGCGCGGGCAGGGCTGAACGCCAAAAGGAGGAGCAGACGTGATCGATTGGAAGAAAACGCTGGAAGATTTTATTACATACTCGTTTGATAAAGGGTTTTTTAACGGGAACTGGCTTTTAAAAAAGCGGGGCGAAATCGTCAGCCGTGGCTCTCTGGGCCCGGCGCACCCGGCGCGCGGCAACCCGCTGCGCGAGGATACGGTTTTTGAAATGGCGTCGGTCAGCAAGCATTTTACCGCCACGGCCGTCCTGATTCTGCGTGATCGCGGGGCTTTGTCGCTGGACGACCCGCTGGAAAAATACTTTCCCGGCGCGCCCTACCCCGGCATCGTGGTAAAGAATCTGCTCAACCACACCTCCGGCCTGCCGGATTATATGGAATGGCTGGCGGAAAAGGGCGAGCGCGAAAATACCATTTACCCCAACGCCGCGATGGAGGACTTTCTGCTGCACAGCGGATTGCCCGCGCTGTTTGCCCCCGGCGAGGGCTGGTCCTACTGCAACACGGCGTATGCCCTGTTGGCGCTTATCATAGAAAAGGCATCCGGCAAAAGCTTTGCCGACTTTATGCGCGACGAGATTTTTGCGCCCTGCGGCATGACGTCGTCATGCGTCTACCACCGCCGCCTGCACGGCGAAACCATTGAAAATTATGCCTATGGGATGGTGCTGGACGGGGGCGTTTACAAGCTGCCCGAGGACACGGCCGAAAACCGCTTTGTCATTCCCCTTGACGGCATTGAAGGCGACGGCATCGTCAACACCACGCTGGACGATATGCTGGCCTGGGACTGCGCCCAGCGCAGCTGCACGGTGCTTTCAGCGCACTCGCAGGCGGAAATGGCTGCGCCGACCCGCCTGAAAAACGGCGATGAATACCCTTACGGTTACGGCTGGCGCGTCGGCACGGATGCTGACGCAGGCCGGATCCTTCAGCACAGCGGGGGATGGCCGGGGTACAATACCTATTTTGCACGCCTGCTGGACGAGGACTCCATGCTGGTCTGTATGCTCAACCAGACCGGATGCGACAGCCTGGCGCGCAAAGAGGTATTCGAGGGAATGGTTGAAATCCTGTGCGGGCGGGAACCCGCGCTGCCTGCGGCTTTGGCAGAGCAGGAGGATCAGACGGTCGGGGCGGCCGAGCTTGCGCGCCGCTGCGGCAGTTACGAGGGCGGCATAGAGGTTTATACGGACAACGATCGCCTGATGATGCGCTGGAATGAATACGGACAGAAGGTGGAAAGCCGGCTTGTCCCCCTCCAGGGCGGCGGGTTTTACCTGACGGAACGGGGCTGCCGCCTTGCGTTGGACGGCAGGACAATCCGCGGGGATCTGCTGGGCAGGAAGGCCAGCTTTTCCAAAAAAGAATAGAAAAAAATCACCCCGGGCCGCGGCGCCCGGGGTGATTTTCATGCCGAACAGTGAAACGGCGTCCGAATTTGCGCGGCTTTTGCAGAAACACTTGCAATTGCGCGCGTTTGCCGTTATGATCAAAAGAGAACCAATTATCCGGAAAGGGTGAAAAGCAAATGCTGTTAATTAAAAACGGAAAGGTCTACCTCGGCCAGGGCCGTTACGAGGCCGGCTGGGACGTTTTGTGCGACGGGGCCGTCATCCGTGAGGTCGGGCCCGGGCTTTCGGCCGACGGGGCCGAGGTCATCGACGCCGCCGGCCGCGACGTGTACCCCGGCCTGGTGCTGGGGCTGTGCGCCGTGGGCGCCGTGGCCTTCAGCGAAGGCTTTGAGCAGTGGGACATGAACGAGGCGGTAAACCCTGTCAACCCGCAGATGGACATCCGGCACGCGTTTGACCTGCGCGAGCTGAAATTGCAGCGCTTTGGCCGCGCGGGCGTCACGTCCTACGGCCTGTGCCCCGGCACGCAGGCGCTGGTCGCCGGGCAGGTGTCGCTGATTCACGTCGACGGCGAACGCACGGCCGACGTGTTCCTGGCCGAGCATATCGCGCTCAAGGGCAACTACACCCAAAGCGTCAAGGATCGCTACAAAGGAAAGGGAGCGCCCCAGACCCGCATGGCCATGTACCAGATGCTCGACGAAACCTTCCGCGCCGCACAGGAATACATGGACAAGGAAGAAAAGGAGTATGACGAGGGCAAGGAGGTCCTGTGCCGCGTGCTTCGGCGTGAAATCCCCTTTGCCGTGTCGGCCACCACACCCGGCGAGGTGGAAAGCGTCGTGCAGATCGGCAAAAAGTACAATCTCCGGCTGGTCATCACAGGAGCCTACGGGGCCGAAAATATGGCCGGCGAGATCATGGCGCAGGGCTGGCACGTCATGCTGGGCGACAGCAGCTATATGATGGCGGGCGTCAAAGGACACACGGATCACAAAAA
Organism: uncultured Clostridium sp.; assembly: GCA_947427035.1. Lineage (GTDB taxonomy): Bacteria > Bacillota > Clostridia > Oscillospirales > Butyricicoccaceae > Ventrousia. Next base: position 12,136 of record CANEGK010000004.1, read on the forward strand.
GCTGGTCGAGCTGTACCGCAAGGGGCTGAAAATGTCGCTCTTCTGCTCGGGCGACGAGGGCTATCCGCCCGCGTATGAACAGGTGTGGTGGACGGCTGCGGAAATGAGCGCCGCCGGCGCAACCGGCGCGGAAATCATGGACATGGTGACCATCGAGCCGGCGCGGGCGCTCGGCGTCGACCATCTGGTCGGTTCGCTGGAGGCGGGCAAGCAGGCCGATATCATCATCTGCCGCGGCAACCCGGCCGAGCGGTTTGACAACTATATCGACCAGACCATTGTGGCCGGCCGGCCGTTTTACGCAAGGGAGGGAAAATGATCATGCTGCTCATTAAAAACGCCACCGTTTATACCATGGAGGACGACAAAGTCCTGCAAAACACCGATATCCTGTGTGAAGGCGGCAAGATCGCCAAAATCGGCCAGGGCCTTTCGGCCGACGGGGCCGAGGTCATCGACGCCGCCGGCATGGTTGCCACGCCCGGCCTTATCGACGCGCACACCCACGCGGGCGGCTTTGACCTGAACAGCCCGGATCTCAATGAAATGACGGATCCGGTGACGGCGCAGCTCGACGCCCTTTACGCCATCGACATTCATTCGCCCGATTTTGAAGAGATTCACACCCGGGGCGTTACGGCCTGCTGCCTGATTCCCGGCTCGGCCAACGTCGTGTGCGGCACCGGCTTTGTCGCCAAAACGGCGGGCAAGAATACCATTCAGGATCTGGCGGTGCTGCATCCGGCCGTTATGAAGTGCGCCATGGGCGGCAACCCCAAGGGCTACGGCAAGCGCGGGAAAGCGCCGCAGAGCCGCATGGGCGTGGCCGACATCTTCCGCAGCACGCTGCGCAAAGCCAAAACCTATATGGAAAAGCAGGAAGCGGCCGGCGGCGACAAGGAGAAAATGCCCCCGTATGACGCGCAGTGCGAAGCGCTGCTGCCCGTGCTGCGGCGCGAAATCCCGCTCAAGGTCCACTGCGAGCAGTTCGACATGCTGACCGTTATTGACATCGCGCGCGAGTTCGGCTGCGACTACACCCTTGAGCACGGCTGGGCCTGCAACCTGTACGCCGACGAGCTGGTCGCGGGCGGCGGCCCGGTCTGCTTCGGGCCCATCGGCATTGCCGAAGGATACGGCGAGCTGACGGGCGGCGACGTCGCTTATCTCAAGGAGCTGGACGAGCGCGGGCTGACCGTCTGCCTCATCACCGACGGGCCCATCTGCGGGCCGCAGGTGCTTGCCATTTCGGCCGGTGACGCGGTGCGCTATGGCATCGACCATATGCGCGCGCTGCGCATGATCACCATCAACCCCGCGAAAGCGCTGCGCGTCGACGGCAGGCTCGGCTCGCTCAAACCGGGCAAAGACGCCGACGTCGTGCTGTGGAGCGGCGTGCCCGCGCTGGAGACATCGGCGCACCCGCTGTACACCATCATCGACGGCGCTGTCGTGTACAAGGAATAAGGTTTAGCAGAAAAGCCTGTGAAAAGAACCGGCCTGACGGAAAGTCAGGCCGGTTTGATTTTGGCTTAAAGCGGCAGTCCGCAGGATGTGTCAAAAGAAAGCTCGCAATAAAGCTCGGGGCGGCAGGCGGAGAAGTAACGCTCTTCCAGCGGAATCCAGCGGGTGCGGAAGACCTCGGCATAGTCGGCGCCTTCACGTTCGGCAATGCGCCGCAGCTGCTCTTCAGGCGAAATCGTCAAAAAGATCCGCAGGTCGTAAAACGCCCGCAGGGCGGGGTGGCAGGAATACGAACCCTCGACAACGACGGCGGGCGCACGTTCAAGACAGACAGGCTCGGCCAGACGCTGCGTGTGGCAGTCAAAAGGCCGGTATTCCGGCCAGGCGCCGCCGTGCAAAGGCAGCAAAACCTCCTGCAAAAAGCGTTCGTGGTCGACGTTGCCGCCCGGCGTCTGGTAGCGCTTTTCCGTCCGCTGCTCGGGACGCAGGAAGAAATGGTCCATATGCGCCACCGTGCAGCCGCAGATTTCGCGCAGGCGCGCGGCCAGCGTCGTCTTGCCCGAAGCGCACCGGCCGTCGATGGCGATGAGCAGCGGCCGCGAAGCGTCGGGGCGGCCGGTCAGCCGGGCGCGAACCAGAGCGGGCAAATCACAGGCAGCGGCGGGCACAAGCGAGCGCAGCACGACCCGATAAGCCGGGCGGTAGGCGGCGCGGTATTCGCCGCTGTGTGAAACGGGCGGGCAGCCGGCCTGCCGGTATTCGGCCAGATATTGGTCGAGCTCGGCGGCCGAAAAGCGGAAGAGCCCCTGCCGCGCCAGCGTCTGTAAAAGCCAAAGCTTGCACGCAAAGGAATCCCGGCTGCCGGTGTGCAGCTGCGCCGAACGGACAAAATCGCGGTTGAGCGCTTCGAACGGGTAGCGCCCGGCGTCAAGCGCCGGCAGCATGACGCGCACCAGACCGTTGCCGATGTCTTCGAAAGGCAAAGCTGCGCCGTCATGCGGCGTCTGCGCGCACTCGTCCTGAAGGCGGCGAAGGCTGGCGCCGGCGTCGGAAATCAGGTGCCCGCCGCCCCATTCGTTTTGAAAAACCAGCTTGACGGCGTCACAGGGGCGCATAAGCGGGTATTTTTGGGCATGGGCAGCCAAAACGGCTTCCAATTCGTGCAAATCCGGCGGCGTCATGGCGATTCCTCCTGCCTGTGTCAGTAAAATCAGTTGCCCGAAACCCGAACCGCAAGGCCGGACGGGTAGCGCTGCGGAATGAGCCGCGCTTTGGTCAACGCCAGCACCATAGCGGGCAGCACAATCAGCTGCATAATGACGGCGGGCAGCGTCCCCACTATATAAGAGCTGGCCCACAGGGCGATGGAGTAGCTCTGTGCAGACGCGAGGAAGAAGAGGGCCCGCGCCACGCCGCCGACAACGCGGCCGAGGATCATCGCCGGGACCAGGGACAGGTACAGGTCGGCTGCTATGCGGCCGGTGCGCACAAACTTGTAGAAAAGCCCGCAGAACAGGCCGTAAGCGCACAGCTCGGGCACCATGCAGACGAGCTGCGCCGCCGGCGGCATTCCGGAAAGCAGGCTGGAAAGGACGGGGCCGACCGCGCCGCAGACCAGGCCATAGGGCCATCCGCACAGCAGGCCGCACAGCAGAACGGGCAGGTGCATGGGTGAAAAGGCGGTGCCGAGCGCCAGCGCGTGAAAAGCCAGCGGCAGCACATAACACAAAGCGGTACAGATTGCGCAGATAGAGATTTTTTTGATGGCAGACATAAAAACTCCTCCTTACGGTTTCCGCCGCGGCGCGCTCAGGGCGGAAAAGAAAAAGGTATGCCCTTTCTCTGCGAGAAAGCGCATACCTTCATGGTATACAAGTCAAATCAAAAGAAAACGCGCACAGGCGCTTCAGCGCCAAAGGCGGGCTTCATGCCGGCCGAACACTTTTATTATAAAAATATTCGGCGGGATTGTCAAGAGGGCGGCGCGCACATCCTTTTTAAACACCCTTCTCTATAAAATGCACAGAAGACTGATTCCAATACCGTTTGTACACTCTGTTTGTATTTCTATCAAGGTTCAACTGGTACATCCGAAAGAGAACGAGGATGTTTTTCGGCTGCCACTGTTCTTCATAGGAATATTGATAACGCATACCCAGCCGCTTCATGACTGCGCCGCTTCGGGGGTTGTTGACATCGTGCGTTGCCGTAATATAGGGGACCCCCTCTTTCCTCAGCCGTTCAATGACCGCCCGGCAGGCTTCTGTTGCAATCCCCTGATGCCAAAACGCTTTGCGAAGCCCATAGCCGAAATCATAGCTGCCATCTGCGGCGACATTGACATAGCCGATGGGAAAATTATCTTTTTTTAAGCAGACTGCGTAGCTGTACAAAGGGTTCTGGCGGGTTTTGAAAAAGGCCCGCGCTTCTTCCCTTGTTTTTAACGGAAACCATGGCAAAAATCGGTTGGCTTCGGCGTCGCTGTAAATCTGATAGAAAGCTTCCATATCGCTTTCCGTAAATTTTCGCAATACAAGCCGCTCTGTCTGAAGGGTTGGCGTGTTCGCATGACTTTCCATTTTATGACTTATCACTCCAATCGCAGGGCCGGAACTCCCCCTTCATTTGCTGTAAAATGCAGGCCGACTGACCGCCCTGCCGCAGCGCCGGAATCTGCCATACGCCTTACCGCGCGTCCTTTAATTTCTGTACGGCTTCTTCTTTTGTTGCGACAAAAAAGAAGTCCCTGCCGTTGTTGGACTCGTACAGGAAGTCTCTGAGCGGCTTGCTGGTATAGTGTGAAAAATCGCCGTAAACGGCGGCTTTGACATGATAGTTGATGAACTTTTGCAAAATCTCCCCGGCAACGCCGGTGCTGAGGATAAAAAAGTCATCGCAAATCGTTCGCTTGTCCAGGACAATGCGGTCGGCGCCGGTTTCATATTTGACGGTCATGGCCAGATCCAGGGCTGACTGCGGGTCGCAAATCAGCGTTTCATCGCCCGAAACCAGGGCGATTGTGACGTTATCTGTTTTCATGCTTTCTATGTTCATTGTTTTCATCTCCTTTTTGGCGCACGGTGCAAATCCCCGATGAAGCCCGATTGTACCAGTTTTGCGCCGCTTTGTCAAACACACGGGGAATGCGCTGCATTGAAGAAGGCCGGCCGGCGTGATATAATGAATCATCCATACGGGAATTGCAGGTGATCCATCCATGAAAATCCTCATCATCGACGCCCAGGGCGGGGGAATTGGCCGGCAGCTGGTCGCGTCGGTCAAGCAGGCGCTGCCGGGCGCCGACATTATGGCGGTCGGGGCCAACAGCGCCGCCACCGCCGCCATGCTCAAAGCCGGGGCGGACAACGCCGCGACAGGCGAAAACGCCGTGGTCGTGGCCTGCCGCAGCGCCGACGTCATCATGGGGCCGGTCGGCATCGTCATCGCCGATTCGCTGTTCGGCGAAATCACGCCGGCCATGGCCGCCGCCGTTGGGCAGAGCGGCGCGGCGCGCATTCTCATCCCCTTCAACCACTGCGGCAACATCATCGCCGGCGTGTCCGGCCAGAGCGCCGGCGCGCTCATTAAAAGCGCCGTCGACGCGCTGTTGGAGCTGGCGAGGTAATCATCAGGCGTACCATTTAGCCTGGCTGCGGAACATGCGGGCATACTCGCCGTCCTGTGCCAGCAGCTCGCCGTGGCAGCCGCGCTCGACAATCCGGCCGTCTTTGAGCACGATAATGATGTCGGCGTCCACGGCCGACGCCATGCGGTGGGTGACGACGACGACCGTTTTGCCCCGGTTCAAGCGGAAAAACTGCCGGTACAGCTCGCGTTCGGCCAGCGGGTCGATGGCGGCTGTCGGCTCGTCGAGCACCATGACCTCGCCGCCCTTGTAATATCCGCGGGCAATGGCCACCTTCTGCCACTGCCCGCCCGACAGCTCGGTCCCGCCGAACTCGCGGCCGAGCAGGGTGTCGGGCGCTGTGCGCAGCGGCACGTCCAGCTCGGCGGCCAGGGCGTCAAAGCCGACGCCGCTTTCCATGCCCAGCGTGACGTTTTCCCGCAGCGTCAGCGACGGGTAACGGCAATAATCCTGAAAAACGGCCGACAGCCGCTCCGGCTGCACACCGTAACGCCGTTCGCCCCGCGACGGTTCGAGCACCCCGAGCAGCAGCTTGGACAGGGTGCTTTTGCCCGAGCCGTTGGCGCCGACCAGGGCGACTCGCTGCCCCGGCTCGACGGTCAGCGTGATGTCCTGCAAGGCATAGCGGTCGGTCAGCGGGTAGCGGTACCAGACGTTTTGAAGCACGATGCTCCCCTCCGCAGCGCTGCCGTGCTGCGGTTTTTTGCCTTCAGGCAAATCCATAAACGCATAAAACTGCCCAACTTCCCGGCGCTTGCCCAAAAGCGCGCCGACGCTTTCGTACAGCCCGCTAATCTGCCGGGTACAGCCCTGGCACAGCGACATGAGCGCCCCCAGCGCGCCCAGGGTCAGCCTTCCCTGTGACGTCTGCCAGACGGCCAGCAGGATCATGGCGACGCTGGCGCCATAGGTAAAGACCGTCGCGCCCAGCGAAAGCAGGCACTTTTTGCGCAGAAGCCGGTGGTATTCGCGGCGGTACAGGCGGTAATTTTCCTCCCATTTGTCCTGGATGAACCCGCCCGTCCCGGCGCATTGCAGTTCTTTGACCGCCTTGCGGCGCAGCAGGTCTTCAAAGTAGATCATTTTGCGGCGGGACAGGGTGATATCCTGCTGAAACTGCGCCTGAAGCCGTCCGCCCAGCAGGCTGCCCAGCAGCATGGGAAGGGGCGTGAGCACGCTGAGCACAAAAATGGCGGGGGACAAGATGTAAATAGAGGACAGCGTAAAGCACAGCACAACGGCCGACAGCGCGGCACGGTAAAAATCGACGGTCATCTGCCGCAGCGATTCGCGGGTAAAGCGCAGGCCGCGGTCGATGACGTCGTTGACCTGCGCCGCCTCGAACAGCTCGGGCGAAAGGCCGCTCAGCTTTTGACAAATGCGCCCCCACAGCCCTTCGGCAAAGCGGTTTTCGTGAATGACGTCGTAGCGGAAGATATACTCCCCCTGCGTGCTGCACAAAAGGGTCAGCAGCCGCTGCACCGTTTGAAAGAGCACATAGCCGACGACGAGCGGGCCGAGCGCCGACAGCGCGCCCCCGCGCCCGACGCCGTCCAGAATGGCCTTCCACCAGAAGGCGAGCAGGACGGTCGCGGCATTGAGCAGGAAGATGAGCAGCCAGTACAGCGCGCCCGCGCCGGTTCCTTTGCCAAAGCGGTCGCGAAGCAGGCGGCCAAAGCCGGATTTTTGGGTCTGGGCGCTTTGGTGCACGGCCTCTTCCAGCCGGGTGGTGTTATCCTTCGGCATGAATAGCCCCCCCTTCAAAGCTGTCCCTCTGCGCCCGGAACATCTCGGCGTACAGGCCGCCCTGCGCCATCAGCTCGTCATGCGTGCCCTGTTCGGCTGCCACGCCGTCCGACAGCACAACGATTTTTTCCATGGTTCGGGCCGACGCCAGCCGGTGCGAGACAAAGAGCACCGTTTTATCTGAAAAGGCGCTTTGCAGGTATTCGTACAGCTGCGATTCCGCCATCGGGTCCATCTGGCTGGTCGGCTCGTCGAGCAGCAGCACCGGTTTGCCCTGCACAAAGGCCCGGCTGAGGGCCAGCTTCTGCCACTCGCCGCCCGACAGGTCGACGCCGCCCGGGAAGGAGCGGCCCAGCGGCTGGTCAAGCCCGATACGTTCGGCCAGCTCGCCCGCGCCGCCCAGACGGGCGGCGTGCAGCAGCCCGGTATCATCGGCGTCGGCCTGCCCCAGCGTCAGATTGTCGCGCACCGAAAGCTCGTAACGCACAAAGTCCTGAAACACCGGTGCAAAAATACGGCTGCGCAGCGCCTGCGAATATTCGGCAATGGGACGGCCGCCCAGCAGGATTCGGCCCCCGTCCGGCTCGTACAGGCCGAGCAGCAGCTTGATGAGGGTGCTTTTGCCCGCGCCGTTGGCGCCGACGAGCGCCACCTTTTCGCCCGGCGCCACCGTCAGGCTGAGGTCGTGCAGAATCTGCCGGTCGGTGCCTGGATAGGCGAAGCTGACGTGCTCAAAGGCCAGCGATGCCGGCCCGTCCAGCGTGTCAAGCCCGCCGTCCTCCCGCTCTTCAAAGCGGAGGAACTCGTCGTACTTGTCATAAAAGAAGGTCCACATGCCAAAGGTGCCGAAGGGCAGGTTGAGCTCGAGCGCCGCGATGTAGGCGCACAGCGCGGCGAAGCTGCCGACGCTGAGGGCCCCTTTCAGGCACAGGGCCAGCAGGTACAGGCAGCTCAGCCCCTTGCACAAATCGAGCAGCAGATAGGCGGCGCCGCTGGTTTTCAGGTTGCGGCCGAAGATTTTCTCATATTCGGCATTGTACCGCCGCATCCGCCCGACGTACAGCCGGCGCAGGAAAGGGAAAGCGCCGTAAATGTGCAGCTCTTTCATGTAAGCGCGCTCGGTCTGATAGGGCAGGAGCGCGTCGCACATGCGCTTTTTTTGCAGCTGCTCGCTCAGGCGGGCAAAGGATTCGCGGTTATTTTTGGAAAAGTACAGGTTGAAAAGGACCATCGGGACGAGCACGGCCAGCGGCAGCCACCACGCCACCGGCCCGAGCAGCCAGAAAAGGCCCGCCACATTGACGAGCGACATCAGGCAGCCGGACAGCAGCGTCACCGACACGACGCGGATGATCATTTCCAGTTTGTCTTCGACCAGCGTGACGGTGTCGACGCTCTGCGGGTCTTCAAAGTAACGGTATTTCATGCGCATACACTTCTGGTTGATGAGGCGGCTGACCCCCAGCTGTACGTCGGTCAGGTAGCGCGGCGCAATGACGTTGTCGCGCAGCGCGTCCAGCATGGGCGGCAGCAGAAGGCACAGCGCAAACAGCACGACGGCCGGCGCAAAGTCGGAAAAGGCCATGCGCCCCGCCGCCGCTTCGGCGGAAGCGTCCAGCACCTTCCGGCTGAAAAAAGCCAGCTGCGGCCCGGCCAGCGCCGCCTGCAAAAGGGTTGCCAGGATAAAAAGAAAATAGCTCCCTTTGGCAAAGCGCAGCGACAGCGCCACCGTGCTTTTGATGACGCGAACGGTGTTTTTCATGGCTTCATCCCCTTTTTGCTGTTGACGGCGGTTTTCAACAGTATATCGTGCGGGGGCGAGGCTGTCAAACTGCTTGTGGAGCGCCAAAGCGGCAGTGCAATGGAATTTTCAATTTTTAGATTAGCCATCCCCGTTTTCCACATAGGCGGCCGCTGTAAAATTTTTCGCAAATAGTTTTGTGCGTTAAGAGCGGCACGGCTTGACTTAAACGGGGGCTTTTGCTATAATAGCATCACAATTCAACAAATGGTTCGACGAGGCGTTCATAAGTTACCCCTGGGGTACGGCACATGCCGTATGGTAGCTTTTTGGGCGCTTATTTTTTTACTGTGCAAAGCCAAACAGCGGAGCCGCTTCAACGCCGGTCCGGAACAGGAGGGAAACAGATGAAAAGGGATATGACGCAGGGGAGCATCACCAAAGCCCTGGTGCTGTTCACCGTCCCGCTGGTGCTGAGCGGCCTGCTTCAGCAGATTTTTAACTGGGTGGACGCATTCATCGTCGGGAATATCGAGGGTGAGGCGGCGCTGGCCGGCATTGGGGCGACGACGTCGATTTACGGGCTGTTTATCACCATTCTGACCGGCTTTACCGCCGGGCTGTCCGTTTTGTCCGCCCAGCAGTACGGCAGCGGCGAGCGCGAAAAGCTGACCCGGTCGCTGGCCACCTTTACCGTGCTTCTGGGCGGCGCCTGCCTGGTCATCGCGGCAGCGGGATCGGTCTTTTACCGGGAAGTGCTGGCGCTGCTCGGCACGCCGGAGGATATTTTTGAAATGGCAGGGGACTACCTGAAAATTATTTTCCTCGGCGTCCCGTTCCTCGCCGTTTACAACACCTATTCCGCCGTACTGCGAGGCATGGGCGACAGCCGCGCGCCCTTTTTGTCCATTCTCGTGTCCTCGCTGGCCAATATCGCGCTCGACATTCTCTTTGTCGCTTCGCTGCGCTGGGGTTCGGCGGGAGCCGCTGCGGCAACGGTGATATCGCAAAGCATCATGACGATCTTCATCGTCGTTTATGCCGTCAAAAAACACCCGGCCCTGCGCTTCCGCCCGAGCCGCCGCTTTATTCAAAAGTCCGCCCTGACGGCCGGCGGCCGGTTCGGCCTGCCCCCGGCCATACAATCGGGCATGGGAGCCATCGGCAACCTGATTTTGCAGCGCTTTATGAACGGCTTTGGCGGCCAGACCGTCGCCGCGATCACGACGGCGTACCGCGTGGATTCGGTCGTTATGCTGCCCATTTTCAACTTCGGCTCGGGCATTGCCACCGTCGTGGCGCAGAACATCGGGGCGGGCAACCGCGAGCGGGCCGAAAAGGCCTTTAAAACCGGCGTCGCCCTGATGGCCGGCATTTCACTGTGCCTGATGGTTGTGGTGCTTCTGGCCGGCGGGCCGCTGATCGCCATGTTCGGGCTGACGCAGGAATCGGTGGACATCGGCAAAAGCTTTTTCCGCGCCGTCTCGGTCTTTTACATTGTCTGCGGCGTGGCCACGGCGGTTCGGGGGTATGTTGAAGGCATGGGCGATATGGTCTTTTCCGGGCTGGCGGGCATTGCCGCGCTCGTTGTGCGCATCATTGCGTCTTATGCCTTTGCCGGGCTGATGGGCAATATGGTCATCGCCTATGCCGAGGCGTTTTCGTGGGTGGTGCTGCTTTTGCTGTACTTTATCCGGCTGCGGCAAAAGCGCCGGGAGACATCGCCGGTTTTGTGGAAGTAAAGGCGCGGCGATGCATGGTCTGCCGTCAATAAAATCCGGGCGCGCATCCGCCCGGATTTTGAAAAACAGAAGGATTTCATAAGCTTCAGCAGTGCCCGGCCGCAGGGAAAACCGGCCGGGCATTTTTATATCCAGTCGGCCGGATTTATGACGATGTCGGCGCGCGAAAGGGCTTCGGGGCGGTAGAGCGGCAGCAGCTCGCGCACCGAAACCGGTTCAGGGACGGGCAGCAGCCCGGCGGCGTGGGCCAGCCGGCCCAAAAGGGGTTCGGGCGCGGGAAAACGGCTGCGCAGGCGGCCCAGATCCAGATCCTTTTCACGCTTGGACAGCCGCCGGCCGTCGGGCGCGACGAGCAGGGGAATGTGCCCAAATCGCGGCGGAGCATAACCCAAAAGACGGTACAGGCACAGCTGGACGGGTGTGGAGTCGAGCAGGTCGCGGCCGCGCACGACCTCGGTGACGCCCATGAGCGCATCGTCGACGACGACGGCCAGCTGGTAGGCGTGAACGCCGTCGCGCCGCCGGACAACGATATCCCCGCAGTCGCGCGCCGGGTTGCGGCGCACAGGGCCGCAAAAGAGGTCGTCAAAGCCCACCGTCTCGTCGGGCATGACCAGGCGCAGCGCCGGTACGCGCCGCTGCGAAAGCGCCTGCCGCTGCGCCTCGGTCAAAGCGCGGCAGCGCCCGTCATAGGGGCTGCGGCCGTCGCCGGCGTGGGGGGCCTGCGCCGCATGCAGCTCGGCGCGCGTACAGAAGCAGGGGTACAAAAGCCCCTGTGCGCGCAGCAGCGCAAGGGCCTGTTCGTAATAACCCCGGCGCTCGCTTTGCAGGCAGGCGCTGTCCAGCCCGCCCTCGTCCCAGTCGAGGCCGAGCCACAGAAGATCCTCTTCCAGCAGCCGGGCGTATTCCGGTTTGCAGCGCTCGGGGTCCAGATCCTCGATGCGCAGCAGCATCCGGCCGCCCTGCGAGCGGCAGCTGAGCCAGGCCGCCAGGGCGCAGAAGACGTTGCCCAGATGCATCCGGCCGCTGGGGCTGGGGGCAAAACGGCCGCGAACGGGCTGAGTCACAGGCATCACATCCAAATTGCAAAGGTTGCTTGACAAAAAATGCAAAGTACGCTATACTAAAAATGCAAAGTAAACTTGTCAAAAGAGGTGAAAGGTTGAAAACGCGCATACGGGAACTGCGGCGCGCCCGCAAGCTGTCACAGGAAGAGCTGGCCAACGCCGTCGGGACGACGCGGCAGACCATCACTTCGATCGAGGTGGGGAAATACACTGCGTCGCTGCCGCTGGCCTATAAACTGGCGCGGTTTTTTGGCCTGCCTATCGAAGAGGTTTTTGATTTTTCCGAACTGGAGGATGAGATGAATGAAATTCGATGAAGAAAGCATGAAGCAAACGCTGCTGCGGCGCATTTACGCGCTTTGCGCGGCGCTGGGGCTGCTCGGTTTACTGACCGGCGTGCGGATATACCTGCCGCACAGCACGGCGGTGGGCGGCGAGTGGTATACCGGCTTTATCGTCGGCTGGCAGATAGGGGTGCTGGCAGGGCTGATGCTGTTTGGCGTTTTCTATCTGGTCAAATACCTGGCCGCCCTGCACGACCCGGACAAGGCGCGCGCGGTGCTCATCGCCGAGCGCGACGAGAGGACCCTGTTTATCGAGCAGAAGGTGGGGAAAAGCAGCTATAAATATGTCATCGCCGGCCTGCTGCTGGCCGCGGTCATCGCAGGATGCTTCAGCGCGGCAGCCTTTGCGGCGCTGCTGGGGGCCGTGGCGCTCGAAGCCGCGGTTCGCATAGCGCTGCGGGCCTACTATATGCGGAAAATCTGAAAACCAGGGGCAGGCGGCCGCAGATCCGGGGAAGGGCCTGCCCAGCCGACGGGCGGATAGCGACGATCCCTTGATACCCCCGGGAAACGCAAACGCCTGATTTGGAGGGCGTTCGTTTCAAAAGCGCTTTTATAAATGATGCAAGGGGACTGCCCGCAGGCAGCCCCCTTGTTTTACTCTATAAGCTGCGCTGAAATGCGCTTTTACTTAGTGCTCGCAGCCGCAGTCACAGCCGCAGCCCTTGTCGTCGTCATCCTCATCCTCTTCTTCCAACAGGCTGAGGTCGAACTCAAGCTCTTCGCCGCAGGCCGGGCATTTCATGCCGCCCTCTTCCAAAACGTCCTCGTCGACACAGATTTCCTCGCCGCAGGTGGGGCAGGAAAGCTGGTAGAAGGTTTCGTCGCAGTCGCAGTCGTCGTCCTCGTCGTCGCAGTCGCAGCAGTCTTCCAGAACGTCGCAGATATCGTCCAGCGTGTCTTCCATCTCTTCCAGCTCGTCGTCGATATCGTCAATGGCGTCCTCAATGAGCTCGATGTCTTCGGACATGTCGGCGGCGTCCGATTCCAGATCGGAAACCGACAGGGCGATATCGTTCAGCGTGTCGACAATGGCGCACAGAAGCTTGCCCTGGTCGGTGCTGTCGTCGATTTTAAGGCCTTCGAGCAGGCCTTTCAGGTATGCGGTTTTTTCAGTAACAGTCATGCGCTTTTCCTCCTTATTCTTTGGAGCGCTCCAGATATTCGCCCGTGCGGGTGTCGATGCGGATCTTCTCGCCGACGTTGATGAACAGGGGCACGCGGACTTCGGCGCCCGTTTCCAGCGTGGCGGGCTTGGTGACGTTGGTCGCCGTGTCGCCGCGGACGCCGGGCTCGGTTTCGGTGACCTCCAGATCGACGAAGAGGGGCGGTTCAAGGCCGAAAACGTTGCCCTTGTAGGACAGAACCTTGACGACCATATCCTCTTTGACAAAACGGAAGGCGTCGCTCAGCTTGTCGGCGTTGAGCGGCATCTGTTCGTAGGTTTCAGTATCCATAAAATAGTAAAGCTCGCCGTCGTTGTACAGGTACTGCATGTCGCGGCGGTCGACATAGGCGTTTTCAAATTTATCGGTGGGGTTAAAGGTGCGCTCGGTGACGGCTCCGGTGATGACGTTTTTCAGTTTGGTGCGGACAAAGGCCGCGCCCTTACCGGGCTTGACGTGCTGGAACTCGACGATCTGCATAACCTGTCCGTCCATTTCAAAGGTGACGCCGTTTCTGAAATCTCCTGCCGTTATCATAAAGATGACCTCCAGTTTAGTTTAGCACAGATATTCTATCGCAAAAAGGCTTATTTTGCAAGAGAAATCAAAGAATTAGCAATTCTTTGGGCATATTCGTCAGGTTGACCTTGCCGGACGGGCTGAGGTAAAGCATATCCTCGATGCGGACGCCGAATTTTCCCGGCAGATAGATGCCCGGCTCCATGGTGACGATGTTGCCCGTTTTGAAATGGGCTTCGCTTCGCCTGGACGCGCTGGGCGATTCGTGAATGCGGAGCCCCAGGCTGTGGCCCAATCCATGCCCGAAGTACTCGCCGTAGCCGGCCCGCTCGATGACGGCGGCCGCGGCGTTGTGTACGTCTTTGCCCAGCGCGCCGACCTCAAAGGCTTCGATGCCGCGCTTCTGCGCTTCCAGCACGACCTGGTAGACGCGGCGCATTTCGTCGCTCGCTTCGCCGACGGCGACGGTGCGGGTCATGTCCGAGCCGTAACCGTTGTAGGTCGCGCCGAAATCGATGACGACAAAATCGCCCTTCTGTACGACGCGGTCGCCCGGCACGCCGTGCGGCAGCGCGCTCTTGGGGCCGGAAACAAAGATGGTTGAAAAGGACACGCCCTGCGAGCCGTGGCGGCGCATACGGTATTCCAGCTCGCCGGCCATTTCAATTTCGGTGACGCCCGGCTTGATGAGGCCGTACAGCTCGTCCAGCGCCTTTTCCGCGATGCGCTGCGCCTTTTCGATGCAGTCGACCTCGCTCTGCTCTTTGACTTCGCGCAGAAGCTCGAAGGCGTCGCCCACCGGCTTGAGCGCGCACGACAAGGCGCCCAGGTACTTCTGATAAGAATCATACGTCAGGGCGCGATCTTCAAAGCCCATGAGCTTGACCCCTTTATTGCGCACAATGTTTTCGATGCACTCGGGGTAAGCGGTTTCGGGCATGACGACATGGTAGCCCAGCGGGGTGACGCGGGCGGTCGCATCTTCAATATAGCGCGAGTCGGTAAACAGCCAGCCCTCGCTGTCGGCGGTGATGACGGCGGCGCCCTCGATGCCGGGCATGGCGGTGGCGTACACCAGGTTGTCGCCGTCGGTCAGCATGACGGCATCCAGTTTCCTTTCGCGCAGCATGGCGGCGATTTTTTCCAGTCTTGACATCAGATTTTCCTCCTTTATCGGCTGCAAACGGCCTGTTGATACATGGTTTTCATGGCAAGGGCATCCTCGGCCTGCGTCCCGGCCGATTCGCAGATAATATGCGGGGCCAGCTCCCGTTCGGCCAAAAGCGCGGCCAGGGGTGCAAAGTCGGGGCCGTATACTGTATCGGAAAAGGTCAGGTGCTTGACCTCGCCGCCCTTGGAATATTCAATTTTACTGAAGTGCGCGTGGAAAATGCGCGAGCGCTCGGCCCCCAGGCCGTCGTGCAGCGCGTCCAGCACGGCAGCCAGCTCTTCACGGGTCGAAACCCGGCCGAGCGTGCGGGCGTTTAAGTGGCCGAAGTCGATGCAGGGCAGCAGCCGCTCATCGCTTCGGCAAATCAGAATGACCTCGGAAAGGTCGCCCAGGACGTTGACCTTCCCCATGGTCTCAATGCACAGGCGCACGGCGCCCAGCCCCTCGTCATCCAGACGCAGCAGCGCTTCGCGCAGGCCGCTGAGCGTGTTGGCAAGGGCCTGCTCGCGCGTCTGGCCGGTCAGGCCGCCGCAGTGTACGACGACGCGGCCGCCGCCCATCCACTGCGCGGCGCGGCACGAGCTGAGGATGTAGCCGATGTTTTTTTCACGCCGGTCCGCGTCGGGGCTGGACAGATTGATAAAGTAGGGCGAGTGAACGGACAGACAAATGTTCTGCTCACGGGCGCGCTCACCCAGGGCGCGGGCGGTGTCTTCACCGATGTTGACGCCGCGGCCGCACTGGTATTCGTAACAGTCAAGCCCCATTTCGCGCAGAAAGCGCGGGGCGTCCAGACTGGATTTATAACGGGCTGAAAAACTTTCACTGTTGCCGGCAGGGCCGAAGATTGCTGTCATGGCGTTACTCCTTTGGCTGCAAAAAAGGTTTTTCGAAAAACCGCCGCAGCCTGAAATACCACAGATAGTTGTCGATGGATTCCACGCGCAGCGCCTTCAGCCCGCAGCGGCGCGCGCCCAGCACGTCGGTGAAAATCTGATCGCCCAGCAGGGCGGCCTCGCCGGGCGGGCACCCCACGGCCGCAAGGGCCTGCAAAAAGCCGGCGCGGCGCGGCTTGTGCGCCAGGTGGATGTACCCGCAGCGCAGGCGCTCGCCGAACAGGCGGACGCGCGCGGGGTGTTTGTTGTTGGAAAGGATGAAAAGCGTGACGCCCCCGGCCTGCAAAGCGCGGGCCCATTCAACGACAGCGGGCGAAGGCTCGGGGTCACAGGTGCGGGCAATGGTGCCGTCGATGTCGAGCAAAAGGGCGCGGACCCCAATGCGCCGCAGCTCGCCGGCTGTTACGGCGAAAGGGGACGGATATACGCAGTGCGGATGAAGCAGCATAAACTCGCCCCTCTCGTCCGGCGGCATAAAGAGACACGCCCGGTCATAAAAATGAACGGATGGCAGTACATGGCGCCAAACGGCGCTGCTTCTATATTTTAACATATGGGGCGGAGCGAGCACAAGGGGGTCTTTCAAATTGACAGACAAAATCAGGAGCTTCCTCGTCACGACAGCCGAGGACCAGAAAAACGCCGCCGCACTGCGCGTGCCGTCATGTTACTTGTTTTACTGCATCGGCGAGGGGGGCGTATTGCAGCGCAGGGGCCTGCCCGCGTCGGCGCGCGGCGGGGTGATGGGAATTTTTGACGACGGCGCCGCCGATTGGCAAAGCGTCGACGCCGCGCGGCTGGCGCGCGATATTATCGCCGAATGCTCGCGCCGCAGCTATGGCGGCGTCTTGCTCGACTGGCAGGAGAGTGCCGGCGCGCTGGAGACGGTGCGCCGCGTTTCACCCGCGCTGGCCGCCAGACGGCTGGTGCATTTTGTACCGCTGGGGCTGGCCTCTGCCAGCGAATATGCCAAAGTGATTGTGCCTTCGGCCATCAGCGGCGGGTCCTTTGCCGACATGCTGCGGCACTACACCGTCCGCTTTCCGCCCGAACGGCTGTGTCTCGAGGTGGTGCGCGTCTGCTCGGACTTTGTCATGCCGTCCTACACGGCCGAAGGGCGGGCGCTGTCGGCCGGGGAGTTCCGCGGGATTCTGGAAAACCGGAGCCCGCAGAGCTATTTTTCCGCAGAGCTGTGCGCAAAATACTTCACTTATCAGGATGAAGAGCGACAGGTGCATTTCCTTTTATACGACGACCCGGCGACGGCGGCGCAGAAAATACAGGCTGCCGCGGCGCAGGGGTACTTCGCCGCTTTTTTGCTGTACCGTGACTGGGGCGCCGCCGCGGGGGATATTATGGCCGGATTATAAAAGAAAAATCCCGCGCCGGGCGCGGGATAGAAGGGATATTATTTGTCCCGTACGGCGTCGTGCCTTTTGACCGCCAGGTAAACCGGCAGGCCGACCAGAGTGATGCAGATGCTGCCGACAGAGAGCAGCCGCGCCGTGGAACCGGCCATAAAGAGCTGGCTGACCATGACGTAAACGCCGCTGAGAATGGCGAGAATGGGGATGACAGGGTAAAGCGGAACTTTGTACTTGCGCTCCAGCTCGGGATGGGTTCTGCGCAGCTTAATGACGCAGACAAAGGTCAGCGTGTAGAAAATCCAGCACGAGAAGACGGCCAGGTCGGTCAGCATGTCAAACTGGCCGCTGATCGAGTAGACGCAGGCCAGAAAACCGACCAGGATGATGGAATTGGCGGGGACCTGGTTGCCGTTGAGCCTGCCCAGCGCGCCGCTGAAGGGCAGGGTGCGCTGCTCGGCCAGCTGATAGGCGACGCGCGAGCCCGACATCAGAAAGCCGTTGGCCGCGCCGAGCACCGATACAATGATGCCGACTTTAATGAGCAGGCCGCCCGTGGGCCCGAAAATCTGCGTGGCGACAGCCGCGGCCGGCGACTCAAGATTCATCAGCTCGCTGGCGGGGATGACCCACAGATAAGCCAGATTGATGACAAAGTAGACGGCCATGATGATGGAGACGCCGCCGACAATGGCGCGCGGCAGGTCCCTGCCCGGATTTTTCATTTCGCCGGCAATGGCGCCGACGTTGGTCCAGCCCTCAAAGGCAAAGAGCACGGCGAGCAGCGTGGAGCCGAGCACGGCCCCGGCCGCCTTGCCCTCGCCCACCATGGGCGTGAAGATCGGGTTGCCGCCGCTGCCCAGAATAAAGCCGAACACCATTAAAAGCACCAGCGGAATCAGCTTGCAGACGGTCGAAACGACCTGGATGCCGCCCGCCGTTTTGGAACCCAGCGTATTGAGCGCAACCAGAAGAATGATGATGGCCATGGCGATGGGAAGCTGGAACTGCGAACCGACGTATTCGCCCAGCTCGGCCCCGACTTTGACGCCGTAGCCGGCCAAAAAGGCCGGGTAAAAAATGATGGTCTGCATCCAGCCGGCGAGGAAGCCGATTTTTTCATTGTAGACCTCGCTCAGATAGGCGACCATGCCGCCCGTTCTGGGAATGAGCACGGCAACCTCGGCAAAGGTGAGAGCGGCAAAAATGCTGGCCAGCCCCCCGAAGATCCACGCAAGCATCCCCATGCCGGGCGCGCCGCCAGTGGCCTGATAGATGGCGTAGGGTTTGAAGAAGACGCCGGCGCCGATGACGCAGCCGACTACGATGGAGGTTGCTGTCATGACGCCCAGATCTTTTTTTAATCCCTGTTTTTCAGACATAAAGGTGTAGGCCCCTTTCCAAATATTGCTTTTCAAAAACTGAAGCGAGCTTCCTTATCTTGGTAAAGAGTATCATATGCAGAAATGATTGTCAATCTTTCGTCAAACATTTTATAGCATGGTGGTCACAGAAATATATAATATAGCATATGATCCGTGGTGCACGGCTGAAAAAAGGGCTCTGGATGTAAAAAGGCCCGCGCCGGGCGGCGCGGGCCTTGGTGCGAGAGAGGATGTACAAGAGCGATTAGCAGCAGCTGTTGCAGCAGTTGTTGTTGCAGCAGTCGTCAAAGCCGCCGCAGCCGCAGTTATTGCCGTTGTTGCAGCCGCAGCCGCAATTGCCGCCGCACATGTAGTGGACCCAGATGATGACGATGGCAATAACGACAATGATCCAGAACGCTTCATAGCCCTCGAACAAACTGCCTCTGTTGCGATTGCATCCCATACCCATAAGAACTTAACCTCCTAAAAGATTTCTCACTCCATAGTATTGCGGTATGGGGCTTCTTGTTACTGCCCGGAGCATGTCTGCGGGCAGTTATTTTTTTGCGCCGTCCAGCTGGGCGCGGGTCAGCACGCCGCGTTCGACCAGCCGTTCGCCCAGCGTCTGCCCGCCGCCCTTGCACGGGGCCCACAGGGCGTTATATGAAATGAGCGCCATGTGGTCGCGCAAAAGACCGGTCGTTTGCAGCTGTCCGTACTGCGCGGCGGTGATGAGGCCGAGCTCGACGGCCTTGTCGATGGCGCCGCGGTAGGTGAAGTCGCCGCCGGTGTCGCTGTAGCCCAGTGCACGCAGAACATAGGTGCAGTACATGTTGGCGTCGGCGGGGGTCTGCTGTGAAAACTCGGTCGCCGTCATGCCGTTGGTATACTGCATGTGCTGCCCGTAGGCGACGTATTTGATGCCGTCAGGCCAGCCGGTCAAATCGGTAAAGGTCGAGCGGCCGGTGTAGCCCAGCGCGGCGCTCTCTTCGCCCAGCAGGCGGATGAGCATGATGAGCGCTTCCTGCCGCGTCGGGCGGCGGGAAAGTTCGTAGCCGCGGTTGCTGCCGCGGAAGAGGCCGATGGCGTTTAGGCGGTTGGCTTCGTCCTCGTACAGCGCGCCGGAAGCGTGCGTCACACGCGCGCCGTCCTTGACGCAGACGGTGGCGCTTCCGCTTGTGATGCGCAGGCCGGCGCTCTGCGCCTGCGGCACCATATAATAAGTGTTCGGCGCGGCGGAAACGCCGACGGCCAGCGCGCGGCCGTGCGTGACGTCAATAAGCTCGGTTGAGCCGGCCGTTGCGGCGCTGCCGTCCAGCAGCATGACGCCGGCCCCCGCCGGGCCGGAAACGACGTCGCCCTGCGACAGCGTCAGCGTGCGCCACGCCCTTGCGCTGTCCGATGTGCCCGTGTCCGCGGCGCCGGTCAGCCCGATGGCGCGCGAAACGGCAGCAGCCGCCTTTTCGGCCACACGCTGGGTGATGCGGGCGTCGATGGCGTTTTGCAGTTCCCGGCTTTTTTGGGTCAGCAGGGAGGCTGCGCGCGACGCGGCCTGCTGTTCGACCGCGGCAGTATAAATTTTTCGGACATAGGACAATGTAACCAGCGGATCGGAAGCGTCGCCGCCGGCGGATAAATCGGTAAAAACGGCAAAGAAAATGGCCGCAAACAGGAAGAGAAAAGCTGTGGTTTTACGCAAGGCGCACCTCGATTCAAAACAGCAGGGTGATTCGACAGATATAAACAGTATATCCTATTTTCCGCGCTGTGGCAAGGCAAAAGAAAAAGGGAAAAGCCCTCTTTTCCGCTGCGGGAAAAACAACGCAGACAGCCTGAAGAGTTCGGAGGAAAAACCTCTTGCCAATGGGCGCGTTTGGGGGTATAATAAGAAATAATATCAATAATCATATCAGTTGGGGGGATGGCCGTATGGAAAAAAGATTGTCGGACCGGGTGTATGAGGGGATTCAGCACGACATCGTCTCAGGCAAGCTGAAGGGCAATACCTTTCTGGTAGAAAGCGAGGTCGCCAAGCAGTACCAGGTCAGCAAGGCGCCGGTCAAGGCGGCGCTGCAGAACCTTGCGCAGGAGGGGCTGCTCATCTGCTACCCGAGGCGCGGATATATGGTCGTCTCCGTCTCTGTCGACGAATACCGGCATGTGCGGGAGCTGCGGCTGCATATCGAGCGCTTTTCCATCGGAATGGCCGTTCAGCGCGCCAGCGATGAGGAAATCCGCAGCCTGGCCGACACGCTGGAAGGCGGAGAAGAGGACGCTGCGCATTCCCATGGCAGCAATGCGCTCTTTCACATGCGGCTGGCCGAAATCTCTCAGAACCCCTATCTGGGCGAAACATTGCAAAGGCTTTTGCTGCTGACGCTGCGCTATGCGTCGGGAAAGGCGGACAATAACCGCTATCATTATCAAATCATCGAAGCGCTTTTGCGGCGCGACGAAGCCGCGGCCCTGGCGGCGCTGGATAAGGATTTGAATATGGATTTGGACAAAGACTGGTAAAGCAAAGCAGAAACTCCCCGTGCAGTTTAAGACTGCACGGGGAGTTTGTTTATTATGTCTTAATTTGCCAAAGGAAATTGGATATTTTTTATAAATTTGAATCTGGGCCTTGAAAAACCTTCTTACAGAGACTATTATAAGAATATCTTCTAAACATATCAGAAAAATAATTAATGAAGTGACTAAGCTTCGGATGAAATAAAAGCAACGCCGGGCCGCGCTGTTCCGAGGCAAAGGGAGGGCAGGAGGTTTGCATGGAAAACACACGCTTTTTGCAGGAGCGGAAGCATTATCCGCTGCTGCAAAACAGGGCTTATTTTGAAACGGCGGCGACAGGCGCTGTTCCGGACTATGTGTACGAGGCGCACCGGCAGTACGAGCAAAAGCGCTACGACTGGGGCGGGGACTCTTTCTGGCGCAGCATGGATTCCTTCAGTATGATTGAGTGGGCCAAATCGCAGCTCGCCGGGCTGCTCGGCTGTACGCCCTGCGAGCTGGCCTTTGGCGAGAACGCATCGCAGATGTTCGGCCAGTTTGCCGCGGGGCTGCGGCTGTCGCCGGGCGACAACGTCATTTTGACCGACACCACTTTCCCCAGCATGGCCTACGCCTGGCAGCTCAGGCAGCAGACCGGGGGAATTGAGGTTCGCTTCGCCCGGTCGGACAAAGGCGCCGTCAGCCCCGCAGATATCTTTGCGCTGGCTGATGAGCGCACGCGGGTCATTTCGCTCAACCATGTCGAAAGCAACACCGGTTTTCGGCACGACCTCGGGGAAATCGGCGCGTTCTGCCGCAGCCGGGGCACTCTGCTGGCGGTCGACGCCGTCCAGTCGGCGGGGGTTCTGCCCGTTGACGTGCGCGCCATGA
Organism: uncultured Clostridium sp.; assembly: GCA_947427035.1. Taxonomy (GTDB): domain Bacteria; phylum Bacillota; class Clostridia; order Oscillospirales; family Butyricicoccaceae; genus Ventrousia. Next base: position 33,753 of record CANEGK010000004.1, read on the forward strand.
ACATCGATTTTCTGGCAGGCAACAACTACAAGTGGATGCAGGGCTTCTGCGGCGTCGGGTACGGGTATTTCGGGCCGCGCGCTATGGAGCGCATGGCCCCGCAGACGGCCGGCTGGAAAAGCGGGGAGGACATCCGCGCGCTCGACCCGCGGAATCTGCGGCTGAGCCGGACGGCGTCGCGCTATGAGTTCGGCTACCCCAACACCCCCGGCGTTTACAGCATGGGCTGTGTGGCGGAGCGGTATAAAAACCTGGGCGCCGCCGCAGTGGAAGAGCGCGTGCTCGCACTGGCAGACGCGGTGCGCTGTCAGGCAGCCGGGCGCAAAGGGCTGTGCGTCTGGAATGACTACGGCCTGCAGAACCGCTCCCAGATTGTCGTTTTGACAGCGGACGAAACCTACCGGCTGGACAGCGAGGGCTTTGAAAGCCGGGGGATCGGGGCAGCCGTCAGGGACGGGAAGCCCTACGGCGCGCGCTACGCGCTGCGGCTGGGCCTGCATTATTATAATGACTTTGCCGATATCGAGCGCCTGTTTGAAGCGCTCGAAGAGATGAAAGCGCCGGGAACTGCGCGAAAAGCCTGAAAGGAGGGAGCCGAATGTATAAGTTTATCCTCAAAAGGCTGCTGATGGTCATTCCGCTTCTGCTGGGGGTTGTCATTATTGTGTTCAGCATTGTCAACATGATCCCCGGCGACCCGGGGCGGATCATTCTGGGGGCGAGCGCCGAGCAGTCGGCCGTCGACCAGCTCAACCACGAGCTCGGGTACGATCAGCCCTTTGCCATGCGGCTTGTGAACTACATAAAAGGTGTCGTCACGCAATTCGAGTTTGGGAATTCGTATACGTCATCCAAACCGGTTGTGCGCGAAATCGCCGCCAATTTCCGCTACACATTCAAATTCACTGTCATGGGCACGCTGCTGTACGTGCTGCTCGGCATTCCGCTGGGGGTGATGTCAGCCGTCAAGCAGTATTCGGCGGGGGACAACATCGTGCGCATCATGGCCATGTTCATCGCCAGCTTCCCGGGGTTCTGGATGGGAATGCTGGGGGTGCTCTTCTTCTCGCTCAAGCTGGACTGGCTGCCGTCCAACGGTGTGGAGACCTGGCGGCATTACATCCTGCCGGTCGCCGTGTTCGGCATCACGCAGTCGGCCGGGCTTTTGCGCCTGACGCGCACCACCATGCTCGAAGCCATCCGGCAGGACTATGTGCGCACGGCGCGCGCCAAAGGGGCGTCCGAACGCACCGTCATCTGGAAGCACGCCTTCCGCAACGCCATGCTGCCCCTCATCATGACGGTCGGCGTTTCCTTCGGCAGTATGTTGGGCGGGACCGTTTTGCTCGAAAGCATCTTTTCCATGCCGGGGCTCGGCTCGCTGGCGCTCACCGCCATTCGCAGCAAGGACATTCCGCTGGTCATGGCGACGACCATTTTCCTGGCGTCCATCTTCTGTCTGATGGTGCTGCTGGTCGATATCGTCAGCGCTTTTGCCGACCCGCGTGTCCGCGCAAAGTATACGTCTTGAAGAGGAGGGCGGCAAAATGAAAAAGAAAGCGGCTCTGGACGGAAACGACCGGAAGCGCCAGGGCATGTGGAAGGACGTGTGGCGCAGGTTCCGCAAAAACAAAGCAGCTATGCTGGGCGAAGAGAGCGCCGTGCGTCTGGCCGCCGATCTGCGCGGCTTTTTGCAGGGGAAATAAAGGGAGGTTTGAAATGAGCGAGCTGATTTTTCACCGGCAGGACAAAAACATCAAACTTCACGGCCGGGAAACCGGGTATACGGTGACGGCAGAAGAATACCCCCTGTACAGCGAAACAGGGGAGCTGGAAGCGAGCATGTTCGGCTATTCGTATACGGCGGCGCAGGGTGCGCCGGGGCGGCCGGTGGTGTTTGCCTACAACGGCGGGCCGGGGTCGGACAGCACCTGGCTGCACTTCGGGCTGCTCGGCCCGCGCCGGATGGTGATTCGGGAGCCGGACGAAGGGCTCTGTGCGTTCCCCTATCTGCTTCAGGACAACGGGGAGTTTCTCATCGACCTGTGCGACATCGTGCTCGTCGACCCGGTGGGCACCGGCTACACGCAGGTGTTGACCGAACAGGCTAAAAAGAAATACTACGGCGTTCAGGGGGACGCCCAAAGCTTCGCCCGGTTTATCGAAAGCTGGGTAGAGCGGCATAACCGTTGGGACAGCCCGGTGTATCTGCTGGGCGAAAGCTATGGGACCATCCGCAACGTGGCGGTGGCCGACGCGCTGCCAAGCGGCGTTCACCTGGCGGGCATTGTCAGCGTGGGCACATCCTTCAACGTCGGCGTGCCCGAGCTGCACGTCGAGCCGAGTGTGCGGCGGCTGGAGGCCTATGCCGCGGCGTCGTGGTACCACAGGCGGGACGGGAAACCCGATTTGCGCGGGCACCTTGCGCAGGCCCACGAGTTCGCCTATACCGATTACGCCAAAGCGCTGCTGTGGGGCAGCCTGCTGCCGCGGGACGAGTACGAGCGGGTTTTGGAGCGGCTGCAATACTTCACCGGCATGACGGAAGAGTATCTGCGAATAAACGCCCTGCGCGTCGAACAGGACGATTTCCTGCGCCTGATCTGCCCGGGTTGGGTGGTCAGCGTCTATGATGCGCGCATTAAAATGCCACTCGGCCGCGCGCGGGGCGAAGCGCCGCCCAGCATGGACGACGAGGCGCAGACGGCGGCGACCGCGCCCGCATTCGCCGCGGCTCTGCACAAATATATCGGCGAGCTGGGACTGAAAACCGAACGCCCATATTGCAAAATAAAGTCGGAAGCTATCGGAAACTGGGACTATACAAGCGGAAACATCAACACAATGAATCTGCTGGAAAGGCTCATGCGGCGTAAAAAAGACCTGCGCGTCTTTTTTGTCAATGGCCTTTACGACATGCAGTCGACGGCCGACTTTGTCACTTATTATCTGGCGCAGTACGACATTCCACGGGAACGGACAATGGTGCGGGCTTATGAATCGGGGCACATGACCTATTTCGGAAAGCCCTTTGTTTCCCTGTGCGCCGACCTGCGGCAGTTTATCGGAGGAGAGGGGTAAAGTATGGAAGGCTATGCAATCCGCGGCCGGGTCATTGACGCGGCGGGCGACCGCCCGGTGGAAAAGGGCTTGGTCGTAGTTCAGGGCGCGGACATCGTGTACGCCGGCGAAGAATCGGGATATTCCCTGCCCGCAGGGATCGAGGTCATCGACGCCGGGGCGGGCAGCATCCTGCCCGGCTTTATCGACTGCCACGCCCACCTGTGCGGCGGCGAGGACTATATGGGCCGGCCGCACTTTGACAGCCTGCTGACCGCAGCATACCACATGGGGCTGCTGCTCGACGCCGGGTTTACCTATGTGCGCGACATGTCGCTCTTCGGCGGGGCGCTCAAGCGCGCGGTGGCGCGGGGCGAGCTGCGCGGTCCCAACGTCATGCCGGGCGGGCGCGTGCTTAGCCCGGTGGCAGGGCACGTCGATTTTCAGACCGGGCTGCCGGTACAGGTGCAAAACGCAATCAGCGTCGCCGGGTACACGGCCGACGGCGTGGAAGGGTGCCTGCGGGCGGTGCGCGAGCAGTTCCGCGAGGGCGCGGAGTTCATCAAAATCTGTGCGACCGGCGGCGTATCGTCCGAAGTCGACGGGCTGGAGGACGTGCAGTATTCCGACGAGGAAATCGCCGTCATGACGGCAGAGGCGGCGCGGCATGGGACGTATGTGACGGCCCACTGCTCCAACGCAAAGGGAACGCGGCAGGCGCTGGAAAACGGGGTGCGGTGCATCGAGCACGGCATCGAGCTGGACGAACGGTGCATCGAACTGATGGTTAAAAACAACGTGCCTCTTGTCACGACGCTGTATGTGTCGAACCTGGTGGCCACGCTGCCCGACTTCCCGGCCTTTATGAGGGAAAAAGGAAAAAAGGCGGCGCAGAGCCACACCAAAAGCATGATGAAAGCGCGCGCCGCGGGCATACGCATCGCCTACGGCACCGATTTTTTCAATTCGAAAAACACCCCGTACCTGCAAAACGGGCTGGAGTTCCGCGCCATTGTCGAAGCGGGGTTCACGCCCATGGAAGCCATCCGGGCAGGCACAATCAACGCTGCGCATGTGCTGGGGCGCGCCGGGCGCCTGGGCACGCTGGAGGCGGGCAAGCAGGCCGACATCGTCGTCGTCGACGGCAACCCGCTGGAGGATATCGGGGTGTTGACGCACGCCGAGCATGTTAAGCTGGTCATGCAGGGCGGCGCGGTGAAAAAGCGTGTGCAGCTTTAAAAGAAAAGAGCAAAGGAGAAACGGAATATGCAGATAGAAAAACGGCTGGAAGAGCTGGGAATCGAAGTCAAAGAGGCGGTCGCGCCGGTGGCCAATTATGTCAGCGTGCAGCGCGCGGGCGATCTGCTGTTTTTGTCGGGCGCGGGGCCTGTGCGCGGCGGAAAGGCGAGCATGACGGGGCGCGTGGGCGAGGGCGTCAGCGTCGAGCAGGGGTATGCCGCCGCACGCGAGGGGGCGGTCAACCTGATTTGCGCGCTCAAAGGGGCCCTGGGCGACCTGGACAGGGTGGAGCAGATTGTCAAGCTGGTCGGGTTTGTCAACGCCGTGCCGGGGTTCGAGGCGCAGCCGCAGGTCGTCAACGGCGCATCGGATTTGTTGGTAGAGGTCTTTGGCGACAAGGGCCGTCACGCCCGCTCGGCTGTCGGCGTCGCCTCGCTTCCGCTCAATATCCCCGTCGAGGTGGAGATCATCGTCAAAGTCAAATAAGCGCAGCTGAAAATAGGTTTACACCAACCTCCCATACCGCCGGACGGACGGCCTGCAGCAGGGCCGGCCGTCCGGCTTTTTATGCACGAAAGCGGTTGTCGTTTGACAGAGTGCCCGGGGCCGGTGCATCGAATTGAGCGCTGTAAAGCAGATAAAAACGCCGCGGGCGAAAAGCGCGTCCACGGCGTTCTTATAAACGGAAAGAGAATTACGGCCGTCAGGCCAGCTGCTCCAGCCAGACGCCGCAGAGGGCATCGTCATTTGCCAAAGCGGCGGCAGCGTCAAACAGCGCGGCGTGAAGGCTGCCCGGGCCCCGCCCCGGCGCCAGTTTTTCGGCGCGGGCGGCGCACAATTTCCACAGGGCTGCGGCCTGCGCCGCTGCGTGCAGCGAATCCTTTTCAACGGCGGCAAGTACGCCGCACAGCGTCGAAAGCATACACCCTGTGCCGGTGACGGCCGCCATGCCTGCACTGCCGCCGCGCGCCAGCCAGACGGCGTCGCCGTCGGTGGCGACATCCTCCGATCCGGACAGCAGCGCGACGGTTTTGTATTGCCGCGCCAGCTGTACGGCGGCCTGCACCCGTTCTTCGCGGGTAGAGGGCGTGGGGCTGTCGACGCCCTGCGCCGGGCCGGCGGCTGCGGTAGGCGGGGATAAAAGCGCCTGCGCCTCCCCCAGATTGACGTGCAGAATGGCGGGGGAGCATTGGCCGAGCAGGCACCGCGCCCAGCCAAGCCGCCACGGGCTGGCCCCCACCCCCACCGGGTCGACAACTACGGGAAGGGAGCGCCGGGCCGCCGCCTGCGCGCACAAAAGACAGGCTTTGAACTTCTCTTCACTCGGCGTGCCCAAATTGAGCACTACGGCATCGCTCACAGCGGAAATATCGGCCATTTCCTCGGGCGCCTGCGCCATGATGGGGCTGGCCCTCACGGCGAGCGCCAGATTGGCGCAATCGTTGGCGGCAACGATGTTGCTGACGCAGTGGACAAGCGGCCGTGCGCGGCGAACGGCGGCCAGAAGGGACAAATCGGGCATCATCACTGATTCACACTCCGCTCAATGTTCCAGCGCGCTGCGCATGGCACGCATGGCGCCGCTTTTTTGCAGGGCAAAAACAAGCACGCCGGCCAGAGCCGAACCGACGGCCGTTGAAATAAAGAAGGGAACGATGTAGGCGTACAGCGTGGCGGGCGTCTGCCCCATCAGCTGTACGGCGACGGGGTAGGCGGCCAGCCCGCCTATAAGGGCGGTGCCCACGATCTCGGCCGCCAGGGTGACAGGCAGGTTCTTGAACTGATGATACGCAAGGCCGCATAAAAGCGCGCCGCACATACTGCCCGGAAAGGCCATCAGCGAGCCGACGCCCAGCGCGTTGCGCAGCAGGCTGGAGGCAAAGGCGGCCCCCACGCCGTACCACGGCCCCAGAAAGACGGCGCACAGAATGTTGACCATGTGCTGTACCGGCGCGCACATGCTGCCCAGGAACGGAAAGGTGACAAAGACGCTGCCGACGACGGCCAGCGCGCACAAAATGGCGGCCGTCGCCAGTTTTTTGACAGAGGCGGTTTTCATTTGCAAAACTCCTTTGGAAGAAAATGGCGGAGAAAAGAGCGCGGCCCGTGCAGCGTTTTTCCCCGCGGGACAAGCGGGCAGAGCCCGCCGCGGAAAAAGGCCGGTCGGGGCTTACTGGCCCCCTCTCACGCCGGAACACGGCTTCCCATCGCTGCATGGCGGCCCGGACGCAGGGCGCTCCCCCTCCGTCCGCTCCCGGCAGGGCCGGGGCGCCGGTTTCTTTCCCGATGCACTCCCTTTCATCCAAAGAATAAAAAAGGCAGCGGACGCAGGAACGTCCGCCGCATTCGGCTTGGGCGACATCCCTGCGGCGGCATTATCCGCGTCAGGTCAAAGGGTCGAAACAGACGTTTCCTCTCAGCGCGTGGCTCCCCTGTCTTTTGCCGTTATTATGGCACCGGGCGGGAAATTTGTCAAGGGGCTTGCAAAGTCAAAAAAACAGGTGTACAATCAAAAAGACAAAGGGGAGTCCGCTGGCGCGGGCTGAGAGGGGGCAGCAAGGCCCCGACCCTGAAACCTGATTTGGGTCATGCCAACGTAGGGAAAATGATGGGCGCATATTCGCGGACAGCCGTTTTCCGGCGTGTCCGCGTTTTTTTGTTTTGGGCAAGGACAAAAGGAGGAAAGTATATGAAACTGGACAGACGCCGGCTGCGGCTGTACGCCGTGACCGACAGGGCCTGGGCGGGCGGCGAGGACGCGCTGATGGCGCAGATAGCTGCCGCAATAGAGGGCGGCGCCGGCATGGTACAGCTGCGGGAAAAGAACCTGCCGGAAAACGAGCTGCTGGAAGAGGCCGGGCGCTTTGTACAGCTGTGCCGCGGGCGCGGGGCCTTCAGCATCATCAACGACAGCGTCGAGACGGCCGCGCGCGCCGGGGCGGACGGCGTTCACGTCGGCCAGAGCGACCTTGCGGCCGGGCAGGCCAGAGCCATTCTGGGGCCGGATAAAATCGTCGGCGTGTCGGCGCACAATGTCGAAGAGGCGCTGCGCGCGCAGGCGGCGGGGGCCGATTATCTGGGCGTCGGCGCCGCCTTTGCAACGGGCACCAAATCGGACGCAAAACCCATTTCCAAAGAGACCATACGGGCCATCACCCGCGCTGTCGACATTCCGGTGGTCGCCATCGGCGGGGTGGGAAAGGGCAACATTTTACAGCTGAGCGGCTGCGGTCTGGCCGGCGTCGCCGTGGTGTCGGCGCTTTTTGCGCAAAGCGACGTGCGCGGGGCCGCGCAGAAAATGGCGGCTCTGGCCGGGCAGATTGCGGCCCCCATCGACCTGCGCGGCGCCATTTTTGATTTGGACGGCACGCTGACCGATTCCATGTACATCTGGGCCGACGCGCCGCGCGCGCTGGTGCGCCGGTATGGCGGAAACCCGCCCGAAAACCTGCACGAAGACATCCGCGAAATGGGGCGGCGCGAAGCATCCGACTACCTGATCGAGCGCTTTCACCTGCCCTGCACGGCCGAAGAGATGATGGCCGGGCTCAACGAGCTGGTCAGCGACGAATACCGGCTGCGCGTGCCCTTAAAGCCCGGGGCAGAAGCGCTGCTGCGCCGGTTGGAGGGCTGGGGTGTGCCCTGCTGTATTGCCACCGCCAGCGAAGCCTTTCAGGCCCAGAGCGCCATGGAGCGGCTGGGACAGTGGAAGCGCTTTCATTCGGCCGTCAGCTGCGTGCAGTACGGCGGAAAGCACACGCCCGGCGTGTATCTGGAGGCAGCGCAGCGTCTGGGCGCAGACCCTGCCCGCACCGTTGTTTTCGAGGACGCGCTGCACGCGGCCCGGACAGCCAAAAAGGCCGGCTTCCTGGTCTGCGGCGTCTACGACCGCTCTTCGGACGCCGATTGGCCGGCGCTTTCACAGCTGGCCGACTGGGCGGTGCGCGATTTGAACGAGTTTCTATAAGAGAGGGGATTTTTATGAAAACAGCACTGACCATCGCCGGAAGCGACTCCAGCGGGGGCGCCGGCATTCAAGCCGATATCAAAACCATGACGGCCCACGGCGTCTTTGCCATGAGCGCCGTCACCGCCCTGACGGCCCAGAACACCGTCGGCGTCACCGGCATTCTGGACGCGACGCCGGATTTTCTGGCCGCCCAGCTTGACGCCGTCTTTACCGATATTTTTCCCGACGCCGTCAAGATCGGCATGGTTTCGTCGGCCGGGCTCATCGCCGTCATCGCCGAAAAGCTGCGCTTTTACGGGGCGAAAAACATCGTCGTCGACCCGGTCATGGTGGCGACGTCGGGCGCGCGCCTTTTAAAAGAGGACGCCGTCGGCGCGCTGCGGGAGCAGCTTTTGCCGCTGGCCGCGCTTTTAACCCCCAATATCCCCGAAGCAGAAATCCTTTCGGGCCTTTCCATTCGGTCGGCGGCCGATATGGAACGGTCGGCCCGCGCCATCGGCGAACAATACGGCTGCGCCGTTCTGTGCAAGGGCGGGCACCGCATCTCTGACGCCGACGACCTTCTGTACCGCGGCGGCACGCTTTGCTGGTTCCGGGGAAAACGCGTGGAAACGCAGAACACCCACGGCACCGGCTGTACGCTGTCGAGCGCCATTGCCGCGAACCTCGCCAAAGGTTTGGCGCTGGAGGATGCCGTACAGCTCGCCAAGGAATACCTGTCGGGCGCGCTGGGCGACATGCTCGACCTGGGGCGCGGAGCGGGGCCGATGAACCATATGTTTGACCTGCGCAGCCGTTTTTGCGGAGGTGAACGGGCATGAAGAAAACCACCGTCTTTCAAAACGGCCTGATCTGGTTTGGCGCCGGCGTTTCGCTGGCCGAAATTCTGACCGGCACGGCGTTTGCGCCGCTCGGCATGGCAAAAGGCCTGGCGGCCATTCTGCTCGGCCATGTCATCGGCTGCGTGCTTTTATTTTTGGCCGGGCTGATTGGCGCGCGCACCGGCCGCAGCGCTATGGAAACCGTCAAAATGAGCTTTGGGCAGAAGGGCGGGCTCTTTTTCGCCTTTTTGAATGTGCTTCAGCTGCTGGGGTGGACAGCCATTATGATTTATGACGGCGCGCTCGCCGCCGGCGGCATTTTTGACGCAGGGCACTGGGTGTGGTGCCTGGTGATCGGCGGGCTCATTATCCTGTGGGTCGCCGTCGGGGTGACCGACCTGGGCGCCGTCAACAAAATTGCGATGGCCGCCCTGTTTGTCCTGACGCTCGTTTTGTGCAAGGTCATTTTCTTTGACGGCAGCGCGCCGCTTGCCGCGCCGGATGGGGCGCTGTCCTCGCTGTCCTTTGGCGCGGCCGTCGAGCTGGCGGTCGCCATGCCCCTGAGCTGGCTGCCCCTTATCAGCGACTACACCCGCGAAGCGGAAAAGCCCCTCAGGGCCACGCTGGCCAGCGCCGTTGTTTACGGTGTGGTGTCCTGCTGGATGTATGTCATCGGCATGGGGGCCGCCCTGTTTACGGGCGAAGCCGATATCGCCGTCATTATGCTGCGGGCGGGGCTGGGCATTGCGGCCCTTGTCATTCTGGTGCTGTCAACGGTGACGACGACTTTTCTCGACGCCTGGTCGGCCGGCGTTTCGGCTCAGTCGCTGCACAGGGGGCTGAACGCAAAGAGAGTGGCCGTTGCCGTCGCCGCCGTCGGCACGGCAGCCGCCATTTTGTTCCCTATGGACGATATCACCGGCTTCCTGTACCTGATAGGCTCGGTGTTCGCGCCCATGATAGCCATTCAAATCGCCGACTTTTTTGTACTGAGGCGCGACCGTTTTGACAAACCGGCCGACATGCGCAACCTGATTGTGTGGCTCGCCGGTTTTGCCGCCTATCGCGGGCTGATGCGTCTGGATATTGCGGTGGGGTACACCCTGCCCGATATGGCGCTGACTGTGCTGCTATGCGTCGCCGCCGATCGCCTGACGGGCAGAAAAGCGGGAGCTGCGGCGGAATAAGGGGCTGAATCTGAAAAACCCCGTCTGACGGCGGGGTTGGATGGAGAACCGCCCTGCAAAGAAGAACGGTATACCGGGCGCGGTTCTCTTGCCGCGCCGGCAGACTCAAATTTTTAAGCCCGCCGGGGAACCTTCCCCCGGCGGGCCTGTTTTTATTCCTGGGCGAGAGCGCGTATGCATTCTGCTGTTTTGGCGTAAGCCTGCTTCACGCGTTCAAAGGCCGGCTCGATGTCTTCGCCGTAATCTTCCCGGTTGCGCAGTACGTCGGACAATTCGCTCGACGCCTGGTACAGTTCGGTCAGCGACAGGTTGGAGCTGACGCCTTTGATGGTGTGCGCGGCGCGAAATGCTTCGGACAGATTCCGCTCTTTCAGCGAAGAGCACAGCAGATCATAGCTGGAATCTTCAAGCGCCATAAGCAGAAATTTGCGGATCCGCTCCTCTTTGCGCAGCCGGCCGAGCACATCGTTGTAATTGGCTCCCATAGCCGCGTAGCATTCCTGTAGGGTCATTTTTACTGCTCTCCTTTCATGGTCACCGGGTGCTGTTCCGGTTCCTCTCGGCCGGCATTTTCATGCCTTTTTCATAAAAGCACCAGGAATTCTTCTTCTCGTTTTTGACGACATACATAGCCTCGTCCGCTCTGCGGAACAGCTCGGCATAATCTGTCTCGCCCGGCTCAACGCAGGCGATGCCCATGCTGAGCTGAATGGAAAAGCCTTTGTACACCGCCCCGGACAGCTGCCCGAAAATTCGCTTGACCAGCGGTTCGATGCTGCCCGTATATTCCATAAAGATGACATACTCATCACCGCCGATGCGCGAGGCAATATCGGCGCTGCGGGTGTGATTTCGAATGATATCGGCCACATATTTGAGGACCTCGTCGCCGAACAGGTGGCCATATTCGTCGTTGGCATATTTGAAATTGTCCAGGTCGAACAGAATCAAAGCGTAATTTTTCTCTTCGTCCGGCGAGGCCAGCAGCGCCGAGACGCGCGACTCGACGGCGTCCCGGTTAAACAGCCCGGTCAACGGGTCGCGCGTCGCTTTGATTTCCATATTGCGCAGCTTTTCCAGGTCGTCGTGAATGTCCATGATCATGCCGAAGGCGCTCTCATATTCCGGGGGCGTCTTTTCCGACCAGAGGGAGCGGGTGATGATTTTCTTCCAGCGCTGCTGCCCCTTGACATTGAGCTGGTAAATGCCCTCGGCCACCGGCTGATCCGGCGTAGTCCCCTTTATACGGGCCAACAGGATTTCAAAATCGTCGTCATTAAACACCTGCTCCGCCATGACGCTGCGGCGCGGATCGATGATGGTTTGCGGCAGGCCGAGGTATTCGGCTCCCCATTCTGAAACGGTGAGAATTTCAGGCATGACGTTATATTCGAATATGACGGTTTTGGAAAGCTCGGCAAAAAAGCGGTTTTTCAGCTTCTCATTTTCCAGGTCGCGCAGCATGGACGCCGAGGAATCCAAATCGTTGTTTTCCAGGATTTGGCCGACCGAATCGAGAATTCCCACTTCGGCGTGCTCAACGTACATGGAACTGTCGAGTTCGGTCTGTAAGATGGACGAAACCTCTGTCAGACATTCGAGAAGAATGGGGTTAAAAACGCCGCATTCGCCGTTGAGAATCATTTGCATAGCCTGTTTGTGGGAGAAGGGCGGCTTGTAAACGCGTTTGCTGGTCAGCGCGTCATAGACGTCGGCCATTGCCACGACCTGCGCCGCAACGGGAATTTCCTCGCCCTTCAGGCCGTCGGGATACCCGCGGCCGTCATACCGCTCGTGGTGCCAGCGGCAAATCTGGTAACCGAACTGAATGAGCGGTTCGGTTTCGTGCAGCGGAATGCTTTGCAAAAGCCGCGCGCCTTCGGCCGAGTGCGTTTTCATGATTTCGAACTCTTCGGGCGTCAGCTTGCCCGGCTTGTTGAGCACGGCCTCGGGAATGGCGATTTTGCCGATGTCATGTAGCGCTGACGCCGTGCAGATCATCGAAACCTCTTTGGGCGTAATGTTGTACTGGTCGGTTTTTTCCAGAAGCCGCTTCAGGATCAGCTCGGTAAAAGTGCGCACATGCAGAATGTGCAGGCCGCTTTCACCGTTTCGGAATTCGACGATGTGCGAGAGGATCTCGATCATCAGGCGGTTGTCTTTTTCTTTTTCATAGAGCTGGCGCGCCACCATGTTGGACAGCTCTTTCTGCTTGGCCGTCAGCATGATGGTGCTGTTGACGCGGCGCTTGACCATGCGCTCGTTAAAGGGGCGGCTTATGTAATCCAGAACGCCCAGGTCATAGGCCTTGTCGACATAGTCCTCAGCCGTTTCCGAGGAGATCATGACGACGGGCAGCCCCTTGATCCAACCGTTTTTGTTCATGGCCGTCAGCACTTCAAACCCGTCGGTTTTGGGCATGACAATGTCCAGAAGCATGAGCGACAGTGAATGCCGCTGCGTTTGCAGAATGGCCAGCGCCTCCATGCCGTCTTCCGCTTCCAGAATATCAAATTCATCGTCCAGAATATCCGTCAGCAGGGCGCGGTTGATGGCCGAATCGTCGACGATCAGTATTTTTCTTTTGACCATGTGCTTTCTCCTGTCTCTGGCGGGCGCCCTTTTCGCGCCGCTTTTATTTCAGGTATTGCTTTAAAAGCTGGATAAGCCTGTCAATATCGATAGGCTTTGCAATGTGCGCGTTCATGCCGCATTCCAGGCTGTGCTGGATGTCGTCGGAAAATGCGTCGGCCGTCATGGCGATGATGGGGAGTCCGGCGTCCGGGCGCTCCAGCGCGCGAAGGGCCCGGGCGGCGTCATAGCCGTTCATGACAGGCATACGGATGTCCATCAGGATCAAATCATAATGCCCCTGCGGGGATGCTTTGAACATGTCGACGCAGATTTGGCCGTTTTCCGCCCTGTCGATTTCAAAGCCCGCATCGCCGAGAAGCTCCTGCGCGATTTCCCAGTTGAGGTCGTTGTCCTCGGCCAGCAGAATGCGTTTGCCGGCGAACATTAGGCTTTCCTGCTTTTCGGGCTGCCGTTCTTCTGTGTCATTCAGCATGAAGGGGCTGAGGCTGAGGAAGAGGTTTGATTTGAAGAGCGGCTTTGAAATAAAGCCGTCGATGCCCACCTCGTTGGCCTCGTCCTGAATATCGGTCCAGTCGTAAGCCGAGATGATGAGAATGGGCACCTCGTCGCCCAGCAGCTTTTTGATCTCGCGCGCCGTCTGCAACCCGTCCATGCCTTCCATTTTCCAGTCGAGCAGAATCAGCTGATACTCGTCGCCCCGCTCATGGTGTGTCTGGACCATCTGCACGGCCGTTTTTCCGTCGAGCGTCCATTCGGCCGTGATGCCGATTTCCTTGAGCGAGGAAACGGCGCTTAAACACAAATCCTCGTTGTCGTCGACGACGAGCAGCTTCCACGGCGGAAGCACCATGTCGGCCTCGCACTCGGTCGCCCGCTCCAAATCCACTGTGATGTGGAACTCAGAGCCCTTGCCCAATTCGCTGTGCAGTTCGATGGTTCCGTGCATTGCGTCGACAATGGCCTTTGTGATGGCCATGCCCAGGCCGCTGCCTTCAATTCGGTTGACCTGTTCGGTCTTTTCGCGTGAGAACTTGTCAAAAATACTGCGCTGGAACTCGGGGGTCATCCCGATGCCGGTGTCCTTGACCCGGAAATGGCAGCGTACAAAGCCGCGGCCCAGCGGCGACTGTTCCTGTTCTACATAGATATTGATGGTTCCCTTTTCCGGCGTAAACTTGATAGCGTTGGACAAAAGGTTAATAAGCACCTGGTTCAGACGCACACTGTCACAGTGAACCTCCTCCGCCAGGATGTTTTTAATAAAGATGTCAAAGTTTTGATTTTTCGCCTTGATCTGCGGCCGTGCAATATTTACAATGCTTTCCATTGTTTCATGCAGCGAAATCTGATGCATGTTGAGCGAAAGCTTGCCGCTTTCGATTTTGGACATGTCGAGCACGTCGTTGATGAGCCCCAGAAGGTGCTTGCTCGAAAGGGCTATTTTGCCCAGACAGTCTTTAACGCGCGCCGTGTCGTTGATGTTGGCCTGCGCAATGGCGGTCATCCCCACAATACCGTTCATCGGCGTGCGGATATCGTGGCTCATACTTGAAAGGAACTCGCTCTTGGCCATGTTGGCCCGCGAGGCTTCCCGCTCTGCCTCCTGCAGCTCGCACATTTGCCTTTGCGACATGCGGTAGTACAAAACAAAGACAAAAACAATGGCCGCCAGAAACACGCCGCCAGTCATCAGGAGGGTAGTCTGGCGCTTGTCGCTCAGGTCATTGACGGCGGCGTCCAGCGTTCCATACGGCATGGTCGACAAAAGGTACCATTGAGAATGCTGTATGTGCGCGCAATAGACATAGTAATGCCCGCTTCCTACTTTAGCCAGCGTGCTGTAGCTTTCTTCGGTGTCCATGGCGTTTTGCAGTTCCTGTACATATTGTTCAGGGGTCTTTCCGTTAAACTCCTGATATTCTTCTCTGATTCTGTCAAAATAACTGTCGCGGAAGGCTTCGCCGCTTCGGATGACAAAAGAGCCGTCCCGCCGGATGATGTGCGAAAGCAGTACCGCCCCTTCTTCGTCCAGCGACAGGGCCTGCTCGAGTGAATCCATCGGGATGCCGGCGACCAGGATTCCGCTGATCTCTCCGTCGTGCATGGGGTATTCGGCCCGGGTTGAAAGAATGAGAAGCTTTTCCTGCTGTGTGGTGTAGCCGACGGTGACCCGAATATCGTCATTCTGCAGCAGCTCCAGAAAAGAGTCCTGATCCTGCGTTACAATCGGGTTGCCGTATATCGTGTCGCAGACACCGTCGTCCGTATAAAGGCCCAGAAAGGTAAAGCCGCGGACTTCGGCGCCGATCGCCAGTTCGTTCCACAGCTTTTGGCTGTCATCCAGTTCTTCCATCGTGGCGCGCTTTACAATGCCGTCCAGCTGCGACAGATGCATGTCGATGATCGCTTCGAATTTTTTTTGCAGCTGGCCGTTGACTTCCGCCATGTAAATGGTGCTGACCTCGTTGAGCGTCTCTTCGCTTTTCGCGCCCATCGTTGCGCCCAGCCACAAAAACCCGACGATCGCCAAGATGACCAGGCCGGCAAAGCTGCCGAGCAGGAAGCGTCTGGTGTTTTTCATGTGGGGTAAAACCGCCTTTCCTCCTACCGCGGGCGTTGCTTTGCAAACAGCCCCACGCGGTGATGACAGTGCTTTTGACTGACAGAACAGATGTGATGTTAAAGGCCGGAGCGGCGTCCGGCGTTTTCGGTGCGGCATATCTGCATCCGCCAGTCAAAAGCAAAGACCGGCCGGCGGCTGCGCCGATAAAAATTCCAATTGTATCGTACTTGAAAACGAGGGAAATGTCAATCGCCCGCCCGGCTTTTTCGCAAAAAAAGACAGCCAATAAAAGGAAGGCGGCGGCCGGGTGCGCACCCGGCCGCCGCCCTGTCACGCTGACGCAGTTTGCACTGGGGCGAGCAGCGGCGCTTCGGCTACAAACCCAGGCCGGAGACCCAGCTTTTCAGCTCCTGCTCGGATGCGCCGTTTAACAGCTTGCCGGGCCGCCATGTGACGCTGTCCGGGCAAAGCGGGCGGAGCACTTTTTCGGTATCGCCCAGCCCGCTCCCGCCCGAGGTGGCGAAAGGAACAATGGTTTTGCCCGAAAAATCGTAGCTTTCCAGAAAAGTATTGATAATGGTCGGCGCCACATACCACCAAATCGGGAAGCCGAGAAAAACGACATCATAGTCGCCCATGTTGCCCAGCTTTTCCGCAATGGCCGGACGCGAAGAGGGGTTTTTCATTTCCACTGTGCTGCGGCTGTGCTCGTCGCGCCAGTCCAGATCAGCCCTGGTATAGGGCGTTTCAGGCCGAATTTCAAACAGATCGGCTCCCGCTGCGCCGGCCAGCCGCTGTGCGGCCGCTTTGGTCACGCCGCTCGCCGAAAAATAAGCCACCAGTTTTTTCATCTGCCATCCTCCTTGATGATGAATGTCTGCGGTGTTGGTTTTTCTTTATTATATCACACATTTTCGTTCCCGCCAAATCAAACGTTGCCACAGCCCTGTCTGCGGAGGCCCTCATGCAAAAGTGCACATTTCCGGCAAACGGATCTGCGGTTAAAAATACCGATTTTATCAGGCGTTAAAATTGACATTTTGAATAATATGTGCAAAAAAGCGCATTTTTCGCCGTGATTTTTCTGCCCAATCCGGCAATTTTTCAAGCGGCTGAAACAGAAAATATTCATATATATACAAAAAATACCCGGGCGCAAAAATATCGGATAAAACGATTGGACTTGTCGAGGATCGCTATGCTATGATAGGCGAGGTAAATTTCCGGCACAGGCCCGAAAGGATGAAGCGCCATGGATTTTAACTTTCATCAGCCCGTCGAGCGCAGGGGGACAAGCTGCGTAAAATGGGATTCCGCCGACAGGGTTTTCAAGGGAACCGACCTTCTCCCCATGTGGATTGCCGACATGGACTTTCCCACCGCCCCGGCCATTCAGCAGCAGCTGCACAGCCGGGTGGAGCAGGGGATCTTCGGCTACGGCATTCTTCCTCCCGAATATTACCAGACCGTCGCCGGCTGGATGCGCCGCCGGCACGGATGCGAAGTAAAGCCCGAATGGATTACCTATACCGCCGGCGTGGTTCCCGCCCTCAATTACGCGGTGCAGGCCGCCACGCAGCCGGGCGACGAGGTCATGCTCAACACCCCCATCTACCATCCTTTTTACCAGGCGGTGGAAGAGCAGGGCCGCACGCTGGTCAAAAGCCCGCTGCGGGAAAAGGATTTGTACTACACCTTTGATTTCGAGGATATGGAGCGCCGGGTGACCGAACGCACAAAGGCGTTTCTGCTGTGCTCGCCCCATAATCCCGTCGGCCGGGTGTGGAAACGTGAAGAGCTGGAGCGACTGGCCGACTTCTGCCTGCGGCACCATTTGACCGTCATCGCCGACGAGATTCACCACGACCTGGTCTTTGAAGAGCACACGATGTTTCTGAATATTTCCCCTGAGATCGCGCGGCAGACCATTCTCTGCACCGCCCCCAGCAAAACCTTCAACCTGGCCGGCATCCAAATCGGCAATGCCATCATCCCGGATGACGAGCTGCGCAAGCGCTTCAAAGGCCTTGTCGTCAAGGCCCACGCGTTTTCTGCCAACTCCTTTGTCGCCCCCGCCGTCATCGGCGCGTACGGGCAGTCGGAGGAGTGGCTTGACCAGCTGATTGCGTATCTGAAAGGCAATATGGAGCTTTTCTGTTCGGCCATTGAAAGCGAGCTTCCCCGGCTGCGGGTGCGAAAGCCCGAGGGAACCTATCTGGCCTGGGTCGACTGCTCGGGCCTGGGCCTTTCGCCCGACGGGCTCAAGCGCTTTCTGGTGGAAAAGTGCCGGCTGGCGCTCAGCGACGGCGCCGGCTTCGGCGACGGGGGCGAACAGTTCGCCCGCTTTAATCTGGCCTGCCCGCGCTCCACCGTGCAGGAATGCATTCGCCGGCTGCGCGCCGGCTGCCGCTAAGCTGTCATCACGGGCTGCCCCGTGTGGTACATGATAAAACCAATGAGAAAGGAAACTGTTATGAAGAGAATGATCCCCCTGTTGCTGGCGTTTATGATGCTGTTCAGCCTGGCCGCCTGCAACAAGACCGGCGAACCCTCCACGCCTGACGATCAACAGCAGGGCGAACCCGCGAACAACGAAGACCAGAACCAGGGCGAAGAGAAAACGCCCGAGCCGCAGAAGATTGACGGCGGCCACTTTGTGATGTGCGTCGAAGAATCCATCACCACCACAGCCTGGTACAACGTCAATTCGTCCACGCTGGGTATGCAGACCTTCCAGCCCGCGTATGACCCGCTGTGGTATGTCACCAGCGGCGGCGAAACCAAGCCCATGATCGCCGAATCGTACGAACTGAGCGAGGACGGCACGACCTACACCATTCACCTGCGCCAGAACGCCTATTGGCACGACGGCGAGCAGATTACGGCCGACGACTTCATTTACACGCTGGACTGGTTCCAAGACCCCGACTGCGGCGCGGTGGTTACCGCTTCGCGCTTCAAAGTCGACGGCGAGTTCTGCGGATATGAAAAGGTTGACGACTTCACCGTCAAAGTGACCATTTCCCGTCCGTCCAACTTCTTCACCGAAAAAATCGGCTCCACCGTCCTGCTGCCCGAGCACGTCTTTAAGGACGTCCCGGCCGCCGAGGTTCTGACCACCGATAAGCATGTGGGCAACGGCGCCTTTGTCATTTCCGAGTTTGTCCCCGGCGAAAAGGTCGTCATGAAGCGCAACGAGAACTATTACCGCGGCAAGGCGTCTATCGAAACGCTGGAAGTCCGTTTTGTCACCAACACCGCCAGCCAGGAAGTCGCTTTCCGCAACGGCGAGCTGAGCATCTACCACATCATCAACGCCGAAACGCTGGCCACCTTTGAAAACGACGAAAACTACAACCTCTACTCCTTCAGCGCCGGCGCCATCAACTTCCTCGCGCTCAACCCCAACGGCGGCACTTTGAGCGACATCAAGGCCCGCCAGGCCGTCATCAACGCCCTCAACCTGGACGAAATCCTGCAGGGCGCCTTCGGCTCTGAAAAGCTGTCGCATGTGGCCAACAGCGTCCAGTGCGCCAACGGCCTGTTCTACAATCCCAGCACGGAAAACTACAAGCAGGACGTCGAAACCGCCAAGCAGCTGGTGCAGGAAACCGGGCTGGCGGACAAGACCATCCGCATCATGTTCAACTCGGCCCGCGCCAACAACGAGAGCATCGCCATCATGATTGAAAGCCAGCTCAACGCCGTCGGCCTCAAGTGCGAAATCAACTCGATGGAGACCTCGGGCTATTTCACCGCCTATTTCCGCAAAAGCGACGCGTGGGATCTGGCGCTCATGAGTGTCGACTCGATGGGCGACCCCGGCAACTATGCCGGCATGTACAACAGCACCCGTTCGGGCGCCAACATGGCCATTTCTGAAGAGGTCAACGAACTGTGGACCACGCTTGACAAGGAAATTGACCCCGCCAAGCGGCAGACGCTGGTTGACGAAATCAACGCCAAGCTGAAGGACTGCTGGACCACCGTGCCCGTCTCCGACGCCAACTATGTTTTTGCGGCGCAGCCCAATGTCCGCGGCTTTGACGAGACAGACGACGTCACCAGCCCGCTCTTCCGCGACTGGCTGGACATTTACTTCGTCGGCTGATTGATACAGATTCCATAACGCGGGGGCCATCCCCCGCGTTATTTAAGCTCTTGAGAAAGTGGGAAATGATGAAAAAACATATTATTTCGCGAATCCTGTTCTTCATCCCGGTGCTTTTAATCGTCTCTGTCTTTTCCTTTTCCCTGGTCTTTCTGGCCCCGGGCGACCCGGCCGCATCCTACCGCACGCTGGACATGACGGACGAAGAGTATGAGCAGCTGAAAACCGACCTGGGCTTTAACGATCCCATCATCGTCCAGTACGGACGGTGGCTTGGCCGCGTGCTGAAGGGCGACTTTGGCATGTCGACGAGCAGCAAGGGCGAGGTTCTGCCCCAGATCATGGTCAAGCTGCCCGCAACCATCGGCCTGATGGGCGCATCGATTCTCTTTTCGCTCATTGTCGCCATACCGCTTGGTATGCTGGCGGGGTATAAGCAAAACTCGCTGGCCGACAAGGCCGTCAGCTTTTGCAGCTATCTGGGCATCTCCATTCCTTCCTTCTGGTTCGGCATCATGCTGATTGTTCTCTTTGCGCTCAAGCTGCACTGCCTGCCCTCGTCCGGTATGCGCACCACCGGCGTACGCACCTTCTGGGATTTAACCAAACACGCCATTATGCCGATTGTGGTGCTCAGCATCAGCAAAATCTCGATATACGCCCGCTATGTGCGTTCCGAGACCATTAAGCAGCTGAGCGAGGATTACGTCCTCAGCGCCATTGCCAAGGGAGCCGGCCGGGGCTATATTCTGGTGCATCATGTGCTCAAAAACTGCCTGCTCCCCATCATCACGCTGGTGGGCATGAATATGGGCAGCCTGGTCAGCGGCGCTTACATCGTCGAATCCCTTTTCGGCTGGCCGGGCCTGGGCACAACGGGCATGAGCGCCATTTATTCCCGCGACTACAACATGATTATGGGTACGACCATGCTTTCCTGCATCATTCTGGTGCTGGGCAATTTTATTGCCGACCTTTTGTACACCGTGGCCGACCCGCGTATTAAAAGCTTTGGAGGCAAGCGATGATGAAGAAGAAAAAGCTGTCGGCCGCCGCCATTGTCAGCCTTGCCTTTCTGGCCCTTGTCATCCTGGCGTCCCTGCTGGCGCCGCTGTCGCGCTATGACCCCAACGCGGTTGACCTTACGCACAAGTTCCAAAACCCTTCGGCGCAGCACTGGTTCGGCACCGACGACTTTGGCCGCGACTACTTTACCCGCATTCTGTACGGCGGCCGGGTGTCTTTGTCCGTCGGGCTTTTGACCATGCTGGTGTCCATCGCCTTCGGCACGCTGTACGGCATCATCGCCGGCTCGTCCGGCGGGATTGTCGACACGCTGATGATGCGCATTGTCGACATTCTTATGGCCATTCCCAGCTTTCTTATCATCATCACCCTCAACGTGTACCTGGAAGCGGGGATGGGCACTATGGTCATGACCATCAGCCTGTTTTCGTGGATGAGCGTGGCGCGCATTGTCCGCGCCGAGGTGCTCAGCCTGCGCGAGCGCGACTTTATTCTGGCGGCGCGGGGGCTGGGTGCGCACAAAAGCTGGATCATTTTCCGGCATATGGTCAAAAATGTGTCGGCGTCGGTGCTGGTCGCCTCTACCAACAGCATTGCGGGCGCCATTTTGACCGAATCCTCGCTCAGCTACCTGGGCTTTGGCATCAAGGTTCCCAACGCTTCGTGGGGCGGTATGCTGGAAAACGCCCAGACCTATATTCTGACCAAGCCTGTCCTGGCCGTTTACCCCGGCTTCTGCATACTGTTCACCGTGCTGTGCTTCAATGTGCTGGGCAACTCCCTGCGCACCACGCTCGACCCCAAGGCGAGGAGGTAGGAACATGAGCTTATATGAAGTCCGCGATTTGAAAATAGAGTTCCCCACGCCCGGCGGCACGGTGCAGGCCGTGCGCGGCGTTTCCTTTGACATCGGGGAAAACGAATGCGTGGCGCTGGTCGGCGAATCGGGCTGCGGCAAGTCGGTCACCGCCCGTTCGCTCATCGGTCTGACCGAGGTGGTGGGCGGCAGAGTGGCCGGCGGGCAGATCTTTTTCGAAGGGGAAAACATCCTGGATTTTTCCGAGCGCAAATGGCGCAGCTACCGCGGCGCCCGGGCCGCCATGATTTTTCAGGACGCCATGACGGCGTTAAACCCCACCATGCGCATCGGCAAACAGATTTGGGAGTGCTTCCGTTTTCACCAGAAGCTGGGCCGTAAGGAGGCCGAGCAGAAAGCCGCCGAGCTGCTCGAAATGGTGAGCATTCCCAACCCGCAGAGCGCGCTCAGGCGCTACCCGCACGAGTTTTCGGGCGGGATGCGGCAGCGCGTCGTCATCGCCCAGGCGCTGGCCTGCAACCCGTCGCTGCTCATTGCCGACGAGCCGACCACCGCGCTCGATGTCACCATCCAGGCGCAGATTCTGCGCCTGCTTCTCGACCTGAAGGAGCGGGAGAAAAACTCGGTGCTGCTCATCACCCACGACCTCGGCGTTGTGGCCGGCATGGCGCAGAAAATCGTCGTCATGTACGCCGGCGTCATTGTGGAAATGGGAACCACTGACGAAATTTTTTATGAAGGCCGGCACCCCTATACCAACGGCCTCAAGGCCGCGTCGCCCCGCCTGGACGGCGACAAAGGGCAGCGGCTGCAAACCATCGACGGCATCCCGCCCGAGCTGATAAATCCCGCGCCGGGCTGCCCCTTTGCCGACCGCTGCGGTTTCTGCGCGCCGGAATGCCGGGAGCGGCTGCCTGAAATGCGCCAGATATCGCCCACCCATTTTGTCCGCTGCGACCGCGCCCTTGCGCAAGGAGGGGAAGCATGAGCCAGCCTTTATTTGAAGTCCGGGAACTGAAAAAATATTTCCATTCCGGCAGAACGGTCACCAAAGCGGTTGACGACGTGTCCTTTGACATTTTCCCCGGCGAGGTGCTCGGCGTCGTGGGGGAGTCGGGCTGCGGCAAAACGACCTGCGGCCGCACGGTGGTCGGGCTGTACGGCAAAGACGGCGGCCAGGTGCTTTACAAGGGGCAGGACGTCCACGCCCTGCGCGGCAGTGAACGCGCTGCCTTCTGCCGCCAGGTGCAGACCATTTTTCAGGACCCCTATTCTTCGCTCGACAGCAAAAACCATGTCTGCGACCTGATCGCCGAAGGGCTGGACGTCCAGAAGCTGGTCTCGTCCAAAGCCGAGCGCTTGGAGCGCGTCAAAGAGCTGATGAATCAGGTCGGCCTCAACCAGTCGGGGCTGTACCGTTACCCGCACGAGTTTTCCGGCGGAATGCGGCAGCGCATCGGCATTGCCCGCGCCCTGGCCGTCGAGCCGGAGTTCATTTTGTGCGACGAGCCCATTTCGGCCCTTGACGTGTCCATTCAGGCCCAGATCATCAACCTGCTTATGGATCTGCGCGAGCAGAAGGGCCTGACCTATCTGATGATTTCGCACGATCTCAGCATGGTCAAGCATGTTTCCGACCGCATTGTCGTCATGTACCTGGGCAAAATTGTCGAAACCTGCCCGGCCGCCGAGCTTTACGAAAACCCTGCGCACCCGTACACACAGGCGTTGATTTCGGCCATTCCCATCGCCGACCCCAAAATCGAGCGCAGCCGTGAAAGGGTCATTCTGACCGGTCAGGTCCCCAGCCCGTCCGACAGGCCGAAGGGCTGCGCCTTTGCCGGGCGCTGCCGTTATGCAACCGAGCGCTGCCGCGAGGAAGAGCCGGCGCTGCGCGAAGCGGCTTCCGGCCATCTTGCAGCCTGCCATCTGGTGTGATTGCCTGCCGGTCAGAGCGCCGAAAAGGATTTTTACAGCAGAAAAACAGACCCGCGGGGAGCAGATTCCCCGCGGGTCTGGGCTTTTTATGGGCGTTTTTTGTCCTGCGCTTTTTACTGCGGCTCGTTTTTCGCCAGCCATTGCTCGGCTGTCTGCGCCACATCCTGCAGCGCCGACGCTTCAAAGGGCGTGGTCAGCCCGGCGGCGCGCACCAGTTCGGCAAAGGGGCGGGAGCCGCCCAGGCGCACCAGCGACATATAGCGCTGCCACGCATCGCTGCGGTCTTTTTGCGCACAGGCCCAGAACTGCAAGGCCACCGTCTGCGCCAGACAGTAGTCGATATAATAGAAGGGGTCGCAGTAGATGTGCAGCTGCCGCTGCCAGGCGCGGCCGTCGCCGTAAAACGGCAGGCTGTCCAGCGCGATCCAGGGCATATACACAGCGGTCAGCCTGCGCCATTCCTCATGCCGCTGCGCGGGGGTCAGGCCGGGGTTTTCGTAGACGATGTGCTGGAAGTGGTCGACCATGCAGCCGTAGGGAATGAAGGTGATGGCTTTGGCCAGATGGCTGTAGCGGAACTTGGCCGTATCCTTGCCGAAAAAGCCTTCGGCCCACGGCCAGGCGAAAAACTCCATGGACATGGAGTGGATTTCGCACGCATCCAGCGTGGGGTTGCGGTATTCGGCGGGGGTGATGTTGCGCGACATATAGCCGGCAAAGGCGTGGCCGGCCTCATGTGTGATGACCTCGACGTCGCCCTGCGTGCCGTTGAAGTTGGCAAAGATAAAGGGGGCCTTATAATCGGGCAGATCGCTGCAAAAGCCGCCGCCCGCCTTGCCCTTTTTGCTCAGCACATCAAAGAGCTCGTTTTCGAACATGAAGTCGATGAACTCGCGCGACTCGTCCGACAGTTCGTGATAAAAGGTCTTGCCGTGCGCCAGAATGTCCTCGGCCGTGCCCTGCGGCGTGGCGTTGCCGTCGCGGAACATCAGGGCGTTGTCGGCATAGTTCATGGGGTAAGCAAAGCCCATGCGTTCGGCCTGCTGTTTTTGCAGTTTTTCAGCCACCGGCACCAGGTATTTGACAACGGCCTCGCGGAAGCGGGCGACATCGTCGGGGCCGTAGCTGTTGCGGTTCATGCGGCAGTAGCCCAAGCCGGTAAAGCTGTCAAAGCCCAGCTTTTTGCCCATGGCCGTGCGCAGCGACACCATCTCGTCATACAGGCTGTCCAGCTTTTCGGCGTTGTCCATATAAAAGCGCCCCTCGGCCTCCCATGCTTTGCGGCGGCGCGTGTCGTCAGCGCTCATTTTAAAGGGGGTCAGCTGCGACAGGGTGTATACGCCGTCCTCAAAGGGGATCTGCGCCGAAGCAATCAGCTTCTGGTATTCGGTGACCAGGGCGTTTTCGCGCTGCATGTCGGGGATGATTTCGGGCGAAAAGGCCTTCAGCGCGATTTCCAGATTGCGGAAGAGCAGCTCGCCGTATTTTTTTTCAAAGTCGGGGCGGAAGCGGCTGTCAAAAAGCGCGCGGTTCCACTTTTGAAAGGATTCCTGCACCAGCGGCAGCTGCTCGTCGGCAAAGTTCGATTCAGCGTCATAAAACTCGTCGGTCGTGTCGATCAGATGGCGGATTTGCGCCAGCGCCACCTGGGTGCTCAAACGGTCGCTGAGCTTGTCCATCGCAAGAAAGGCCTGCTCGGCGTCGGCAAAGCTGCCGGCGTTTTGCAGCGCCGTGATGCACTGCCCGATCTCGCGCTGAATGCCCGCGATATCGGGGCGGCTGTAGGGCATGTCGGAAAATTTCATGGGTTATCTCCTTTTTTATTTTTATATCCTAAAGCATATAGCTTCAATAAGAAACCAAAGGGGGGTTTTTAGACATGCGCCCCGTACGGGGCAGAAGCGGATATCTGTACTTTTTGTGTCGACAAAAAGTACCAAAAGTGTTGGTACTGCGTTACGGCGCAGGGGGGAACTTCGTTGTTCTTTTGTCGCCGAATAAAAGAATCAAACGGGGTTTTCGATCAGTTTCCCCGTACGGGGAAGAAGAGGGGGGTTGTACTTTTTGTGTCGACAAAAAGTACCAAAAAGCGACGCGAGGGGGCCAGCTGTGGCGGCTCCGCCCGGGTCGTGGCCCCCTCGCGGCTCCCCCATTGACGAACTTTTACACAGGTTTTGCCGTAGCGGCTGGCCTGCTCTGCCCGCGAGGCGTGCGCCGCGCCGCGCCGGGTGGCGCGCAACGCGCAAGGAGGCTGCGCCGACTGAGCGAGCTTATTTTCGGGGTCCCCGTCGGAACCCAGCCCGGGGTCCCCGCAAAACCCGCAGGTTTTGTGGGGTGGAAGCAAAGCGGTTTCGGTGGGGATTCCCCTCGTGCCCCCGCCGGCGGACTTTTACGTGTTTACTGCCGCAGGAGCAGTCTGTATAAACTCGAAGAAGTGCGGCAACACCGTTGAAAGAGAGCGCATCGGGGCGTTGTCAGCGCGCCGTAGGCGCCAGCGGAACGCCCGGCCCCTTTTGTTTGGTCGCCCCGGCAATTCCGCCGCACTTTCGCGGCTCGTCCGGGGGGCCTGCGACACTTCCTATCTTCCGTCGGGTCAAATGATTTGTGTTTTCCCGGACATGTGCCGGAAAAACACACCGTAAGAGGGCGAAGCCCGGCGGGGGTTAGCGAGCATAGCGAGCGATAAGGGGGGACCTGTCCCCACTTATTTTTATTGCCCCGGCGGGTTTTGGTTCTTTTCCCCGGTGAAAAGAACACTCCTGTTTCCTCTCCCCCGTAGGGGGCATTTATCAAAAAAATTTTGGATCTTTTATCAGCAAAAAAGGGCATATCCTGTCAAAAGGCGCTAAAACAGCCAAAGCGAGCCCCACAGAGAGGCTCGCCCGGCAGAAAAACGTAATGCTTTATTTCTTGGATTTGATGTACTCGTCGATGGACTGAGCGGCGTGTTTGCCGGCGCCCATAGCGAGAATGACGGTCGCGGCACCCGTGGCGGCGTCGCCGCCGGCGAAGATGCCTTCGCGCGAGGTCGAGGCGTCTTCCTGCGTCGTGATGCAGCCCTTTTTATTGGTTTCAAGGCCGGGGGTGGTCGAACGGATCAGCGGGTTGGGCGAGGTGCCGATTGACATGATGACGGTGTCGACCTCCATGTCGAACTCGCTGCCTTCGACGGGCACGGGACGGCGGCGGCCTGAAGCGTCGGGCTCACCCAGCTCCATGCGGATGCACTTCATGCTCTGGACGCGGCCTTTTTCGTCGCCTTCAATGGACAGGGGAGCGGTCAGAAGCTCGAAGATAATGCCCTCTTCCTTGGCGTGGTGAACCTCTTCCTTACGGGCGGGCAGCTCTTCCTCGCCGCGGCGGTAGACGATGTAGACCTTTTCGGCCCCCATGCGCTTGGCGCAGCGGGCGGCGTCCATAGCGACGTTGCCGCCGCCGACAACGGCGACGCTCTTGCTGTGCAGCAGGGGGGTCGGGGCGCCGTCGGTATAGGCCTTCATCAGGTTGATGCGGGTCAGGTACTCGTTGGCCGAGTAGACGCCGCACAGGCCTTCGCCGGGGATCTTCATAAACTGCGGCAGGCCGGCGCCCGAACCGACAAAGACGGCCTTGTAGCCGCGCTCAAACAGCTCGTCAATGGACAGCACCTTGCCGATGACCATGTTGGTTTCAACGTCGACGCCCATTTTCTCGAGGCCTTCGATTTCCTTGCGGACGATCTCCTTGGGCAGACGGAACTCGGGAATGCCGTAGCTCAGAACGCCGCCGGCGGTGTGCAGCGCTTCAAAAATGGTGACGTCATAACCCTTTTTGGCCAGTTCGCCGGCGCAGGTCAGGCCGGCAGGGCCGGAGCCGACGACAGCGACCTTGTCGCCGTTTTTCTCGACTTCTTTGGCATTCGACAGACCGTGCTCGCGGGCCCAGTCGGCGACAAAGCGCTCGAGACGGCCGATGGCGACCGGCTCGCCCTTGAGGCCGCGGACGCACTTGCTTTCGCATTGGCTTTCCTGCGGGCAGACGCGGCCGCAGACGGCGGGCAGAGCGTTGTCGCCCGACAGAATGCGGTAGGCTTCTTCAAAATTGCCCTCTTTCACCTGGGCGATGAACTGCGGGATGGAAACCGCGACCGGGCAGCCGCCGCGGCAGGGCTCATTTTTGCAGCCCAGGCAGCGCCCGGCTTCTTCCATAGCCTCTTCGGCGGTGTAGCCGAGCGAAACTTCCAGGAAGTTGTGGTTGCGAACATTGGGATCCTGCTCGCTGATTTTCACCTTGGTCAGAGACATATTAGCCATGGATCTCACCCCTCAAATTGCAGAAATGGGTCTTTTGCTGCGCTTCAAACTCTTTATAGGAGGCGTTGCGGGCAATGACCTCGTCAAAGTCGACCTGGTGGCCGTCAAAGTCAGGCCCGTCGACGCAGGCGAACTTCATTTCGCCGCCGACGGTGACGCGGCAGCCGCCGCACATGCCGGTGCCGTCAACCATAATGGGGTTCATGCTGACCGTCGTTTTAATGCCGTACTCTTTGGTGACGCGGCAGACGAACTTCATCATGGGCAGCGGCCCGATGGCAAAGACCTCGTCGTATTTGTTGCCGGCCTCAATGAGTTCACGCAGCTTGTCGGTGGTAAAGCCGTGGAAGCCGTAGCTGCCGTCGTCGGTGCACAGGTGCAGCTTGGTCGAAGCATTCTTCATCATATCCTCAAGGATGATGAGATCCTTGGTGCGGAAGCCGGCGATAAGGTCGACGTCAGAGCCCTGCTCGTGCAGCGCTTTGGCGATGGGGTAGGCAATGGCGCAGCCCAGGCCGCCGCCGACGACGGCGACTTTTTTCAGTCCGTCGATGTGGGTCGGAACGCCGAGCGGGCCGACAAAGTCATGCAGGCAGTCGCCTTCGTTCAGGGTGTCAAGCTGCATGGTGCTGGCGCCAACCTTCTGGAAGATGATGGTGACAGTGCCCTCTTTTTTGTCGGTGGAAGCCACCGTCAGGGGGATGCGCTCGCCCTTTTCATCCACACGCAGAATGATGAACTGTCCCGCTTTCGCCTTGGCGGCGATGAGCGGCGCCTCGATGCTCATCAGCGTGATTTCAGGGTTGAGAGGCTGTTTTTTGACGATTTTGTAGCTGTTCATACCCTCTGTCCCGGGCAGCGCGGCCGCCCGGCTCCTTTGCTTTTATTTGGCCGGGCGGCCCGCAGGGCCCCGGTCAGTCGTTCGTTTGTCGGCCGCCTGCGGGCAGCCTGCGGCAGGCGGGAACAGGGAAAGGCCCGGCGGGCCCTTCCCTGCACTGCGCCCATTAATTAATATAGCCGCTTTTCTTCAAAATTTCAACTGCTTTATCGTGGTTTGCATCGCTCATCAGCACAATGGGGCCGGTGCAGCCCATGCCGCTTTCGGCATAGATGCCCGCCTTCCACAAAGCGGCGACAGCGTCGTCCAGATCCATGACTTCAATGCCGGGGATCTGTGCGGTGACCGGCTCCTTCGGGGGGGCCTTGACCTCTTCGGCCTCGGCGGCCGGCTTCTGCGCCGAAGCGCGGCGCGCATCGAGGATCTTTTTGAGCCCGGCGGCGTTGGCCTTTTGGAACTCGCTCTTGGCAACATCAAAGACCTTGCCGCGCACCAGCTGGGCGGCGTATTCGATGGCGCCGGCGATGAGCGGCGCGCCCGAAGCGCGCGAGATGATGAGGATGAGCTTGTCATACCCTTCGCCGATGCCGGGGCCGTAGCCAAAGCCGGTCGACTCGTAACTGCCGCCGGTGGTGTAGGACGCCATCATTTTGATGAGGACATTGCCCGTCAGGCTGTCGCAGACCATGACGTCGGGCGTGCCCTGCAAAACGTCGTTGCCGCGCATGACGCAGCCGCCGTCGGCGCGGGCCGATTCGGCCAGCTTCATGTCGTAGCCGCCGTCGATGAGCTGCTTGAGCGCCGTTTCGGTCTGGCGCGCGCCGTCGACGTTGAGAATGCCGACCGTCGGGCTTTCAACCCCGCAGGCCTTGGCGGCGATGACGCCGTAGACGGCGTTTTTGATCATGCCTTCGATGCGGTCGGTGCTCGAAGTGCCGGTGGTGGTGGCGATGAACATTTCGCGGCCCTTGCCGGGGGTGACGGCACGGCCGACCGTCGAAACGCCGATGGGGAAGGGAAAGTGCATGGTGACGGCGCCGTCGACCTCGCCCTTTTCCACCAGCTCTTCCATTTTTTTGTGGCCTTCGTCCTCGTTCTGCACCTTGACGGTGGTGACGCCCTCATGCTCCAGCGTGCCGATGTAATAGACATCGACGCCGCGGCGGGAGGCCATGACGGCGGCCTGCATGGCGTTTTCTTCGCCATGCTCGCTGCCCATGCCGGTCAGCGCGATTTTAGGCCGCGCGCCGAACGAGCCGGTCTCCAGCCCCTCGGCCATTTGCAGAAAGGTCTTTGCGACCAGTTTTTCCATACTCGTTGCCATATCGGTTCCCCTTATTCCGCCAACATGCTGGCGGCAAAGTCTTTCATAGCCTTGGCGATCAGGCTCTTGACCTGCTCTTCGGAAACGCCGGCTTCCTGCTTTTTGCCCTCGTTCTTTTCGATGATGAAGGAAACGCCGTCAAACAGGTTGGTCATACGGCCGAGGAAGAGGCTGCCCTTGCCGATGATCATGGCGCGGTTGATCTTGCCTTCCAGAATGTCCTTGCGGGCAAAGCCGATATACGGCACGCCCGAGGGGATGTGGCCCTGCGTCGGGGCCCAGCCGGTCAGGCCGTGCTTGGCCGGGAAGGTGGCCAGCTCGCTCTTTTCCAGGTCGCCGCGCTTGACGCCGAGGGCGCCGATCATCTTATAGTTGGCCTGCGGCACGTCGCCCGCGCCGGCAGGCTTGGTGATATCGGGGTTCTGCATTTCGGGGGAGTATTTGTCAATGTCGGTGATCTTCAGCCCGGCTTTGTCCAGGGCGTTGGTGACCAGCGACGAAATGACGGCCTGCGGCGACGAGCCGGTGCCGACGGTGTGGCGACCGACGTATTCGAGGTTGATGCAGGGGCTCTGGCCGTCGTCAGCGGTCAGGATGACCGAGAAGCCGCCCAGGCAGTCTTCCAGGGCGGGCAGGCCCTTTTTGACGTGGTCCTTGCCGTTCATGCCCAGCTTGGCGGTGCAGCCGCCGGCCGTGACCATGACGGTCTTGAAGGTGCCGGCCGCGACGAGCGAGGCGGCGTTCAGAATGGCGTGGGCCGGTCCGGCGCAGAAACCGCGCACATCGCAGCCGGTGGCGGCGTCCAGCCCGGCGATTTCGGCCGCGGCTTTGGCGAAGTTGCCGCCGCCGCGCTGGTTCATGTCGCCGCACGCCTCTTCGCAGCAGTCGATGACATATTCAATGTCGGTCTTTTCAAGGCCGGCGTTCTTGACGGCGTACAGCATGGCCAGGACGGAGGAAGCTTTGGACACGATGTTTTCCAGCATGACGTGGCTCGACAGGTTGACGTCGATGTCATGGGCGTTTTTGACGCAGCCGACCAGCTTGTTCATGTGGTACAGCGGCTCGGCGTGCTCTTCGTTCACATGCTTTTCGATTTCTTCCATCGAAACGCCGTCGCTTAAGCGGCCTTCGACCGACGGGGCGACCACTTCGTTTTTCAAAATGGCCTCTTTGTGCGCGGCGACAAAATCGCTCGACAGCTTGACCAGGTCAAAGACGTCGCACGCCTGCATCAGAAGCAGGAACTCATCCTGCGGCATGATTTCGCCGAAGGGGCCGACGCGCTTGGCGTTGGGGTCCTTTTTGTCGCACCAGGGCTGCTCGATGGCGGCCAGCTCGTCCGGGGTGACGTTGCCGATGTAGGTCTGGTTGGGGTAGTAGGAAATGACGTCTTCATAAGAGCGCAGGTGGTTGGGCAGCTCTTTGAGATATTCCGATTCGGGGTTGACGATCCGCTCGGTCGTCTGGGTGGTGCCGTTGTGCAGGACCATGTCGGGCGTGTGAACCAGGACGTAGCCGGTTCCTTTGATAACGCTGTTCATTGCTGACATCTCTCCCAATTTTCAATATTCATGGTTGTTCATATGCTGATGCAAAAGAGGATAGAAGAATCAAAAAATCATTTCTTCTGATAAGCGACGATACAGTTATTGCAGAAAACTATCTGGAAACGGAATGCGGGGGCGATGAACCCATCACCCCCGCAGCTTCGTTTGCTTTTTAGTATTTGCAGTATTGCTCGCGGATGCTGTTCATCTCGCCGCTGATTTCGTCGATGTCAAGAACCATCTCCATCATGCTGACTTGATCTTCATAAATCCCCTCGTCGAATTCTGCTTTTACTTCCGCTTCACAAACGTGATAAACCTTGAGTCCCAACGAGACTCCTGTCAACGGACCTGCATAGGTCGGGTCACCATTGGTAACCGTCTCGGCCGCCAGACCGGAAGCTTCCGCTTCAGAGGCGCCCAGAAGAACGACGACGTTCTCGGGGCCGTACTCTTCGGCAAAATCCTTCACGCGTTTCTGGTTTTCGAGGTCCATTGCACCGGCGGCGGTTCAGACGAAGCACTCCGTCGAGGAGTACACGACTTCTGCGCCAGCAGATTTGGCACATTCAGCGATGGCCGGGCCGGGGATGCCGTCACGGTCGCCGATGACAATGACCTTTTTGCCGCTCAAAATGCTCATGAATCTTCTCCTCCTTTTCCTGTATTTCACGCGGCGGACGCCGCGCCCGTAAACCCCCTGCGGGGATATACGCCTTTTGCGGGGAAAGCCGCCCAAAGGGGCGTCTTATTTGCCGTAATACTCCTTGATCATCTTTTCGACATTTTCAGGAGTGGCGTCGTCCTTGACGCACTCGGCGACCTTCTGCCCGCCCTGATAGATAGCGATGACAGGCAGGCCGAGGATCTTCTGGCCGATGGCCAGGCGGCGGGCCTTGGTGGTGTTGAGGGACGTGAACTTGATTTTGTCGCCGTAGGTTTCGGCAAATTTGTGAACGTGAGGCATCAGGGCGGCGCAGGGGACGCAGCCGTCGCCGAAGAAGTCGACCAGGATGGTGCCTTCAGCGTCCAGAACCTCGGCCTGGAAATTTTCTTTTGTCAGTTCCAGCATGGTAATTTTCCTCCTCAAAAAATCATATGGTGACGTGTGGCCGAAAGCCGGCCTTGTTTCCTTTAGTGCTGATTCTGGATATAATGCTCGGCCTGTACGGCGGCGATGGCGCCGTCGGCCGCAGCGGTGATGACCTGGCGCAGGCTCTTGACGCGGACGTCGCCCGCGGCAAAGACGCCGGGCACCGAGGTGTGCATATTCTCGTCGGCCTTGATATAGCCGTTTTCCAGTTCGAGCTTGCCGTCGACCAGCTCGGTCTTGGGGTTGTAGCCGATGAAGCCGAAGAGGCCGAACATGCCGTCTTCTTCGTCGGCGTCAATGCGGGTCAGCTCGCCGGTCTTGACGTTTTTGACCGTCATGCCGTTCAGGATGTCGTCGCCGTGCAGTTCTTCGACAACGGTGTCCCACATAAAGAAGAGCTTCGGGTTAGCAAAGGCGCGCTCCTGCAGCGACTTGGCGGCGCGCAGCTCGTTGCGGCGGTGAATAACGGTGACCTTGCGGGCGAATTTAGTCAGATACATGGCTTCCTGAATGGCGGAATCGCCGCCGCCGACCACATAGACCTCAAAATCTTCGAAGAAGTTGGCGTCGCAGGTGGCGCAGTAGGAGACGCCGCGGCCCATGAACTCGCCTTCGCGCTTGCAGCCGATGGGCTTCGAGGTGGCGCCGGTGGCGATGATGAGGGTCTTGGCCTCGATGGTCTGCTTGCCGCAGATCAGCTTTTTGACAGGACCTTCCAGGACGACTTCTTTGACGACGTCGCTGACGCGTTCGACGCCGAACTTGGCGGCCTGCGCCGTCATGCGGGCGATGAGCGTCGGGCCGCTTTCACTGTCAGGGCCCTGGCCGGGGTAGTTTTCGATGTCGTCGGTGATGGCGATCTGGCCGCCGTCCTGGCCCTTTTCCACAATGACGGTGGAAAGGCGGCTGCGCCCTGCGTAAATGCCGGCCGAAAGCCCGGCAGGGCCTGCGCCCAGAATGGCCACATCATAAACTTTGCTCATGGCAATGCACTCCCTGTATCGTATTTTTTAGTCAGTCTGTATGCAAACGGAGAAAAACTCCGGCGCTTTCAAAATCAAGGCGGCAGCAGGCCGCGGGAAAGGAAACGTGCGGAAAGGGTCTTCCTGTGGGCGCGGCGCGCGCCGCGCCCACAGGCTTTTTGTGCTTTTATGGCGCGGGCAGGGCATGGAAAACCGCTGCCGCGCATTAAAAAATTTACTGGAGCTTGGTTTCGAAGATGGTCTGATCTTCGACTTCGGTGGTCAGGGCCTGCAAAGCGGTTTCAACCAGCTTGCGGCGCAGGACCTTTTCTTCTTCGTGCGTAAGGGCGGGGTTGCCCAGGGGGTGGGGGATTGCAATGGTCGGGACAATTCTGTTGGCGCCGACCGTCATGGAAATCGGGGTGACCGTGCACATGTGGACAACGGGGATGCCAGCGCGCTCGATCTCTTTAACCATCGTTGCACCGCAACGAGTACAGGTTCCTCAGGTGCTGGTCATGATGACGGCGTCAACGCCGGCAGACAACAGTTTCTGGGCATACTCAGCGGCGAACTTTTTGGCCGAGGCGACGGCGGTGCCGTTGCCGACGGTGGTGTAGAACAGATGGTGCAGCTTGCCGATGACGCCTTCCTTTTCCATGTCGCGCAGAACGTCGACAGGCAGGACGCGGTCGGCATCTTCGTTGGCGTAGACCGGGTCATAGCCGCCGTGCGCCGTTTCATAGGTGTCGGCCGTCAGATCCATCACGCCGGTGATGTCATACTCGCCGTAGTGCGAAGCGCTGGAGGATTCGATGTGGTCGGGGTTGCCCTTGGGGACAATGCCGCCCGAGGTGCACAGGGCGATGGTCGCCTTGCTCAGATCCTTGACAGCGGGATTGGGGGGCACGCGGTCAAAGGACGGCATGGGATATTCGGTGGTGAAGGGCTTGCCGCCCAGCTTGTTGAGCAGCATTTTGACGGCACGGGTCGAGCCGCGCTCTTTTTCAAAGAAGTTGCGGCGGATGCCGTTGGGCATATAGCCGTCTTCGCACGAAGCGCCCAGCTCTTCGCCGCGCATCAGCTTGAGGGCCAGGGCGGCCATGGTCGGGGCAGCCTTGCGCATGCCGGCGGCGCTGTTGGTCGTCGAGACGATCAGAACCTTTTCCTTGAGGTCGGCGCCGGGGTTTTCTTCGTACATACCGGTCAGAACCTTGACGCCCAGTTCATCCTGCACAGCCTTGCAGATGTTGGCGCAGGCGTAGCCGTAACGGCCGGCGTTGAAGGCGGGGCCGGCGATGAACAGGTCGGGCTTGAGCTCTTTCACCCAGCCGAGGACCTGCTCTTTGGCTTCTTTTTCATGCTCGGCAAAATAGGAGTCGCCGCAGACGATGGTGGCGACAACCTCAGCCTCGCCCTTGAAGGCGGTGTTGAAAGCCGTGCCGGGGCCGACAGGACCCTCACGCTTCTCGGGGGGGACATGGGCCATTTCCTCGCCGCCGATCTGGGCGAAGAACTGGTTGATATAGTGTACTACGCGAAAGCTCATTTCAGTTTCCTCCTTCCCGTTATCTGGCGCTCAGTTTGTTGAAGCCCATCTCGTTGGTCGCGCCGGTGATGACCTGGAGCTCGGCTTCGATGGAGCCGTCGGGCTGCAGCGAGCCGGCGTGGCCGCCCGCGATGACGTCGACATAGTCAAGCATACCGATGACCTTGTCCATCTTGGGCAGGCGGATGACCATGTTGGCGTTGCCGCCGGTGACGACGGCGTCGGCGGCGGGGTCGGCGTCGGCCAGCGACTGGCTCTTGCCGTCCTGCCCGGCGTATTCGTCGGTGATGATGGTCGTCTTGACGCCGACGGCCTCGATCTTCTTGGTGTTCATGATGAGGTCGGTGTCGGGGTTGCCGAAGCCTTCCTGCGAGACGATGACGCCGTCGAGGTCGAGCAGGCGGCACAGCTTGGCGGACCAGTCAGAGGAACGCTGCTTGTCGGCCAGATAAACGTTCTCGTTGGTGATGATGTTGCAGACGTAGTTGAGCGTCTTGCCGTGCTGAGCGAACAGGTCGTGCACGACGGGGTTGTTGAGGTGGTGGTAGGTGGTGTTCTTGTCGCAGGCAGACACGCAGTTGCCCGAAACAATGGCGCCGTCCATGACCTCGGTCGGGTTTAGGATGGTGGTCAGGGTGCGCTTGGCGTCGACGCCGTAGACATAGGTGTCGTGCAGCAGGCCCTGGCTCTGCAGCATGTGGACGTAGGCCACGCGCGGCAGGTTGGGGAACTTCTCGATGCCCTCCTTGACGCCGTAGGTCTCAAAGACCTGGGTCTCGTCGGGGGTCAGCTCACGGGCCAGCTCGCCCAGGTACGTGGCGACCTTGAAGCCGGCGAAGCGCACGGCCTTTTCATAATCGTGCTGGGCCAGCCCGTCGACCGGCTCGCACACCATGACGAGATTGTGCAGCTTGGAGAACGGGGTGTAGTCGGCGCCGGGGCCGGACATGTCGATGATGCCCTCCTGGAAGCCGACGATTTTGCCGGCGGTGACAACGGCCATGTCCTTCAGGGCATAGGTCTTGCCGCTGCCGACGGTGTCAACCTTGGCGATGACGCCCGGGAAGATTCCGCCGGGGCCCTCGACCTTGACGCGGGGCTCGATGACGTCCTTGACCGGGGTGATGCGGGTGCTCTCACCAGGGTGAGCGATGTCCAGAGTGACGGACTTCAGGTTCTCGTCTTCCAAAACGAGCTTTTTGACGGCTTCCTGGTCAACGAACAGGACGCCATTCTCCACCTTGGAGACGTTTGAAAATTGAATGTCGTGGATATGGATATATCCCATTTCAAGTTTCAAGGTGATCTTCCTCCTCCGTATAAGTTCTCTATATATTTGTACTATATAGTGACATGTTCAGCGAACTGTGGCCGAGGGAATCGCGCTGTCAATGAGCGTAAAGTCGACCAGCTGGAAATCCTCAAGCACTTTTTGCGGCAGGTTTTCGCATTTGATGGGGAATTTGCGGCAGGTGACGATGGACATTTCGATGGTGCCGAGCGATTCCATGTCTATGATTCCCGGTTTTGAGGAAATCATAACCGATTTATACGGCGTTTCGCCCGGTTTGACGCTGCCCGAAAGCGGATGGGTCAGCAGCTTGTGCCCCAGATGCACCCGGTCGCGCACGCGCTCAAGGACGTTCATATAAGTGCCGTCGATAAAATCAAGACGGTAAAGCCCTTCATAACGCTGCCGCACCAGCGGGTTGTTGGTCACGATCACAAAGCTCATCTTGTGCTCCGTTCTATAAACTGTATTTAATAAATCGATAACTCCGATAATCAGAAGCAAACAAAAAGCGACCATGCCAAAACAATGAAAGACACAGTCGCTACACTCCGTTTTACAGCCTGAGAGATTCCAGCCGGATCAAAACCGGTTGTTGCTCCTTTGGCGCCCTGGGCACAGGGCTCTTCAGAGGGCGGTCAGCATCCGGTCCTTTTGCCTGAAAGTTTCATCGCAGCGCAAGACCTGTTTGCGTGTGACTTGCATCTTCGGCGGCCTTTTGAAAGGGCGCTCTCCCGGGAAACATCATTCCGCATATTCAATTCAATCATATTATATGTGCGCAAAATGGTTTTGTAAAGAGTTTTTTTTCGTTATGTTAAGGATTTGTCATTTTGCCCTTTTCGGGGGTGTTTTTTCCGTGCATTTTGTGGTATATTCATTGCAGAAAGCCAATGAAATGAAGGGAGAGAGCATCTGTGGATGAGCTATATAGATATTTGTGGTACTTCTTTATTTACGCTTTTTTGGGCTGGTGCAGCGAGGTCTGCTTTGCCGCCGCCAAAAACGGGCGTTTTGTCAACCGCGGGTTTTTAAACGGCCCGTGGTGCCCCATTTACGGAAGCGGCGTGTGCATCGTCGTTTTCTGCCTGACGCCGCTGCGCGGCAGCGTGCCGCTGCTGTTTGTCGGCTCGGTGCTGCTGACCAGCGCGCTCGAGCTTGTCACCGGCTTTGTGCTGGAAAAGCTCTTTCAGCAGAAGTGGTGGGACTATTCCGACATGCCCTTCAACATCGGCGGGTACGTCTGCCTGCTCTTTTCACTGGTATGGGGCCTGGCCTGCCTGCTCATCATGAACGTCTTTCACCCTATGGTCGCCCGGCTTGTCGACTGGCTGCCGCATACGCTGGGCGTCGGGCTTTTGTGCGCGCTGGGCGCCGTCATGCTGGCCGATTTGGCCGCGACGGTGTCGACCATCCTCAAGCTCAACGAAAAGCTGCGCCGGCTTGACGAGCTGGCAGGGCGCATCCGCTCGGCGTCGGACGACATCGGGACGGTGTTGTCAGACGGCACGCTCAGCCTGGCGGAAAAGAGCGCCGCCGTGGGCGAGGCGCTGGAAGAGAAAAAAGCCGACCGGGCGCAGAAAAGGGCGCTTTACGAGCAGGAGGACGCCGAGCGGAAGGCCGCGCGCGAAAAGGCGCTGGAGCGCCGCAGAGCCGCTTTGCAGGAGCTGAAGGCGGCCAACGACGAGCTTCTGGCCACCTATCATTTTGGTCAAAAGCGCCTGCTGCGCGCCTTTCCGGGTATGAAGTCAACCCGGCACAGCGAAGCGCTTGAGCAGATGAAGCAGCGGCTTAAAAACCTGAAAAAATAAAGGCTGCCCGCGCGGCCGGGAAGGCCCCGGTCTGTGCCGCCGGCGATGCATCCAAAAGCTTCGGGGCCTGCTTTATCCGGCGGGAAACGGGCTGAAAAAAGGAGGGATGTAAAATCCCTCCTTTTTGTCTGCGCTTACTGCGTTTTTTCCCTTTGCGGCAAAAAGTCCTCGATTTTGAGCTCGGTCGGGGCCATCATGCTCTCCAGCACGCTGATGTCGGTTGAAACGTCGAGCGCCTCGTCGTCAAACAGCATGTCCAGCTGGTTTTCAAACCCGCGCACCAGCGAATCCATGACGTCTTCCACTTCCTGCATGGCGGTGCGGATGTTTTCGCCCTGTACGCCCTGCTGCTCGAACCGCGCATACGATTCGCAGATTTTAATGGTTTTGGGCAGGTAGTGCGCGCGGAAGCGGCGGATGCGGCTCTCTTTTTCCGGGTGCTCTTCGACATAGGCCAGGATTTTATGGGTCAGCTCCTCCAGGCGGTTCATGCACGCGGTGACATGCGGATCGGAAATGGTTTTGTTGATGCTGCAAATCTGCTCTTCTTCGGCATAGCGGCCGGGATGCGCGGCGCGCGGCGCCGGTTCGGCCGGCCGGCCGTTGTCTTCCGCCCGCTTGGCATCGCGCCGGGGCGCGGCGGCGTGACAGGCGACAAAGCACCGCTCGGCCAGATCCAGGTAGCTTTCGGGCCCGAAGTAGCCCATGTTGATCATGTCCTGCAAATCATTTTGCACGGCGGCATACCGGCGTCCGGTGGCCGAAGCGATGAAGTCGAGCGACAGGCACTGGCTGTCGCCAATGACGGCCAGGTAAGCCGCATACCGGTTTTCCCTGCGGCGCTTATACCCCGCAACGCCCAGCAGGGCCAGCCCGCCGACGGCGACGCCGCCGGCCTGCATCAGCCGCCACAGCTCGTGCGTGTCAAAACCAAAGCGAAGCAGCTCTTCCAGCGGCTTGAAGGTGGCCAGAATGCCCAGGACGAGCAGGCCCGCGCCGGCCAGGCGGTAAAGCCAGGCGCCGCGGGAGGCCCGGCGGCGTTTCCGTCTGCCCCGCACGGCAGGCGCGGGAGCGGAGGGCACGGGCGCTTTTGGCGCGGCAGGGACGGGCGCTGCCGGCGCCGGCGCCGGCGCGCGCTGCGCAGCGGGCCTGGCGGCGCGCTGTTCAAGCGGCTGTACGGGCCGCCACTGCCCGCTTTGCGCCGGCTGCGGCGGGCGGGACACGGGAGGCCGGGGCGGCGAACGAAAAGCCTTTTTTAATTTTGAGATGAGAAGAATGACGCCGACCGGGAAAAAAGCCCACAGCATCACAATGGTGACAATCCACGAACCCAGCTCGTTGCTGTCGCGGCCCTGCGGGCCGCCGTTTGATTGATTGCTCATAGCTTAAACCTACCGCCATCCTTAAAATAACATCTGCCCTTATTATATCCCATCTTCCTGCCGGGTGCAAATTAAAAACGCGTTAAAAATACGGCGTGGGAAAAGCCTTGCAACGACAGGC